>DASXCU010000143.1:0-13204 GCA_036491035.1 Galbitalea sp. | reverse complement strand
GGCGTTCGCACGGCCTCGACTTCGTTGTTGTTGACGGACTCGATCTCGTCGTCCCCGTTCATGCTCACGATTTATCCTTCGTCTCGTCGTCATCGTCCTTGGCGGCGTCTTCGCTGACGATCTGCTCGCTGGACTTGAGTTCCTCAGCGGTCTCGTCGGCGGAGTCGGAGGATGAGTAGGTGTGCCGGTTCGGTTCGTTGATGGCCATGGCGTCCTACGATCCCTCGACCGTGTCGGCCGACTTCTCGCCTTCGGCCGCGTTGTGCGATGGCTGCCCGGAGATGTGGGTCAGTCCGATGACTTTCGACTCGACGTCGCTGGGGGTGTCACCGACTTCGACGGATGCGACGTCCGCTTCGGCGGTTTCTCGATACTTGTTGTCGTCGTTGCTCATACCTCCACCCAACGCCGCTCGCCACCCCGCAACAACCCCTTGACCTCTGTCGTTGCCTGAGCAGGTCGCTGCAAAGCGACGCCTGTTGTTGGTTGAGTAGCGCGCTGCGAAGCAGCACGCGTATCGAAACCGCCGTTACCGCCCGAGTGCCGTCAGCGATACTTCAACCGCAATGCTCAACGCCCGCGCAATATCCTCAACCTCGAGCCACGGGTTCGACGTTCCAGCCGCCAACTCGCGCGAGCACGGCACGTGAATGAACCCGGCCATCACATCCGTCCCCTCGACCGCTCGCAGCGCCCCGTACATCAGCGAGTTGCACACGTACGTCCCGGCGGTGTCCGATACCTGGCTCGGGATGCCCGACTCACGGACAGCCTCCGCGATCTCTTTCACCGGCAGGCGCGTGAAGTAGGCGGCGGGCCCGTCCGCGTTGACCAGCCGGTCGACGGGCTGGTCGCCCGCGTTGTCCGGGATCCGCGCATCCTCGACGTTGATCGCAACGCGCTCGGGCGTGACGGCGTCTCGACCATCCGCCAGCCCGACACCGATGACCAGGTCGGGGGAGTGGCGCGTGATCAGTTCGCGCATAGAACTGGATGCCCCGGCAAACGTCACCGGCAGCAGCTCGATTACGAGTTCGGCCTCGCCCGTCCAGGTCTCGGCAGCGCGTTCGACCGCATCCCACGAGGAGTTGCTCGCGGCGCCCGCGAACGGCTCGAAGCCGGTGAGCAGGACGGTGGTCATCCGGCCAGCCTAAGCCGCCTGGAGTGCCTCGACCTTTGCGCGCAGTTCGGCGTCGCTCGGCTCGACGAAGTGGGTGCCGTCGGAGAACGCGACGACGGGGATGTTGGTGCGGCCGCTGATCGCGCGGGCCTCGTCGGCGGCGCTCTCGATGCGTTCGACGTCGACGTACGTGTAGTCGACTCCCATGCTGTCGAGAAGCTTCTTGGACCGGCGGCAGTCGCTGCACCAGTCCGCGCCATACATCGTGATTGTGTCGCTCATGTATGGGTCAACCGTTCGACTGCACGGGCAATTCCCCGACCTCGGTGGCGTGGGCGGGCGCAAGCTCTTCGCGAAGGTGCTTGACGTCATCCGATTCCAGGGATGAGATGTGCGTCTCGTCGCTGTGGATGATTGTCTCGAACTCGGCGTCGCTGCTTTGAGTCATGGGGGTCTCCTCGGGTGACTATCGCTTCAGCTAACGCCTTCGGCACTCGGCTTGACTAGGCCTTGCGTTTCGCGCAATCTCGGGTCGAGCTCCCCTCTCGGGTCGAGCGTGTCGAGACCGAGCGTCGCTAGGGTGGTGCCATGACTCCGGCCGAGTTGCGCGACTTCTGTCTCTCGCTGGAGCAAGCGTTCGAGTCGTTCCCTTTCGGCGAGGAGACGTCGGTCTTCAAGGTCAGCGGAAACGGCAAGATTTTCGCGCTGTCCGCGATGGATGGTGTTCCGCTGAAGGTCTCGCTCAAGGTCGACCCCGAGGACAGCATCTCGCTGCGTGAAGAGTTCCCGCAGATCACGCCGGGCTACCACCTCAACAAGAAGCACTGGATCACGGTCGACCTGTCGGGTGGGGTTCCGGATGACCTGGTTGAGGATCTGGTCCGGGGGAGTCATGAGTTGGTGCGGCCGCGGCGGATTCGGTCGCGCGGTTGACGGAATCGAAGCCGGGTCACCGGCAAAGCGTCGCGGTGAATTCGTCTTGGCTGCTACCTTGACCTGATGGCGGACAAGTCACTACTCGACGAGCTCCGGGTGTTCGTCGCAGAACGAGAATGGGCCCAGTTCCACGCGCCCGCGAATCTCGCAAAGAGCATCTCAATTGAGGCGGCCGAACTCCTCGAATGCTTTCAGTGGGACGACAACGCCGATCAGGGCCGAGTCGAAGAGGAGCTCGCCGACGTGCTGACCTACTGCCTTCTTCTGGCTGATCGGCTTGGAGTTGACCCAGGTCAGATCGTTCGCGACAAACTTGCGCTGACCCGCGCGAAATACCCGATCGACAAGGCGCGCGGCCGCAGCGCGAAATATGACTCCCTTTGAAATCGAGCGCGTCGAGTTCAGCAAGAGCGCGGTTGAAAACTGGGCTCCCCGTGATCGTCACTATTCGAATTGGCCAGTCGTGTATGTCCTCGACGGTGATTCCGCGCCCGCGACGAAAACGGCAGGTATCACTGGCGATGTCTATGTTGGCGAGTCGCTCAACGCGGCAGCCCGTATGCGCCAGCATCTCGAGTCAGATGAGAAGAAACACCTTTCCACCATCCATGTAATCGTGGACGACCGCTTCAATAAGTCGGTCTGCCTCGACCTCGAGTCGTATCTCATCCGGCTGATCGCGGGTGACGGGTCCCATCGTGTTCTGAATCGCAATGATGGAATCGTCGACGCCAACTACTTCGACCGCGAGCAGTACCAAATGCAATTTCGCGAGGTCTTCGACGAGCTCAAGCGAAATGGAATCTTTAGCCGCACCGTCCCGGAGATCGAAAACAGTGACCTCTTCAAGCTGTCACCGTTCAAGGCGTTGACCCAGGACCAAGCGGCTGCAGTCGAGGACATTCTCGAGGGACTGTTCGCGGATCTCTCCAGCGGCGCGGGCAGCACGATTGTGGTCCAAGGTGATCCCGGCACTGGCAAAACTGTCGTGGCGATCTACCTTCTGAAGCTGCTCGCGGATATCAAGCGAGCGACCGATGTTGAGGATCTCGACAGCGACACTTTGTTCTCCGAGTTCTTTGCTCCTGAATATCGAGAGCTGCTCGCGACTGCTCGAGTTGGTCTCGTAGTTCCACAGCAATCACTTCGTGAGTCGATCAAGAAGGTCTTCCGGAAGACACCGGGGCTGCGCGCCGACATGGTCATGACCGCGTTCGAAGTCGGCCAGTCAACCGAGACTTTCGATCTGCTTGTTGTGGATGAGGCCCATCGACTGAACCAGCGAGCGAACCAGCCTTCCGGAGTCCAGAATCAGAAGTTTCGTCAAATCACCGAGAAACTCTTCGGGTCCAATGACATCAGCAAGACGCAACTGGATTGGATTCGTACCAAGAGCAGGCACCAGATCTTCTTGCTCGACGTCGCTCAGAGCGTGCGGCCGGCCGATGTCCCGACCGAACTTCTGAACGAACTTGTTGCAGAGGCCACCCAGCGCCATCGTCACTACTCGCTTATCTCCCAGATGCGCGTCCGTGGCGGGGCGAACTACGTCGACTACATCCGGCGCCTGCTGGGAGTTGTGCCACCACTCGGTGCGTCCCCGCCTGTTCGAGAAGAGTTCGAAAAGTACGACTTCCACCTCTTTGACAGTCTTTCGGCGATGAGAGACGAGATCGGGCTTCGCGACGCCGAGTTCGGTCTTGCTCGAATGGTCGCGGGATTTGCCTGGGAGTGGAAAACCAAGAATGACAAGACGGCTTACGACATCGAACTCGATGGGCTTCGGTTGCGCTGGAACGGAACCCAAACCGACTGGATCGCTTCAAAAGGATCTCTTGACGAGGTTGGGTCGATTCACACGGTTCAGGGCTACGACCTCAACTACGCCGGAGTAATTATCGGACCGGACCTGCGCTATGACGCCGATGCAGGTCGGTTGATTGTTGATCGCGCTTCGTACTTCGATACCGCCGGGAAGCAGAACAACAATGTCCTCGGGAAGACCTACACCGACGATGACTTGCTCACCTTCATCGCCAATATCTATGCAGAATTGCTGACCCGTGGAATCCGGGGTACCTATGTGTACGCCTGCGATCCCGCACTGCGCAAATACCTGAATGAATTCATTCCGGCTCAGAGGCGTCGCCCCGCCGCCGATGGCTAGTTGATCTCTACCGCTTGCAACACGACCGGCACCGTCCCCAGCTCCGTTGCCTGGCCCACCCCGCTCGGCGTCAACGCGTCCATCACCTTCGGCACCGTGTTCGGATCGGCCGAGCAGATCGCCGCAGAACCACCCACCGCGCACACCCCGAACGCATACGCCTGCGGCGTCGACGCGAAGCCGCGGGTCTGGTCGGTTCCATGGGTGCCGTCCTGGCCGGTGAGGACCACCGCGAACGACCAACCCGTCGTCGGAGCACCACCGAGCGCGGTCTTGTCGACGCTGAAGGTGATGTAGCGGGACACCTGGTTCGCGCTCACCGAGACCGAGCCGGCGGTCGCGCCAGTTGCATCGTGCATGTAGCTGCCGCCGAATCCCTGCACCTCGATCAGCCGCGACCAGGGAGTTGCCGTCGTGTAGTTCATCGAGGGATACGAGGCGGCGGTCGAAGTCGCACCGCCAGGTCCCGAGACATACACGTCCACGAGCTGGGCGCCGTTCGTCGAACCGAACGTCGGCGTCAGGACCGCCGTCTGCACACGGAACGTCACGGTCGAACCGGTGTCGTAGACCTGGAACGCGGTCAGGTCGAACGCCCCAGGGTGGAAGTCGCCGGACGTCGGGTACAGGTAGGTGCCCGGGCCGTTGTCGTCGCCCGTCGGGTCTGTCTGGCTGAACAGCAGTGTGCCGTTCACCACGTCGTAGACCACCGAACGAACCGTCTGCGCGGTGCCGCCATTCGGTGCCGTCGCCGTGATCACCAGCACGTTGGTCTGCGCCGCTGAGGTCACGTTCACGCTGAACGCGCCCGTCGCTGAAGCCGTCGTGGACGTCACCGTCGTCGCGCTGTTGTTGTCGGTCGCGACATCCGCGATGTCGATGCGAGCGTGCGGCGCGGCAGTTCCAGTGACGGTCGTCGTCGCGCCCGTGGCCGTGCCATCGACGGGAGCGGTGACCGTCAGGGGAGTCGTTCCCTGCGTGTGCGTCACGTAGCGGTTGCGCACGATCGACGGCTGCTCCACCGTGGTGCGAGCGCCGAGGTCAGCGGTCAGCCGCACCTGCGAGGCCGAACCCCATGTCAGCGGCGAGGCCGAGCCATCCGCCTGGCCGTTGGTGAAACCAATTGATGCGAGCGTCGGGTCGGTGCCGTACGGTGAGGGCGCGACATCCGGGTAGTCCCAGACCTGCTCCGGGACGATACCGGGGCCCGAGTTCTCCTTGTTGATCGTCACGAGCTCGTTCGCTGCGCTCGTGGTGTTGCCAGTGACCAGATCCTGCTGCGCGCGCTCCGCACCGAGCACGGGCCACGGATGACCGGTGCCCGTGTTCGCTCCGCCATTCGTCCACGGCGCGCCCTCGGTCGTGCACGATGTGCCCGCGCCGACCTGGCAGTCGCCGTAGCCGTCGCCGTTGTAGCGCAGCCATCCCGGGCCGCTGTCGGTCTGCTTCTCGATCGTCGCATCCGTCACCTTCAGCGAGTTCGCGACCACCGGATCCGACGCCGGCAGGATGCCCAGCCGCACGTACTCGAGGAAACCGTTGTCGACGACGGCCCGCTGGTCGAGCGTCGGACCACCGTTGCCGACGTTGTAGCTGATCGCGGCGTTCGGGTCGCCCGTCTTCGACAGTCGGATGAAGTACGGCGACGCCGACAGCGGACCCGTCGTCGTCACACCCCAGGTCTTGATCGAGCGCTGGTACTGGTCGGCGGTCGCGAGCCAGACGCGAGCTGATGCTGCGTCACCATGCTCATTCGCGATACTGGCCGCCGCGACGAGTCCCGCAATCTCGGCCGCAATGGTCGAGGGGGAGTACCCCGTCTGTTCTTCCCAGCGCTCGACACCGAAGCTCGGACCATGACTGGCCAGGAAGTCGGCGGCAAGTTTGACGTGAGGCCAGAGCGTTTTGTCCGGACCAAGACCGGACTGCCAGGCCATGAGAATCGGATATGCGGACTCGTCCAGCTGGTCGTTGAACGCATCCGCGGCCTTCGTTCCATCCAGCAGCGAGTTGCGCGGCTGCGAACCGTTCGCCTGCTGGCTGTGGAGGAGAAGGTAACGCACGGTGTCCTTCGCGGTCGCGAGATCGCCGTCCGTGTAGAGCGCGGTCCACGCCTCATAGAGGTCGCGCGCGAAGACCTCTTTATAGCCGGGCTGGAACAGGTTGCCCGGATCATTCGCCGCGATCGACTGGCCCCACGGCGCATCGAGCCCGGCGACGATCGCGCCCGGGTAGGTCTTGTCCTCGGATGCCTTCACGACATTCGCGGACTGGTAGTAGTCGGTCTCGGCGGTGTGCCGCTGACTCGAGCTGAGGTTTGCGGAGGCAAGGTGCGGCGAGTTGAGCTGGTTGTCGTACTTCTGCCACGCCTTCGTGTACGTGCGCTCCATCCCATTCACGGCTGAGGATGCCGTCGCCTTCGCGGTCTTCACAGCTGCGGCTTGCGTCGTGCCGAAGCCGAGGGCGAGCGTGGTCTCGCGGTTGTTGTCGAGCTGGATGCCCGCAGTCTGCTCCACGTTGCCGGCGGTAGCCGAATCAGTGACCGGGCCGAGCGAGTGATTCGCATCCAGCTGGGCGAGTCCGTCGCTTGGTGTTCCGACGAAGCCGCTGCTCACGCTCGAGAACGACTTGCTGGCCTTCAGTGCGATGTAGGACGGCACCGCGTACGCCGTGCGGTTCGCCTGGCTCACCGTGTTGGTGTCGAAGCTCATCGGGATGGGGGAGCCCGTCGAGGTATCAGTGACCGCGGTGTCCGCGCCACCGTTCGCGGAGCCGCCACCGCCGTTGCCGCCGGCGTTGGCATCCAGCCGGACAAAGAGCTTGTCGTTCCTCGCGGCACGAGTGGCTGGCTCGAACCTGGTGTGGACCACGACGCTGTCGCGCGCCGGGTCGGTGAGGTAGGTGGTGACGAGCTTGTAGCTGTGGTTCTTCGCGGTGGATGTGACGGTGCACATCATCCCGGTCGAGTCGGACTTGGCGGTGTAAGTCATGTCGCGCGTCTGTAGGTCTGTGAAGGTCGAGCCGTCGGTGACGATGTACTGCATTGTCTCCACGTTCGTCGCGTCGACGGTCGGAGCGTAGACATCCGACAGCACGCCGTTCGCTACCGTGAACCAGATCTTCGAGGTCGTGTTGCGAGCGGTGCCGACGCAGTCCTTGCGGGACTGGTCCTGGTGGCTGGTCGTGCCGGGCCCGCCGGCGGCGACCGGAGCGGCGGATGCGCCTGCCGATCCGATCCCGATCGAACCGAGCGCGAGGACGGCGATCGCGGCGGGCAAAACAAGACGGCGACGGAACATGGTTACTCCCCATTGAGACCAGTCGAGACGCGGGGGCGCCTCCCTTTCGAAGCTATGCCTTTCCTGTGGACCGGTCAACAGGTCGTTCCACCCTCGTTGGACCCCTTTGCGGCGATCACGGCGCGAGGGTGTAGCTTCGGCGCAACCCATGCGAGTTGAAAGGACGCTCATGACCGGATATGCGGTGCTCGACTTCGAGACGACGGGGCTGTTCCCCGCTCAGGATCGAGTCATCGAGCTCGCTGTCGTGCATGTCGATGAGAGCGGCGAGATCACCGGACAATGGGACACCCTCGTCAACCCGCAGCGCGATCTCGGGGCCCAGCGGATCCACCACATCCAGGCGTCCGAAGTTTTGGAGGCACCCACCTTTGCCCAGATCGCACCGAAACTCATCGAGCTTCTGTCTGGGAGGGTTCTAGTGGCGCACAACGCTAGTTTCGATTCGCGTTTTCTCTACGAAGAACTCGAGCGCATCGGTTATATCGCCGATCTGCGAGAGCGCTGCCTGTGCACGATGCAGCTCGCCCGAGACTTCCTTCCCGGGGCAGGACGTTCCCTCGCCGACTGCTGTGCGGCCTACGACATCGAGATCGAGGGAGCGCACCGGGCATCCGTCGACGCGTTCGCGACCGCTCAACTACTAGGCGCCTACATCGCCCACCGGCCGATGTGGAAGGCGTGGAGCGACCATCTCGCCAGCGCGGCCGCGGACTGGCCGCAGCTACCCGACACGGGCGTCGAGTGGATGCCGCGGGGGCGGCAACCGCAGGACCCGGCGAGTTTCCTGCAGCGCATCAGCATCAAGCTTCCTGAGTACGCGGGTCCTGCCGACCACGTCAACTACCTGGCGCTGCTCGACGAGGCGCTAATCGATCGACGAATCTCGGCACACGAGGCGAACTCCCTCGTGGAGCTGGCGGAGTCGCACAGCATCAGTCGCGAGACCTGCGAGCGTCTCCACGCCCAATACTTTGAGGATCTGGTCGCCCTGGCCTGGGCTGATGGCACGCTGACGACAGACGAGGTGGCGGACCTCGCAACAGTCGGCAAGCTATTGGGCCTGCCTGACTCAGTCGTCGTCGCGGCCATGCAACCGCGCGCGGCCATTCAGCTTTCACCGCAACCGCCGATGGCCCGGTTCACACTTCAGCCAGGAGACCTCGTCGTGCTAACGGGTGATATGCGTCGGCCGCGCGAGGAATGGATCGAAATCATCGAGGCTCACGGGTACCAGTCATGGACGTGCGTGACGAAGAAGGTACGCGTCGTTGCCGCGGCAGACCCCGACTCGCTCTCGGGCAAGGCGCGGAAGGCCAGGGACTACGGCATCCCGGTTGTCGACGAGAATTGGCTTGAGTCGACCCTGCTGGCGTAGAAAGACTTCGTAATGAAACTATTCCGCTACCGGCGACCCTCCTTGAAGACAGTACTCGGAATCACATCCGCGAAGCGTCGCATCCGACGCAGTGTTGGCATCTCGCAGTTTGAGGGCTACACGCGTCCGAGCAGGATTCGTCAGAAGATCAAGCGCAATCTCGGTCTTTACTCGCCGGTGGCACGAGTGGCGCGCCAAACCTCTCGCGGCAAATTTCCGACCTTCCTCGGCATGTAGGCCGCCCCGCTCCGGTTGAAGTCGACCGCTATTCGACGTGAAAGCCGGGGACTGCGGTAACCCCGACGTTGACGAGCACTCGCTCGAGTCGCACCTCCGTGCATTCCGCCGCAAACGGGGGCCATCGCAACGCCCGAAAAGCCTGTAGACATGGCAGTGCGACTAAATCTTTAGGGGGAATTAGTATGGCGGCCTTACGGCAGCCGCGCGCAGTGGGACAGGGCAACATTTCTGTCCCCGAGGACGCGTTAGGCGAAGAGAACACGACATGGATGTCACGCAACACAGCAACAAAAGCACTGCAATGGGTGGGATCGATCACGGCTGGAGTCGTGGTTGGAGCCGCCGCAGCGTTCCTTGTTGCCGGGGTAATCGGGATGAACGTGAGCAGTGCCAGCACTGTGCACGTAGTCGATACCTCGCAAGTGAAGCCAGCGCCGTAGTCCAATAAGTAGTGCAGCAGCGACCGAGAGGTGCTGCCGTGTGTGGTTGGGGAGCCCGTTGACAGCGGGCCGCTCGTCGTTGTCCGGCGCGCATCCGAACCGTGCCGAAATACCCCCGTTAGGGGGCGCGCGCGGCGTTCTGCCCCCGCCGTAGGGTTTCACCACACAAGGCATCTATCTGGGGGAGATAAAGCCATGGTTGATTCGTTGACGTCGCCGGGGGGCTATCTGGGCGGGTTCCTGCTCGCCGGCATTCTTCTACCGATCGTCGTATCGTTCGTCGCGGATGGCGCGGTCATGTTGTTCCGCGGCCGTGGTCCGACACGTCTGATCATGTCGGCCGCGCTGACGATCATCATCATCGGCCTGTACTCGGTCGCCTGGCAGAACACGCTCTACTCGGGCGATGCTCCGGCCATGGCCGGGTCTATCGGACTGATCTGGTGGTTCTCGATTCCAGCGGCCGTTCTCGGGTTCGGGGTACGGATGCTCGCGTTGTTCCTGAATCCGAGCAGCAAGGCGCTCGATGAGGCATCGATCGAGAAGCGCAAGGCGCGTCACGCGCAACGTAACGCGTCGCGGAGCGCGGCCCGCTCGCACGGCGTGAAGCACGCCTAACCGGGAGCGACCGGCGCCTACTCCACCTTGGTGATGATGGGCGTCACTTCTTCCTTGGCCTTTGCCGTACGGGGCATGTTGAGCAGCGCCGTGACGCTGACGACCAGCAGCAGGATCGACGCGATCAGGATGAAGGTCGTGATGCCGGTCGCGGGCAGAACGAACATCACGATTCCGGCGATGATCGAGATCGCACCGGCGACCCCGCCAAACCAGCGAGGACGAACGCTGCCCTGAATCGCGGCCATGATGTCGGAGATACCGCCGGCGATCCAGCCGATACCGATCAGGTATGCCAGCACGATGAGTGTGCCGAACGGGTCCGAGAGGCAGATCACTCCCGCCACGACGATGAGCAGTCCCAGCAGAGCGCTCAGCCAGCGGATGCCCGCAGGAAGGCTGTGGGTCAGAAGCGCGGCGTTGAACCGGAAAATACCGGACGCGACCAGGAAGATCCCGAACACGATTGCCACGAATAGAAGCGCGAACGTCGGTAGGAACAGGCCGATCAGTCCGAGAATGATGCCGATCACGGACACGGCGATCAGCTGGCCCCGGTGCAGCGCAAGGACGCTGATCGTGTTGGGGGAAACGGGATGCTCGGTGCTGGGTGTTGTCATGACAGCTCCTCGATACGATTGTTCTTCCCAACCTAGTGAAAGACCAGGCGAAATGGCATCCGACTCGGGCAGCGGCAAGCTGGGCGACTACAAGTACAACCTGGTGCCCGCGAATGGTCGCGTCTCCATCCGTCTCGCCGACAGCGATCCGTACCAGGAGGAGTTGGGCGAGCTCGCGTCCGAGGAGAGCCTGCAGACGTTCATCAACGCCCGCACGATCGAAGAGGAGCGGGTGGATGCGCCGATGCCGGTGCGGTTCTTCACTGGCCGCCGGATGTCCGGTGTCGTCGGCTACGTGCCGCGCGGTCTCGAACCGGTCGTGATCGAGGCGCTCGCGAGAATCGAAGGCCGCGGCGACAACCGCATCCCGGCGTCGATTATCAAAAAGGCGGGCAAATTTCGAGTGGTGCTGCACATGGGTCAGACGCGCTAGCGTCGCTGGTATGACAGACACGAACGAGACCGGCTCCCTCGACAACACCGACACGTACACGGCGGAGCTCGTCTCCCCGGACGGAACAACCGAGACCGTCGAACTCGAATTCGTCGAGGGCCTTCCGCGCAAGAGCTTCGTTCGTGCGACGCCCGGCGCCGAAGACGACGACACGAAGGATGTCACGTGGGAGCTCGACGAGGGCGCCGACGAGGTCTTCCGCTACGAGCAGGCACCGGAGCAGCTGTAGTTCTGTAGTTTTTGCAACTCTGACGCTTAGGGTTTCGATACGCGTGTTGCTGCGCAGCGCGCTACTCAACCAGCGAAAAGAGCACTCCATGGCCGCGCCCGCCTTCAAGTATGTCCAGCACCCCCGCGTCGCCGAGCGTGAGGTCGAGGGTCCGCCGAGTGTGCGCAAGACGGTCAGAAAGATCGCGGCGCAGTCACCGGTCAAGAAGTTCAACGCCAGGCTCGGCCTCGCGATAACCGCATCCGTCGGCACAATGTGGTGCGCCTACATCTTCGCTGTTATCGGGATCATGGGCGTCACTGCAGCGCTGACGGGCAACACCGGTTTGGTCCTCCTCGTTGGTGCAGTTTCCGGGTACTTTCTCCAGCTGTTCCTCCTTCCGGTCATCATCGTGGGCCAGAACGTGCAAGCGACCGCATCCGACGCCCGCGCGGCCGCGACCTACAAGGACGCCGGCGCGATCCTCGAGGAGTCGAAGCAGATCCAGGCGCATCTCGCCGCTCAGGATGCCGCGACGTCCGCGCTCCTGGACAAAGTCGCCGCACTCGAGGCAGCGCTAGCCAAGAGGGCGTAACTCAGCGGGGGAGTTGGGCCAGCGACTTCGTCAGGTAGTCGTCGCGGTTGAAGTTGGTGAACAGAGTGTCCTGCACGGCAAAACCCTGGATCGCACTGAGGAAGAGGGGAGCCTGCACGGCGGCGAGTTCGAGGGCATCCTTCTCCGACAGCCCGTGCTCGGATTTCTGCCAGCGCACAAGGTAGACCGTGATCGCATCCCGAAGCCGGTCGAAGATGGCCGTGCACAGCGCAAGCAACTCGTGGTCCGTGGCGGCCTCGCCCCACACCTGCACGAGCGCGCCGGGGGAGCCGATGGATTCGAGCAGGCCCTGCAGTAGGCCGCGGATCATGGTCGTGGGGTCGGGCATCGGATCCCGGCGGCCCAACTCCTCGAGGTCGACGATGCGCCCGCCGACGATCTTCGTCGCCGCTGCCAGCACGATCTCGGACTTGCTCGCGAAGTAGCCGTAGATGGCGCCGGCCGAGAGGCCCGACTCGGAGATGATCTCAGCCATGGACGTCGACTGGAATCCTTTGCGCACGAAGCACCGCAGCGCGGCACTCACGATCTCGTCGCGACGATCGAGGCGATGCTGCTCTGACACCTTGGGCATGGGACCAGCCTAAACAGAACGGATGTTCGCTATTGGGATTGAACTGTGTCTAGAATACAGAACGAACATTCGTTTTAGAAAACTCTCGAGAGAACTCATGACCAACATTCCCACTCCGCACACGCCCTGGATCCGCAGCGCAGGTATTGCCGTCGGGCTGTCCGTCATTGTCACGGTTCTCGTGATGGCGTTCCTTTGGCCATCGGTCACGGCCACGGTACACAACGTTCCTCTGGCGGTCGCCGGCCCGAGCGCGCAGGCTACGCACGTTGAGGCGGCCCTGAAGAAGGCCGCCCCCGGCACGTTCGCCTTCACCACGATCGGGGATCGGGCCGCCGCGGTGCGGCTGATCGAGGAGCGCAAGGACTACGACGCGATCGTCGTGGGAGCGAATCCCGAACTGCTGACCGCGACGGCCGCGAACCCAACGATCGCGCAGCTCCTGGGCCAGCTCGCGCCCCAGCTGCAGGCTCAGGTCACCGCCGCGGCGACCGCGCAGCACGTGCCGGCCGCCGCCATCCCGAGGGTAGTTAC
>DASXCU010000142.1:0-2400 GCA_036491035.1 Galbitalea sp. | reverse complement strand
ACCGAGCTCAGCCGTGGCCAGAGCTGCTCCCAGGCGTAGATGCTCTCGGGCCACGGGCTGAGGAGCAGCAACGTCGGCTCGTCGCGGGCGTCGCTCTCGGCATACCGGATCGCAAGTCCGTCGGCCTTCCTCGTCTGCATGGTGATCTCGGAGGTCATGAAGGTGAGCCTTTCTTTAGGTCGATCGAGTTCACGGGCATCCTCATCTGGCTTATGCGTCGGTGAGGAAGGCGTCGAGGTCGGCGGCGAACTCGGCGTGGCGCTGGAAGAGGAAGCCGTGCGCCGCGTCGGGGTAGATCTTCAGACGCGCCCCCGGGATGAGGCCAGCCAGCAGATACGAGTACCGCGGGAGGATCATGGGGTCGCTGTCGCCGGTGGCCACGAACACGGGCTTCTCGATCGCCGAGACCCGCTCGAGCAGGGAGTGGTTCGGCTGTCCCCAGGTGCAAACCGCGTCGTACTGCGCCAGCCGTGTCTGCCAGCTGGTCGTTGCGTCGCGGTCGGCCTTTCGCGCCCCGAACACGCGACCGGCGACCTGCTGTCCCGCCGCACGGCTCGCCTCCGAGTTCGTGAAGAAGACGCTCAGGTACTCCTCGGGCGAAGTCTCGGGCTTGCCCACGGCGCCGATCACGTCCGCGGCCCAGCCATGCATTCCGGTCGCTCCCTGCGGAGCCGAAGACGCCAGCACCACCTTGCGCACGATCCCGGGGCGAACTAGAGCGATCTCCTGCGCCAAAAAGCTGCCGATCGAGAACCCGAGCAGATCGACCTCTCCCACCCCCAACCCATCGACGAAATCGATCGCGTCGAGCGCCATCCGCGCGATCGTGCTCGGCGTCGTCCCACTTGAGGCGGCGACCCCTCGATTGTCGAATGTGATCACCCGGCGGCCCCGCACGAGCGCGTCGATGAGCGCCGGATCCCAGTTGTCGAGGTTGCCGCGAAAGTGCTGCAACGCCACAAGCGGAGTCGCATCAGAGGCGCCCGTGACGCGGTACGCGTAATCGACCCCGTTGGAGGCACTGAGCACCTGGGTTTCAGCGTCGACGTACGTGGTGACCGGTCGGGTCTCGGACACTTGTTCTCCTTTCGCATTCGTCACGACCAGCGGACCTCTGTAGTGCAGAAATCCACTGCCGTGTCCTTCCTAGTTGGTTGGCGGTTGGGTGTAGTCCGTGGCTCCGAAGCAGCCGTGGACGTGGTCGTTGACCACGCCGACGTTCTGCATGAACGCGTAGACGCTCGTGGGCCCCACGAAGCGGTATCCCTGTGACTTCAGCTGCTGGGCGAACTTCTCGGCCTGGGGTGTCGAGGTCGGCAGGTCCGCGAGAGACCGCGGCGCGCGCTTACGGGTGCTCTCGTAGGACCTCGCGAGCGCCGCAAGGCTAGGCGACGCGGACCTCATCGCGCCCGCATTCTCGACCGTGGCCTGGATCTTGGCGCGGTTACGGATGATCGAGGAATCGTCTAGCAGCCGGTCGACGTCACGCTGCGTCATCGCCGCGACCTGCTCGACGTCGAAGCCGTAAAAGGCCGTCCGGAACCCGTCCCGCTTGCCGAACACGATCGACCAGCTGAGCCCGGCCTGGAACACGCCCAGGGTAAGGGCCTCGAACAACGCCGACTCGTCGTAGGTGCGAGTACCCCAGACCTCATCGTGGTAGCGGACGGACTGGGTGTCACCAGCTCCGGCCCAGGCACAGCGCGGCTTGCCGTCGTAACCGATGATCACGTCGTCGCTCATCCGGCCCACCAGCTCCTAGTACTCCGGGCCGTGAGCCACCGTGATCGTCACTCCTCGAGCCCGCTGGGAACCGGAACCTCGAGTGTGTCGAGCAGGAAGGCGAGCTTGTGGTCGAGTTCGATGCCTACCTCGGCGATCCCTGTTCGGTGGCGCGTTCATGCCGTTCACGCAGCTCGCGGCTCAGGCAGATCCTTGGGCGACAGATGCGCTGCGGGTGGCGTCGGCCGCGGCCTCGATCAGCCGCACCACCTCATCCGGGTGCGAAACCATCGCCACGTGGCTTGAAGGGACCTCGACCGTGGTCGCGCCCATGCGCTGGGCGAACATCCGCTCGACGTCGGGCGGGATCGCCTGGTCTTCTGTCGCGACGAGGTACCACGTGGGGTGCGACTTCCACGCCGGCACGCCCATCACGTCCTCGAACGTGCTCATCGACAGCGCTTGCTGGACGGCATACATCACCCGGGCCTTGACGGGATCGACGTCGGAGGCGAAGTGCGCGACGAAATCTTCCTCGGGGATCCAGGCGAAACCCTGCTCGTCGACGATGAGGTGCGCCAGCGCCGGCGTCGGCGGGCCGGCGCCGAGGAGCGCGCCGAGAGATTCACCCTCGTCGATCCCGAACGCCGCGATGTAGACAAGCCCGACCACGTTGGG
>DASXCU010000141.1:0-5006 GCA_036491035.1 Galbitalea sp. | reverse complement strand
AGACCGTGAAGATGGCCGCCAGGAGACCGGCCCGCTCATACGGCTTCACCTCGGGGAGGAGGCCGCGCGTGCTGCCGGAGAACGTCGCGCCGATGCCCGCACCGGCAATAACGGCTGACGCCCACAACGGTCCGAGATTGTGGAGCTCGATGCCGGCAAGAATCAGAACAGTGCCGAGCAGGATCCCGATGTTGCCGAAGAGCTTGAGGGCGTGCGGGTGGATGGCGTTCGCCAGCGCCGCAGTGAGTGTGGCCGCCCCGAACATCACGAAGTTGATCACGCCGCCGACCAGTGGCTGGGTCACGCCGAACACACCACCGAGGATCGTCGGGATAAGTCCGAGGAACAGCGCGGTCGCGAGAAACATCGAGACGAGCGACGGAGCGGTAATTGCGAACAGCCGCCGGACCTGGACCGGCACGGCGAGCCGCGGGACGAGCGATCCGCGCGCGCCGGGACGCCGCGCAGACGTCTCGGGGGTGAGAATCGCGAACACGGTGCCGGCCATCATCAGGACGATCAACACGATCCATACCGTCGTCGCGGCGGCGGCAGGGATGGCGAACGCCACGAGCCCGGCGAAGAGTGCGCCGATCCCGAGTCCCGCCGTGGTCATGAGGGATGTCATGAGCGCACCGAGCTTCTTGCGACGGTCGGGTGCGAGCTCCACGATGGCCGCACCGAATGTGCTCGAGGCGACGCCGGTCGCAATTCCTTGCAGCACCCGGGCCAGGATCACCCACTCGATCGAGGTCGCGAAGAGGAAGACGATCGTGGCGACGAGTTCGAGGAGCAGCGCTCCGATGAGCATCGGACGGCGACCGACGTAGTCGGATAGGCCCCCGACGACCAGAAGCGAAGCGATCAGGCCGAAGGCGTAGACACCGAAAGCGACGGTCAGGAGTGACGGAGCAAATCCCCAGCTCTTCTCGTAGAGCGGGAACAGTGGCGTGGGCGCACCCGCCGCAACGAAAAACGACAGCAGGGCGGCGGAAATCGCGACGAACGCGACGTGGGAGGGAACCCGGAGCCGACGGATGACAGGAACCGTGGTCGCAGAGGTGGCTGGGGCATTCACATCAATCATGAATGCAATTATGCACTTCATTCATTGATCTAACAAGTATCAATCATTGATTCAAAGTGCTAAACTCACAACATGCCACTTGGAACCGATTACGCCAGCCAGGATTGCGCCGTCGCCCGCACGCTCGAGGTCGTGGGTGAGCGCTGGACGCTCCTGATCGTGCGCGACCTCTTCTACGGCATCCGTCGTTACACGGACCTCCGTCGCCACATCGGTATCCCGCCGGCAACCCTGACGGCCCGGCTTCTCCATCTGGTCGAGGAGGGTGTCGCCGAACGGGTGGCCGGCTCTGGCGCGCGCGACGAGTACCAGCTGACCGAAAAGGGAACGACGCTCTGGCCCGTGATCTCGAGCCTCGCGCAGTGGGGAAACCAGAACTACGTCGCACCCGACAACCGCACCTCCTACCTGCATCGGGAGTGCATGGGGTCGCTGAATGCGGTCGGTACCTGCGAGAAGTGCGGGGCGACACCCGGCGCACACGACGTGCTCATCCGGAAGCCCGACACCGGGTCCATCGACCCGTACGCTCGCGCGCTTCGCGAGCCACACCGGCTGCTCGAGCCGCTCTCGGTATAGCGCGCTAGGCGGCGAGGTGGAACGTGTCCGCGAACCGGGCGAGCAGGTTCCCGGATCCGCTGACCACCTCGATCTGACCGCTCGCGAGCGCCTGGGCTGCCTCGAGCTCGCCCGAGATGAGACGGTGAAGGCCCCGCCCCGCCACGAAGCTGAGATCGACCGGGCCGTCCCCGCGCTTCACGTCGAGACGCGGTCCATCGACGCGGATGAGAAGCTGACTCGCGCCGAGTCGCGCCGCGTAGGACGTCGCCGGAAGTTCGGCCGCAACGGATGCCCGAAACGCGGTGCGCAGGTCCATGGTCATGGAGTCCGGGGTGATGACCTGCTCATCCCGCGGCTCTCCCATCGCCCTGAAGCCCCACGCACCCAGGGCGAGCACGATCGGCTCAAGCTCCCGTCCGTATGGGGTGAGCTCGTAGACGATCACGCGCGAGCGCGGCGCGCGGCGCAGGATGCCTGCGGCCTGAAGCTCCTTCAGTCGCGCCGCCAGGATGTTGGTCGGGATGCGGGGAAGCCCGGCAGCCAGCTCACCATAGCGTCGCGGCCCCACCAGGAGGTCGCGAACGATGAGCAGCGCCCAGCGCTCGCCGACAAGCTCGAGCGCGTGGGAGATGCCGCCGAACTGTCCGTAGTCGCGCGACGCCATCGACCTCAGGCCTGCTGGTTCAGAAAGGCTTCCGGGCCCTTGCTGGCGGCAACCGGGTCCATCCAGCCGAAGTCGACGACGTTGCCGTCGGGGTCGTGCAGGCCACGCTGGTACATGAATCCATAGTCCTGCGGCTCGCCCAGTTCGGTCCCTCCCGCCGCCACGCCTGCGGCCACCGCGGCATCGACCGCCTCGCGAGTGTCGACGAAGATCGTGGTTGCCGACGTCGGGCTGACCTTCGGATCGCCGATGGTGACCTCGGTCATGGACTGGAAGTAGTCCCGCACCTGGATCATGAAGTAGCTGTGGTCGGGCTCGACGACGACGCACGCCGCGTTGTGGTCGCTGAACAGGGGATTGATGGTGAAGCCGATGGCGGTATAGAACGCCTTCGAGCGCTCCAGGTCGGTCACCGGCAGGTTGACGAACATCGAAATCATCGTGGTCTCCTTCGTGCGCTTCGCGGTTGTCGCGTTTCGAACAAGGACCACACTTGCAAAAAGCAAGTGACTCGTCAAGAGTCTCGCGGAAACTAATCCAGAAGCGGTGTCACCGTCGCGTCGAAGGCGCGCACGGTCCGCTCCACGGTGGCGGCCGCCGGCGCATCCCAGACGGCCTGGTTGAAGATTTCGACCTCGACATCGCCGCGGTACCCGGCATCGAGGACCGCGCGGGTGATCGGACCGAAGTCGATCACGCCGTCGCCTGGCTGATGCCTGCTGAGCAGGACATCCGCCGCGAGGGGTGTCGCCCAGTCACAGACCTGATAGCTCGCGATGCGATCGCCGGCGCGCGCGATCTGGTCGAGTAGGGCCGGATCCCAGAACGTGTGAAAGGTATCCACCACGACGCCGACCTCCGACGGCTCGAACTGGGTCGCAATGTCGATCGCCTGTCCGAGCGTCGAGACGACCGCCCGATCACTCACATACATGGGATGCAGGGCCTCGATTGCGAGGACCACTCCAGCGGAGCGCGCGTGCGATGCGAGCTCACCGATCGCGTCCCGCACCCGCTGGCGAGCGCCGGCCAGGTCGCGCGACCCCTCGGGCAGGCCGCCCGCCACGACAACGAGAGCCGGCGCGCCGATCGCCGCCGCCTCGTCGATCGCCCGCCGGTTGTCGTCGAGGGACTCCCGACGAGCAGGCCCGTCCGGCATTGTGAAGAACCCCGACCGGCACAGGCTCGACACACGAAGCCCCGAGTCGGCAATCAGTCGCACCGCCTGCTCCAGGCCGACCTCGGCTATCGGCTCCCGCCACACCCCGATGCTCGCAATGCCGGCGGCCGCTGTCACGTCGAGCGCCTCCGCCAGCGACGCGTACTTGATGGTCGCCTGATTGAGCGACATCCGCCGGTGCGGCATCAGTGCACCTCGTTCAGGTCCAGCATCGCGCTCCAGCGCTGGGCGGCAATCTCCGGGAGCTCGAGCGCTCCGGCGGCATCCGCGAGTCGCACGATCTCGGAGAGGTGGACGAGGCTGCGCGCCGAGTGAAGGCCGCCGACCATGCTGAACGACGATTGGTGCCCGTTCAGCCAGCTCAGGAACGCGATCCCCGTCTTGTAGTAGAACGTGGGAGCACAGAAGATGTGCCGAGAGAGTTCCTCGGTCGGACCGAGGACGTCGCGGTATGCAGCAGAATCGCCGCGATCGAGCGCCTGGATGGCGGCACTGGCCGTCGGGCCGAGAGCCGCGAACGCGCCGAGGAGCGCGTTGGAGTGAACCGTGCCGTCGCCCTCGATCAGCTCGACATAATTGAAGTCGTCTCCCGTGAACATCGTCGCGGTCGGTGGAAGCATCCCGCGCACCGCGACCTCCGAACTCGCATCGAGCAGGCTCATCTTGATCCCGGCGACCCGGTCGGCATTCTCGCCGATGATCCGCACGACCGTCTCGGCGGCGACCCGCCAGTCTGCGGATCCGAAATACGTGCCCAGGGTCGGGTCGAAGGCGGCACCGAGCCAGTGCAGGATGACCGGCCTGGACGCTCGGGACAGGACCTCGCGGTACACGCGTTCGTAGTCGGCGGCCGAGGTGGCCGCGCGGGCCAGGTGCCTGCTGGCCATCAGCACGACGTCGACTCCCTGTTCGTCGGCGAATTCGAGCTGCTCGAGGTAGGCGCCCACGACCGCGTCCAGGGAGATCACCTCGTCGTCGATGTGGTCTGTGTTCACGCCCACGACCAAAGCGCCGTTCACGCCCTTCGCCTCGGCGGCCGATCGACGGATGAGCTCGCGAGTCGCTGTCGCATCCAGCCCCATGTTGCGCTGGGCGGTGTCCATCGCATCCGCGACCCCGAGTCCCCAGGACCAGAGGTGATGGCGGTAGCCGAGGGTTTCATCCCAGTCAAGCTCGGCGGGCGCACCGGGCACGTTGTCCGCCCAGCTTCGTGGAACGACGTGTGCGGCTGCGTAGGCGATGCGCGATCGCAGCGGAGCCTCGGGCTTCCGGTACCGCGGTGCCTCGGACAGCGAGATCGGTGTCACCCGGCCGTCGCTGCCGACCAGGCGAGTTCGAGGTCCCGAGTTCCCGCTCACACGGACCCCAGCGGAGCGAGGTCGATCCGCCGACCGGTGGCCGACGACTCCAGCCCCGCCTCGGCGAGACGAACGCCGCTCGCGCCGGCCAGGAAGTCGTAGTCGTGCGGTGCATCCTCGAGCACGTGACGCAGGAACTGCTCCCACTGCACCTTG
>DASXCU010000140.1:0-25959 GCA_036491035.1 Galbitalea sp. | reverse complement strand
GTCGCCGTGGGAGTTGTAGGTCGCCGAGTCGGCGGAGAGGTTCGCCAGCGTCTCCTGGGTCGCCCGGGAGGCGGCTCTCAGATACTGCATGTTCGCGTCTCGCAGTTCGGCGATCGATGAGGCGAGCGCTGTGAGGGCCTGCAGGTGTCCCTGGAAGTTGTCACGCCAGGCATCCGTGGGTGCCGCCGCAATGATTGCGCGCAACGTCGGGTCGTCCCCCGTACCCCACTCGGCGCTCAGGGTCTCGATACACATCGCTCGCTCGAGCCCGCTTTCACGCAGCCGCTCGAGCACCTGTTCGACCTCGCGGGTCGCAAAGGGAAGCCACTTATTGTTCCCTGAAGTCAGAAGCAGCCGCTCCTCTTCGAGTTTGAACATCAGCAGCTCAAGGAGTTCCCGTTCGCGCCACAGCACGGTGGACAGTTCCTGCGCTCCCACTGGTGTCTCCTCTTGGTCCATTCGGTGTGTTGATTCGGATGATCAGCACTCGTGAGCCGATGGGTCGTGGCCTCGGATCACATGTGACTATCGTCCCGCTTCTCCACGGCGTTAGCAGTATTGGTAAGAAAATATCGGCAATTCCCCGTGTGTGTCGCCTGCTTTGGGCCCGAAACGTACCCCCCGAGTGCGGGCAACCCCAAGTGGGGCCTTTCCCAGGGACCGCCCTGTCTAGGAAGGTGTAACTACTTCAGCTTGTTGGACACGAGAACAAACTCAGCCGAGTCGTTCTCTTCTCTCCGTCGGGTGTCGGGGGCCGCCCCGTCCGAGGTACCGCACCACAACCCGAATACCCACACACCCGTTTCGCCTGCACCATCCCGTACTACCCGTTTGTCCGTTCGCACTACATAAGAGACACCCGAAGTCTTTGCGTTCGCGAGACCCTAACCAGGTTCCGCGAAAAAACCTAGGGAGCCCCTGTCGTGAACCGTTCTGAGCGTGACCACCTGGTCGTCACGAATCTGCCGCTTGTCGGCTACCTCGTCTCCGAGGTCTGGAGCCGAGCCACCCACCTCTCCCGCGACGACCTGGCGTCCGCCGGCGCGCTCGGCCTGATCGCCGCTGCCGAGGCCTTCGACGCATCCCTGGGCGTCCCCTTCGGCGCCTACGCACGACGTCGCATCCTCGGCGCCTTCGCGGACGAGATGCGATCGATCGACTGGGCGACCCGCACGGTTCGCCACCGCATCCGCGAGGTGCTCACTACGCAGGAGACCCTTGCCAGCGCGCTCGGCCGCTCGGCCACGGTCGATGAGATCGCCGACGCACTCGGCGTCGATCGGGCCACCGCCGCCGAGGCGATCGCCGACTCGACGCGGTCCATCAGCAGCCTGGATGACACCGAATCCGACCTCCTCGCCGCAGAAATCGCCTCGCCCGAGGAATCACTGCTCGTCGCCGAGCGCGCCACAATCGTGCGGTCCGCCGTTGACGCCCTCCCGGAGAAGATGCGCTACATCGTCACCGAGATCTACTTCAACGACCGAACGGTCAAGGAGCTGGCCGCGGAGCTCGGCTCGACCCACTCCGCTGTCTCTCAGATGCGAGCGGAAGGCGTTCGACTTCTGCGCGACGGGCTCGAGACCCACTACGCGGACGACCCGTCGGCCGTCCCCAGCAGGGAATCTCGGGTAGCCGAGTCACGCCGCACCGCCTACCTCGCACGCCTCGCCCAGAGCGCGGGACTTGGGCTGGCCAACTCCGAAGTCTTCGCACAGCGCTGGCAGCCGGCGGCATCGTAATTCGGCGAAAAACCGGGGAATCGAAAAGTTTTTTGAAAAACAGCTAACGGCCCAGGGTCAACCGCCGAATGTCACACATGTCAGCCCACGGATGGGCGGACGAACAAAGCCAAATCATGGAGGAACACAATGGCACTCAGCATCACCAACAACATCGCAGCACTCAACGCCTACCAGAACCTGACGGACGTTCAGAACAAGCTGACCTCGTCGATCGCAAAGCTTTCGAGCGGTAACGCGATCACGTCGGCCGGCGACAACGCAGCCGGTCTGGCCATCTCGACGGGACTCACCTCTCAGGTCAACGGCCTCAACCAGGCTGCGACGAACGCACAGTCCGGTCTCGACGTCGTCCAGACCGCGAGCGGCGCTCTCACCCAGGTGACCAGCATGCTCCAGCGTCTGCGCGACCTTGCAGTTCAGGCCGCCAACGACTCGAACAGCACTGCATCCCGCGCCGACATCCAGACGGAAGCCACGCAGATCACCGACGAGCTCACCCGCGTCAGCTCCTCGACGAACTACAACGGCACCAACCTCATCGACGGATCCGCTGCCGCACTGACCTTCCAGGTCGGCGCGAACGCCGGTGCGTCGAACGAGATCACCGTCGACCTCTCTTCGATCGACGTCGGTACCATCGCCACGACTCTGGCGAGCAACTCCTACGCCGACAACGCAGGTGCACAGGCGTCGATCACGGCGATCGACACCGCACTGACCACGGTTTCGACCGCGCAGGCGACACTCGGTGCCACGGAGAACCGGTTCAACGACACGATCGCTTCGGTCAACGTCGCATCGCAGAACCTGAACTCGGCCAGCAGCGAGATCACGTCGACCGACATGGCGAAGGAAATGGTCATGTTCACTGGCCAGCAGGTTCAGGCTCAGGCCGCGACCGCGATCCTCGCCCAGGCGAACCAGCTCACCCAGGGTGTGCTGAAGCTCCTGCAGTAGGTCGTACCAAACGTCCGGCGGCGGACAAGACCTGAACCGTCACCCGCCGCCGGGCAATCCCCTGCCCACCCTCTGATTCGCCGTAAGGAGCCGACACCGTGAGCATCTCGACATCCGTCACCACCGCGACCAACACGTCCGGAGCATCCGTGCTGTCCGGCGCCGTCAGCGGACTGAACACGTCGGCTCTCGTCGCTGCCCAGATCGAGGCCGAGTCCGCTCCGAAGGAAGCGCTCCAGGCGCAGGTCACCAAAGACAGTGCGCTCCTCACGGCGCTCCGGACCCTCAACTCGTCCTACGCGGCGCTCGCGGCCACGGCGAAAGCGGATTCGGCGCCCAACGTGTGGAACGTCTTCACGACAACGAGCTCTGCCTCGAGTGTCACCGCAACTACCACCACCGCCGCCACAGCAGGCAGCGTCAACTTCACCGTAAACAAGGTCGCCGCGACGCAGGTGGACGTCACCGCGCCGATGTCGGCATCGACGACCCCACAGGCGTTCACGTTCGTGGGCAGCGATGGAACACAGACCGAGGTCGATCCGGTATCCGGATCCATCCCGGACCTTGTGGCAGCCATCAACTCATCTTCGGCGGGGATCTCCGCCGTTGCGGTCGCGTCGGGCACAGACCCGACGACCGGTGCGGCGCTGTACCGGCTGCAACTCACTTCGACGGCGGCAGGGGCTTCGGGTGCCTTCACCGCAAATCTAGGGACGAAGAGTGATGTTGCCGCCGGTACAGCGACCAATCTCATGACGCAGCCGGGCGCCGCGCAGATTCAGAACGCGTCCGATGCATCCGTGACGCTGTGGTCGGGAACCGTCGCAGCGCAGACCGTGACATCCAAGACGAACACGTTCAGCGATCTTCTCCCGGGAGTCACGGTCAACGTGACCGCAGTCGAGACTAACCCGGTGACCCTGACGATCTCGCCGGACACGTCAACCATCACGAGTGCCGCGGCAAACCTGCTCACCACCGTGGGCACACTGCTCCAGTCGGTCGCATCGCAGAGCGCGGTCTCGACCTCGACCGATGCGTCCGGCAACATCACGACGTCGGGCGGGGTTTTCACGGGCGACGGTTCGATTCGAGACGGTGCGACTCAGCTGCTCAACGCGATCGTGCAGGCCGTGCCCGGAAAATCGCCGGCCTCGATCGGATTCAACCTCAACTCCGACGGGACTCTCACGTTTGACCAGTCGGCGTTCCAGGCGGCCCTCGCGGCGGATCCCGCCGGCACGGAGGGCTACCTGAATGCGATCGCCGGCAAGGTATCCACCCAGGCCGCGGCCCAGTCGGATCCGATCTCAGGCACCCTGACCACTCGGATCACAAGCCTTTCCAGCCAGGTCACGAACCTCAATTCTCAGGTGGCGACGTGGACGACCCAGCTGGCAGCGCGCCAGACCCAGCTCGAGTCAGCGTACGCGTCGATGGAGTCACAGCTCGCGGCGCTCAAGACGCAGCAGCAGTGGCTCACGCAGCAATTTCCGACTACGACCAGCTCGACGAACTCGTGACCGCTATGCGATCCAGTGCGGACATCCGCTCCACCTACCTTCGCGACGCCGTCGCATCGGCGTCGCCCACCCACCTGCTCGTCATGCTGTACGACCGACTCCTGCTCGACCTCCGCTGGGCCGAGGAGGCGCAGCTGGCCGAGGACTGGCACGCCGCGAGTGTTCGGCTCATCCACGCGCAGGACATCCTCGCCGAACTCACCAGCACGCTGAATCCAGCGATCTGGGACGGCGGAAACGCGCTCATGTCGCTCTATCTTTTCGTTGCGCGTCTCATGCGCACGGCCAACGTGTCGCACGACGTGGGGCGCACACTCGAATGCATCGATCTGCTCGAGCCGCTTCGGCTGGCCTGGCACGCCGCCGCCGACCAGGTTGCCACCGCGACCGAACAGCCGAGGATCTCGGCCGTTGGCTGAGCAGACCCGTGGCTGGTCGGCGCTGCTCGACGAACTCGATCGGCAGCTCGTGCGCGCCCGTCGACCGCTGAACGTCGCGGTCACCGCACCGGGCGTGTGGGACCTCGACACGATCCGCGCCTCCTTCGAGCCGCTGGGTGAGCTGCCCGCAGAATTGACCACCCGTGCCGGATCCATCCTGCGGACGTACGAAATGGTCGTGAGCGAGATGCAGGCGACCCAGCGCGGGATCGCCGAGCAACTCACCGTGCTCCAGGCGCTTCGGGGCCAGCACCAGCAGGGTCCCGTCTACTTCGACCGCGTCGGCTAGAGATCGTTGTCCCCACAAAGGGGGCAGCCGCGCGGCCGAAATCTTCTAACCTGCGCGAGCGTACCGCCGATAGCTATTCGTAGAGCAGGATCGCTCTCTCGAGACGGCCAAGGATTGGCCACCAATCCTTTGTGCTTTTCGTCTTTGGGGAGAAGTTTCCGATGCTCAACTCGGTCACGATCAACGCGCTGTCCAGCGCGCTTGAGGGCCTGTCTGCGCGGCAGACGGCGACAGCGAACAACATCGCCAACATCAACACCCCGAACTACAAGGCACAGGTCGTCTCGTTCGAGTCCGCGCTCGCCGCTTCGGTCAAAGCCGGCAGTGGCGTAGCGGCACCGACCACGGCAGCCTCCCTCGAGCCGACAGAGCTCGACGGAAACAACGTCAATCTCGACACCGAGGACATCACCAACACCAATACGGTGCTGCAGTACCAGTTCGCCAGCCAGGCCATCGGCCAGGAGCTGAAGTCCATCGTTCCCGCCCTGAGCTTCAGCTGATGAGCGCCGACGCAATCGGAATCGCGGGCTCCGGCCTCGACGTCAACCGCCAGTGGATGAACGCCATCTCGGACAACATCGCGAACATCAATACCGCGACCCCGACCAGCGGCAAGGCATTCCAGGCCCGGTATGTCGTCGCCCAGGCCGGCGCCGGCACCAGCGGCGTGTTCGTCAAGGGCACCGCGCTCGGTGACGACACCGGAATCGTCGTGAACGACCCGACCAACCCACTGGCGGATGCCGACGGCAACGTGCGCGAACCCGACATCGATCTCGGCGACCAGATGAGCCAGCTCATCATGGCCCAGCGCGCCTATGAGGCCGACGCGAATGTCGTCACACAGGCCAAGACCACCTACCAGGCAGCTCTCGAGATCGGAAAGAACTGATGTCCGTCGCAGCCATCGCCTCCGTCGTCCCCGTATCGGCACCGTCCAGCCTCGCCTCCACGGCGTCGACCGCATCCGTCGACAACGGCAGCTCATTCTCCAACGCGCTCGCCGGCGCCATCGGCCAGGTGCAGACCACCCAGTCGACCGCCGACCAGTTGAATGTCGCGGTCGTCACCGGCGATTCCAACGACATCTCCGCCGCGACTATCGCCTCGACCAGAGCCCAGGTCGAGATGCAACTCGTCTCCGCCATCCGTAACCAGGCCGTCGCCGGGTTCAACGACATCATGAATATGAGCGCCTGATGCCCAAAGCAGTGACCTCCACCTGGCGGCGGTTCGTCCACACTCTCCGCGAGTTCACGGTCGGCCAGCGCACCCTGGCGATCATCGGTCTCGCCGTTCTGGTTGTCGGAACCGTTGGCCTCACCGCGTGGTTGAGCGCGCCGACCTACTCACCGCTGTTCACCTCGCTGAGCGCGAGTGACGCCGGCTCGATCACCCAGCTGCTGCACACGGACAACGTGCCGTACCAGCTGTCGGACGGCGGCGCCACGATCATGGTGCCCGAGGAGGACGTGGACGCCGAGCGTCTGAAGGCCGCGTCCGCCGGACTCCCGAGCCTGAGCCAGGACGGCTACGGCCTGCTCGACAAGCTCGGCGTCACGGCATCCCAGTTCCAGGAGACGACCACCTGGCAGCGTGCTCTCGAGGGCGAGCTCGCGAACACCATCGAGGGCATGAACGGAGTTGAGACGGCATCCGTCAAACTCGCCATCCCAACCCAGTCGGTGTTCGAGTCGCAGCAGACACCGACAACGGCCTCCGTCTTCATCCGCACCACCGGCGGCCAGTCCCTCGGCACCTCGCAGGTTCAGGCGATCACCCACCTGACCGCGGCGTCCGTCAACAACCTGAAGCCCGAGAACGTCTCCGTCATCTCGGCCGACGGCACTCTACTCTCGGGCAGCAGCTCCACCGCGGCAACCTCGGCATCCAGCGGAACGACTTACGAGTCGCGAGTGCAGTCCAACATCCAGACGATGCTCGATCGGGTGCTCGGAGCCGGCAACTCTACCGTGGTCGTGGCCGCCGACCTCAGTCAGGACACCTCGACGAAGGTCTCGCAGACCTACGCCGTGCCGACGAATGCACCCGCCATCAACGAGCAGTCGAGCACCGAGACCTACGGGGGAGCCAACGGCAGCACGGCGACCGGAGTTCTCGGTCCGGACAACATTGCGGTTCCCTCGGACAGCAGCACCAATGGCGCCTACGTGTCGCAGTCCTCGACCAAGAACAACGCCGTCAACTCCACGACCGAGACCACCAAGATCCCGGCGGGCGAGCTCACCAGGCAGACGGTGTCAGTCGCGGTCAACACCGCCGCCGTCAAGGGCGTCTCGGCAAGCACTATCGAGAAGCTCGTGGATGGCGCCGCAGGCGTCAACGTGAAGCGTGGCGACACCGTCGACGTACAGATGGTTCCCTTTAGCAAGACCTCCGGTGCCGCCGCCGGCGCAGCGTTGAAGCAGCAGAGCGGCCAGGAGACCCAGTCCAGCATCATGAAGATCGCGGGGACGGGTGTCATCGTTCTCGGCGTTCTGCTCGGTCTGTTCCTGATCCTTCGCTTCTTCGGTGCGCTCTCGAAGCGTCGTGAGGACACCCCGATCGACATCGGTCCCATTCACGCCGAACCGATTCTGCCCACGCAGCGCGAGCTGGACAGTGAGGCGTCCGCATTCCTGGAGGCGGCCGCGTCCTCGAGTCCACAGGCCATCGACCCAGCTGCCCCGAACCCGATCGCCGATCTCGACCGCATGCGAGCCAACATCGACCGCCTCGCCGCCGCGGACCCGTCTCGCGCCGCCGAGCACCTTCGTAGCCTGATGGATGGACGCGTAGGCGTATGACCGCCCAGAGCGACACGGTCCTGACCGGGCTTCAGAAGGCCGCCCTCGTCATCATGCAGATGAGCGAGGACCAGGCCGCGTCTGTCATGCGCGAGTTCACGGAGTCCGAGGCCGAGGAGATCATCGGTGAGATCGTGCGCCTGCAGCGCGTGGACGCCGCCGTCACCGAGGTGGCGATCACCGACTTTTACGAGCGTGCGATCGCGGGCGGCGTTCCCGCCCACGGCGGTCGCGAGTTCGCGGAGCAGCTGCTCCACGCCTCATTCGGTGCCGAGCGCGCGGCCGGCTTCATCGATCGGATCTCCTCGACCACGACCGGTGCGTCATTCGAGTTCCTCGACGCCGCCGAACCCAACCAGGTCTTCGGCCTCCTGTCCGGCGAGCTGCCGGAGACGCAGGCTCTCGTTCTTGCGCACCTGTCGCCCGCCAACGCATCCGAGGTGTTGTCCAAGTTTGACGGCGAGACTCGGCTCGATGTCGCGCAGGCGATCGCGGGCATGGGCACTTCGACTCCGGAAGCGGTGGTCCTGGTCGCCGAGAGCCTTCGTCAGCGAGCTCGCACCGTCGTCGGACCGCGCGAACGCCGCGAGGTGGTCGGGGGAGTGCAGCCACTGGTCAACATCATCAACCGCGCCGACGTCGCGACCGAGCACGAGCTGCTCGAGCTGCTCGACGAGCGCGACCCGAGCCTCGCTGAAGAGGTGCGTGCACGGATGATCACATTCGCCGACATCATCCGGCTCGAGACCAAGGACGTTCAGCAGGTGCTTCGCGGCGTCGATGCGGTGCTTCTCGCGACAGCGCTGAAGGGCGCAAGCGCCGAGCTTACGACGGTCGTGCGGGAGAACATCTCCGAACGAAACCGCGAGACGCTCGACGAGGAGATCCAGAACCTCGGGCCTGTGCGGAAGAAGAACATCGACGAGGCGAAGGCGGAGATCGCCCGCGGAATTCGCGAGCTCGAGGCCGAGGGCATTATCACGCTGCACCGCAGCGACGAGGTCGAGGAAGAAGAGTATGTCAACTGAGACGCTCTTCGCGAAGGTCAACTACCCGCGCCTTGCCGGCGAGGTCGCGTCGGACGGCGCTGACCAGGCGTCTGCGCGTGGGTTCGCGGCCGGCTATGCTGCCGGCGCACGCGTCGCGGCGACGGATGCGTCCGTCGCGGCGGCCGACCGGGCGGCTGTTGCAGACGACCTGGCCCGGGCGTCCGCCGCGTCCGTGCGGTCCGCACTGCAGGCCCTCGAGTCGAGCGCCGTGCAGGCGAACGCACTGCGTCAGCCGGTAATCGCCGAGGCTGATGCCGCGCTCGCTGCCGCTGCCATCGAGCTTGCCGAGGTCATTATTGGTCACGAACTGCAGGATCCAGAGTCCTCCGCCCGGGCGGCCATCGCGAGGGCTCTCTCGGTTGCCGCCGGCGATGAGGTCCTCGTGGTGCGCATGAACCCCGCCGACCTCGAGGTGATCGCTGGAAATGTGCACGCGCTGGCGTCCGCACGCCTCGTGGGCGACCCGACGCTCGACCGCGGAGACGCCATGGTCGAGACCGCCGTTGGCACGATCGACGCGCGCCTTGCCGCGACGATCGACCGCGTCCGCACGATCCTGCTCCGGGGTGCCGAATGACTGACACCCTCGTCTACCGGCCGCGCCAGCTCGATCGCGCGCTGGTCGCTTCGCGCCCCGAGAGGGTCGGGTTCGTCGACTCAATTGCGGGACTCGGTGTTCACATTCGTGGCATCGATGCTGCGATCGGCGACATCGTCGTCATTCGTGGAACGTCACGGGCGGAGGTCGTCGCGGTATCCCGTGCCGGCGTCATCGCCATGCCGCTCGACCACCTGGACTCCGTGCCCGCGGGCACCGAGGTGCGCAGCACGCACGAGCCCATGATGATTCCCGTCGGCGCGAACCTTCTCGGACGTGTTCTCGACGCGGCCGGAAACCCGATCGACGGCAAGGGCCCGCTGGGCCCCGTCGAGTTCGTTCCCGTCGACAACGACGTTCCGTCCGCGATTCACCGCGCCAGAATCGACGAGGCACTTCCCGTAGGCGTTCGCGTCCTCGACACCCTCACCGCGATCGGTCGGGGGCAGCGCATGGGCCTGTTCGCGGGATCCGGTGTCGGCAAGTCGTCGCTTCTCTCGATGATCGCTCGCAACACTGCCGCGGAGGTCTCGGTGATCGCCCTGATCGGGGAGCGTGGCCGCGAGGTTCGCGAATTCCTCGAGGACGACCTCGGCGAGGAGGGGCTTGCGCGATCGATCGTCATCGTCTCGACGGCCGACCAGCCCGCCCTGACCCGGGTGCGCGCCGCGTTTACCGCCACGCGGATAGCGGAATCGTTCCGCGAGAGCGGCACGCACGTCATGCTCATGATGGACTCGCTCACCCGGGTCGCCTTCGCCCAGCGCGAGATCGGCCTCGCCGTCGGTGAACCGCCGGCAACGCGTGGCTATCCACCGTCGGTGTTCGGTCTTCTGGCTCGCCTCCTGGAGCGCGCCGGAACCGGTGAGACCGGTTCCGTAACGGGCATCTACACCGTCCTCGTCGACGGTGACGACCACAACGAGCCGATCGCCGACGCGACGCGTTCGATTCTGGACGGTCACGTCGTCCTTGATCGCAAGCTCGCCATCGCCGGCCACTTTCCCGCCATCGACGCGCTCGCATCCATCTCGCGGGTTGCCTCGCGGGTCATCACGGCGGAACAGACCGCGCTCGCGCTTCAGCTGCGCCGAGTGCTTGCCGCCCGCAAGTCAGCGCAGGACCTGCTCGACGTGGGCGCATACCAGAAGGGCAGTAACCCACTCGTGGATGCCGCACTGGAAAACGCGAGCGGCATCGAACACTTCCTGACCCAGGGCGTCTCCGAGGGCAGCACCGCGGATGAGGCCTGGTCGCGTCTCGAGGCGCTCGTTTTGAGCCTCGGAGGCGTTTCGTGAGCCCGCAGTTCTCACTGGAAGGGCTACTGCGCCTGCGTCGTCTTCAGAAGGATCAGGCGGGAGCCGAGCTGGGCATTGCGCGCACGCGAGCTGGCCAGGTCGCCGCTCGTCAGCGCGCCGCTCGCGCCGAACTGGTCAGCATGTCGAACGCGGAGAGCGGTTCCGACGGGCTCAACTGGGTCGCGGCGGCACGCGCATCCACCGCGAGCAACCTGGTCGAACTCGACGCGCTCGAAGCCGAGTGGCAGCTGCGCATGGAGGATGCGCGTCGCAAGTTCGCAGAGGCGAAAGCGGCCGCGTCTGCGCTCGAGAAGCTCGAGGAGCGCCACAGTGTCGCCCTGCAGGCGGAAGAGAATCGCTCTGCGCAGCTCACGGTCGATGAGATCGCGGTCCGCTCGTGGCACCTCGCGAACGGGACGGCCCTCTAGTGGTCACGGCCGTCGATCTCGCGTCCCTGCAGCAACTGCGGGCCACCTTCGCCGGACTCGCCGGTGCCGGTTCGGCGACCGGCGACTCATCCTCGTCCGCCGGCTTTGACAGCATGATCGCCGCCATGGCCTCGGCGAATCCGAGCGCCAATACGCTGGGGGCTGTTTCAGCGTCGTCGGGCGGCGCCTTCTCACTGAGCGGGCTGCTGGCCGGAAGCTCGGCATCCGGGGCGACCGCAACGGGCTCGACGTCCACAGGCGCCGTCACCGGTGCCGACGTCGTCGCCGACGCCGAAAAGTACATCGGCGTTCCCTACGTTCTCGGTGGAGAGAGCACGAGCGGGATCGACTGCTCCGGCCTCGTGCAGAAGACATTCGCCGATCTCGGCGTCCCCGTCACCCGCCTCGTGCACACCCAGAAGCTCGAAGGACAGGCTGTCGACGGCCTGGCAAACGCGAAGCCCGGGGATCTCATCGTCTTCAAGGGCGGCGGGCACATCGGGATCTATGCAGGCAACGGCATGGTGATTCACGCGCCATACCCCGGCCGCACCGTTTCGTTGCAGAAGCTGTGGGTCGGCGACTCCGGGATCGAAACCATCCGTCGGATCGTTCCGTCCGGTGATTCGTCTACGCCGGCAAGCGACGCCACCCCGACTGCCTCGTCCAGCGACGCCTCGGCCGGGCCGACGCTTGCCGATGCCCAGGCCGCTCTGGTCTCGGCCCAGCAGGCCGTCATGCAGGCCGACCTCGACATGATGTCCGATTCCAACGACTCGAACGCCTCGAACTCGAGTACTTCGGCTACCGGCTCGAGCACGGCCACATCCGGGCTCACCGATGCGCTGTCTTCGACCGACACGTCATCGGCGGCGACGGATGCATCCGGCGGAACCACACCCGATTCCCTCTCGCAGTACGTCGCGGCGCAGGAAGCACTTATGACCCAGGGGACCGCATGAGCACCGTCGTATCGACCGCTTCGAACGCCGCCGATCTACTCGGCCTGTTCGCGCAGGGCTCGCCGAGTTCGACGGCAGGCACAACCGGCGATGGCGAGTTCGCCTCGCAACTGTTCGATGCACAGCTGGGCGCGACCACACCAACGGACGCGCTGCCGCAGTCGGTGCTCGAACCCGTCGCACCGTCGTCCGCCGGCCAGCCAACGCTCTCCGCGATGGACGCAACTGTCACGGATACCGCAGCGTCGCTCGTGGAGGATGTCGCATCGGCGACGATCGCACCCCCCGCCGCTCAGACTGCTGACGCGATCGCCCCACAGCGAGCTGCGACGTCAGCGACACCGACCCCACCGCCCTCGGAAGCCCTGTCTCTTTCGATCGCGTCCGAGTCGGAGCCCCAGGTCGTGTCCGCGATGCCTCCCGCGTCGGCGGACACGACCACTCCTGCCAGCCAGGGGCGGCACACCGGGTCGCATCGTCCCGCGACCGGGAATGCCGCCCCGGCAGTGCCTCTCCTGAACCAGTTGCCATCACCGGTTCCGGCCATCACCCCGGCCCCGGGGACGCCGAAGCTGCCGTCGTCATCGGACATCGATCCGGGGCCCGACGACGACTCGAACGCCGTTTCCGCGGTCGCCGCGTCCGCCGGCGTGGCGACCGCGGTCGCCATTGATTCCCCGAGCACCACCATGCTGCCGACCGCATCGACGCTCCCGGTTTCGGCTGCGGTCGACAGCGCCCCCGCTCCCGCATCCCGACCCGTGTCGGCCCGCGCGCACGTCGGAGCGCAAACCACCACCGCGACCAGTGCCTCCGCGCCGTCCTGGTTCGCGGAGGCACTCCGCTCCGAAAGCAGTCCGGACGTCGCGGTCGCGTCGACAGTTGCCGTCACAGGGGCCGGCACCCGGTGGTCATCGGCTGAGGGGTCCAGGAATTCACAGGACGGCACGACTCCCGTCGACGCCTCGACGACAACGGCAACACCGCCAGCGCAGCCGGCGACGTCGGTCGCACCAACCGTCGCGGCCTCGCCCGTCGCTGCCCAGTCGGCCCCCGCGCTGCTAGACCAGATCGCGCGCCCGATTTTCACGCTGCGCTCGGCGGCGCCGGGCGAACACGTACTGACGCTCAACGTCGCCCCTGAAGCGATCGGTCCGGTCACCGTTCGCGCTCACATCGGCAGCGGCGACCTCCGTGTTCAGCTGATTGCGCCGAACGACGAGTCGAGCGCCGCACTAAACGCCATCCTTCCCGATCTGAAGCGCGACCTGGCCCAGGGCGGCATTAACGCGTCGGTCACGATCCACCAGCATTCGGCAGATCTCGGCGCCGGTGCGGGCGCCTCGTTCGGCCAGGACCGGAACGAGCCCTTCGGCTCAACCAGCTCCCAGTTTGGGAGTGGATCGCGTCGCGACCAGTCCGCGCCGCTCACTGCCCCAGCGGTGGTCGGCACGGGAGTTCCCGATAGCGCCGGACCGCGTCCGGCCCGATCAGGCGACTCGTTCCTCGACGTCCTCGCCTGAGCGACACGAATTCACCAGAACGATAGATAAGGAAGGCACGTAAACCGATGACAATCACCGCACCAACTTCCGGTACCACGTCGATATATTCGACGCCGGCCACCAAACCCGCCAACCAGACGATGAACTCGCAGATGTTTCTGCAGCTCCTCGTGACCCAGCTCAAGGAGCAGGATCCGGACTCTCCCATGGACAGCGACGCGATGATCACCCAGACCTCGCAACTGGCCTCCATGCAGGCCCTGACCTCGCTCCAGTCCACGGACAGCGACAACTTCTCGCTCCAGCAGCGCACCTCGGCCGCCGAACTCATCGGCAAGACCGCCAACTATGTCGACGCAGACGGCAACACGCAGTCCGGCCTCGTCTCCGCAGTGTCGTTCACCGGCACCACACCAACCCTCACCATCGGCGGACAGACGGTGGACTTCTCCACCGTCACGGGACTAACCGTTCCGGCCGCCGCAGCATCCAACTAACGCACCACAGACAGAAAGGCTCTTCCCAATGCTCCGTTCACTCGATTCCGGAATCTCCGGACTCCGCGCACACCAGACCATGCTCGATGTAACGGCGAACAACATCGCCAACGTCAACACCACGGGCTTCAAGTCGTCGTCGACCCAGTTCGAGGACACCCTGTCCCAGATGCTCGAACCCGCCGGCGGCGGAAACGCCGAGGTCGGCAGCACCAACCCGGCTCAGGTCGGTCTGGGCGTCAAGGTCGCCGGTATCGCCACGAGCTTCACGCAGGGCTCGACGGACACCACCGGCAACTCGGGCGACATGATGATCTCGGGCGACGGATTCTTCACCGTGCAGAGCGGTGGCCAGACGCTGTACACCCGCGCTGGCAGCTTCAACTTCGACTCGACCGGCCAGCTGGTCACGCCGGATGGTGCCCTCGTCCAGGGCTGGAGTGCGGTCAACGGCGTGATCCCGCCCGGGGCCAGTGCCCTCAGCACCATCAAGCTGCCGGCGAGCTCACTCGCTCCCGCAAAGGCAACCACGACGGCCACGGTCACCGGCAACCTGCCGTCCGACGCGGCCGTCGGCACCGCGGTCACGCAGGATGAGAATGTGTACGACAGCACGGGCGCCACCCGCAACCTGCAACTGACCTTCACCAAGACGGCGACCGGGTGGGACGTCGCGGGGGAGGACGGCACGGGTGCCACCGGCACCGCATCCATGACCTTCGCCAACGCGGCTCTGACCGGCGGCAGCTCGGTCACGGTGGGCGGCGTCACGGTCGACCTGAGCGGCGTCACCGGCTTCGCCGCCCTGTCCACCGCATCCATCTCGGCACAGAACGGAACCGCGGCGGGCACGCTGCAGTCCTACACGCTGTCGGCCGACGGAACCCTCATGGGTTCGTACAGCAATGGTGCGTCGCTCGCCATCGCTCGAATCGCACTGACCAACTTCACCAACCCCGAGGGCCTCCAGAAGGTGGGTTCGTCCGACTACAAGGCGACCATCGCCTCCGGTGACGCAACCATCGGTACCGCCGGAACCGACGGACTCGGCAACCTGGTCGGCGGATCGCTCGAAATGTCGAACGTCGACCTGACGCAGGAGTTCTCCAACCTCATCGTCGCCCAGCGCGGCTTCGAGGCGAACGCCCGCATTATCACGACGTCCGATCAGATCCTTCAGGACCTCAACCAGATGCAGCACTAGTCGCCGGATCCGGACCGTACCTATATATAGGTATCGGAATCCGGGACCGCCGTCACGGATTCGAAGTTGGAAGGGCTCGGGGCTAACGCCTCGGGCCCTTCTGCCGATAGTGGTACACGAAGCCAAGAAGGCGATTTTTTCCAAGGCAAGGAATAGCCACCGTAATGATTATTTTGACGAAGCTGAACAACAGCAGATTCGCCGTGAATCCCGATCTCGTCGAGCGCATTCACAGCAACCCGGACACCACGCTGACTCTCGTCGACGGAACCACTCACATAGTGACCGAGTCGATGGCGGAGGTCATCGAACTCATCGCCGAGTATCGCGCGAAGGTCATCTCCATCGCCCGGTCGATGGAACCTCGAGAGGCACGCCCCATGCGGGCGGCCAGCAGCGGAACGCTTGCCCACCTGCCCGAGCCGGTCAGTGGCACGGCGAAGCTCGCTCCCGCTCCTCGCAGCCCCAAGGCCCGCTGATGGATCTCGCGATCGTCGGCATCCTGGGTGCCTTCGGCGCTATCGGCGCCATGATCTTTCTCGAGGGCTCCTCACCGATGTCCCTCCTTCTTCCCGCTCCGATGATCCTGGTGTTCGGTGCAACCATCGCCGTCGGCATCGCCAGCGGCACGGTCTCGGACACCATCATCGCGATCAGGTCGTTTCCCCGCGCCATCAAAGGCAAGCTGGCGCAGCCCGAAGAACTGATCGGCCAGATCGTCCGCATCGCCGACAAGGCACGCAAGGAGGGTCTCCTCGCTCTCGAGGGCGAGGCGGCGACCATCACCGATCCGTTCCTGAAGTCGGCTCTGCAGAACATCGCCGACGGCATGGATGCTGAGGAGCTCCGCCTTCTACTCGAGGAGCAGGTCGCCACGGAGGAGCGCCAGCAGCGCGCGGGACAGAAGTTCTTCGCCGGCCTCGGCGGCTACGCACCAACCATCGGCATCATCGGCACCGTCATCTCCCTGACTCACGTTCTCGAGCACCTGTCGGACCCCGCGACCCTTGGCCCTTCGATCGCGGGCGCCTTCGTCGCGACGCTCTGGGGCGTGCTTTCCGCCAACGTCATCTGGCTTCCGATCGGCGCCCGCCTCGGACGCCTGGCCGACCAGAACATCGAGCGGATGAACCTCCTCGTCGAGGGCGTCCTCGCGGTACAGGAGGGCAGCCAGCCTCGCGTGGTCGGCGAGCGCCTCCGCGCGATGATTGCCCTGCCGGGCGGCAAGCCGGGCAAGGCGAAGGAAGAGAAGCAGAAGCCCATCAAGGAAGCCGCATGAGCGCCAGGCGGCAGAAGAAGCAGCACGGCGGCCACGAGGAGGAGGGCGGCAGCGAGCGCTGGACTACGTCTTATATGGACATGGTGACGGTGCTGATGTGCCTCTTCATTGTGCTCTATGCAATGTCGACCTTCGACAAGGACAAGTTCGAGAAGCTGCGCCTTGCCTTGTCGACCGGCTTCGGCGAGACCAAGTCGCACACGGTTGATACCGCAACGGGCGTCGTCGTGCCGAAGCGGGATGTCGGCAAGAAGGGCACGGAGGCCGCTCAGACGAGCACGGGCACCAGCTCCGCGTCGGCGGCAACGGTCGCCGCGGCCGCGGAGACGCAGAAGCTCAGCGAGCTGGAGAACCAGATCTCGGCGGCGCTCTCGGCGCAGGGACTCTCATCGAACGTCTCGTACTCGATCACCAGCCGCGGGCTCACCGTCGGACTCGTCGGATCGCAGACGTTCTTCGCCGGAAACAGCGACCAGCTCCAGTCAGTGACCCTTCACGTTCTCGACGTGATCGGCCCGATCCTCACGAAACTGCCCAACCAGGTTGCGGTCGAGGGGCACGCGGATGGTCACGCGAACCCGTATCCCTTCGCCTCGGACTGGGACCTGGCCGCGGGCCGCTCGACTGCGGTTCTGAAGTATCTCGTCGGCACGGTCGGTGTCCCGGAGGGCAGGATCTATTCGGCCTCCTATGGCGCGGCGCGACCGATCTCGCCGAACATGGTGCCCTCGCAGTATGCGTTGAACCGTCGTGTGGACATCGTGATCCTGTCCTCGGCGCCCGAGAACGTGCGCGACCTGATCCCGAAGGAGCTCGCCGCGGAAAAGTAGATCGGCTTTGTGCCGCGAATGGGTCTCAATCGGGCTGCTAACGCGATAGCTCTTCGCGTCGATAGTGCCTTGCATGACGGTTCAAACTCTGGTTGGCGCGAGCGTTCCCGCGCCCGGCCGTGAGCTCGAGGTGTATGACTTCCAGCGACCGACAACGCTCGGCCGCGATCAGATGCGGGCGCTGTCGCTCGCGTTCGACAACTTTTCACGGCAGTGGGGCACCCAGCTCACGGCGATGACGCACGTCCTGGCTCGCGCCGACGTGGTGTCGATCGACGTCGAGCGCTACGGCGAATTCGCCGATACGCTGCCAGAATTCACCGCTCTCGTCCTGCTTTCCGTGGATGGCATGACCTCGCACGCCATCCTGCAGCTCGCCCCGGATGTCGCCCTCTCCTGGGTGGGCAGGATGCTCGGCGGAAACGCTCGGATCCAGCCGCCCGCACGCATCTTCACGGCCATTGAGGATGCGGTCATCGGACGTCTTGTCGACTACGTCATCGAGGACCTCACCTACTCGCTGGGCGACCAGCTCTCGGGGGGCCTGTCCGTCTTCGAGACCCAGTACAACCCGCAGATGGCACAGGCCATGCGGGCGGGTGACTTCGCCATCGTCGTTCGGTTCACCATCCACGTGGGCGATCACGAAAGCGCCGCCATCCTGGCGTTCCCGATCGACGCCCTCGCTCCGCGCGAAAACCGCACCGACACCTCGGAGGGCGACCACGAGCGGCTCTTGGGAACACTCGAGACCGCTCCCGTCACGATCGCCCTCCAGCTCGAGTCCGCAACCGTGGGGCCGAACGACATCCTGAACCTTTCCGAGGGCGACCTGCTGCGTCTCCCGCACCCCGAATATCGACCGCTGAACCTGACGGTCGACGGAGTTCCCATCGCACGCGCTGCCGCTGGCACCAGCGGCGCGCGGCTCGCCTGCGTCATCGTCACCATCGAGGAGTCCTGAACATGCCCACCAAAGCACCAGCCAAAGCGCCAGCAAAGCCATCGATCGCCAAGACGGCGGCGGCAACCATAGCGGCGGCGCAGGAGTCGATCTTCGACCTCGCCGCGGCGGCCCGGGCCCTCGCCGCTCACCTTCCGAATCCCATCACGATCACCGCTGTCGCAGCCAACGGCCCCGTTGCCGCGCCGGCGGCCGCGACGAATGCGACGACGGCCACGTTCGTCGGTGCCCGCTCTGCGGAGCTCGCTCTGGTGATCCTCGACCCGGAGTTCTTCGCGGACGCCACGGCGGCGACGCCACTGGTTCAGATCTCCGACATCGTCTTCCCTGCGCTCGAGGCCGCTTCAGAGGTCTTCGGCACGGGCATCCTCGGAGACGCCGTCACCGCCGACGTGACTTCGCTGTTCGACGACGAGGAAACGGTCGTGTTCGAACTCGTCGCGCCCACCGGCACTGCGGGCTGGTTCCTGCTGCGCCTTCGAGCCGATGCCGCTGCACCGGTCGCCAAGGGCTCCATCGAGGGTCGTCTCAGCCGCATCAACGAGGTGGAGATGGCGCTCACGGTCGAAATCGGCCGCACCCGTCTTCCCATTCGCGACGTACTCGGACTCGAGGTCGGGACCGTGGTCGAGCTCGACCGCGCTGTCGGCGCGCCGGCAGACATCCTGCTGAACGGTCGTCTCATCGCACACGGCGAGGTCGTCGTGGTTGAGCAGGAGTTCGCTGTGCGCATCACCCGCATTCTCGACGCCACCCAGGTCGGGGCCCGCTAGGTGGACGAAGTCTTCACGGTACTGCGAGTCGTCGTCTCGCTTGCCGTCGTAGTGGGCGTTATCTGGTTCGTCCAGAGAAGATTCGTCCGCACCTCGCGGACACGGTCGCGGAAGCGCCCGATCTCGATCGTCGCCCGCCAGAGTGTCGGTCGGAACTCCAGCGTTGCCGTAATCGAATTCCGCGGCAAGGAGTTTCTGCTCGGCGTCACCGAGCACGGCATCTCAGTGCTCGACTCCGTGGGCGAGGCGGAACGCGTCGCCGAACCCGAGACGACAACCACACCGGAGTCCGGCGAGCCGACGGTGACCGCTCGGCGCCCCGTGACTCGTCGCGCCAGCTCGAAGCAGTTCGCCGCAGTACTCACTGGCGTGCAGGCCGATGCCCCCGACGACACCATTCGGAAGGTCGCCCGCACCCGCACGCCCGTTCCGGACGCGCTCGCCGCCTCGCTGCGCAGGCCCGCGCCGGGCGCCACCCCGCTCGGGGGCTCCATCCTTTCCAGCTCGACCTGGAAGCAGGCGATCTCCGCCATCAAAGGCGCGAAATGAGCTTCCTCCAGACCATCGTTCTGACGATCACGGAACCAACGCCGGCGCCAACGCCGACCGCGCCTTCCGTGAACGATCTCATCCAGAACACGGTCAACGGTCCGAACGGTTCGCCGGCCGAGAGCGTCATCGTTCTCATCGGCATCACCCTGCTGTCCGTGGCGCCCGCCCTCATCCTGATGATGTCGTCGTTCACGAAGATCTTCGTCGTCCTGGCGATGACGCGAAACGCACTGGGACTCCAGTCCATTCCGCCGAACCAGATCCTCGCCGGCCTCTCGCTGTTCCTGTCGATCTTCATCATGTGGCCCGTACTGCAGCACATCAATCTCGACGCCGTGCAGCCCTACCTGCACGGCAACCTCGACATCCAGGGCGCCATCAATGCCGCATCCGGGCCGCTCCGAGAATTCATGCTTGGGCACACCCGCCAGGAAGACCTGGCACTGATGACGCGCGCTGCCGGTCGGCACAACCCGAAGGATCCGTCGGACGTGTCGTTGTCGACCCTGATCCCGGCGTTCATGATCTCCGAGTTGCGCTCGGCCTTCATCATCGGGTTCGTCATCTTCGTGCCGTTCCTCGTGATCGACCTGGTCGTGTCGTCGGCCCTGATGGCAATGGGAATGATGATGCTTCCGCCCGTCATGATCTCGCTCCCGTTCAAGATCCTGCTCTTCATCCTCGTCGACGGCTGGGGGCTCATCGTCACCACGCTCGTCGGAAGTTACGGGGTGACCTAGTGGACCCGTCCGCCATCATCGACATAGGTGTGCGCGCCCTCACGGTTGGTGCGGAGCTCGCGGCGCCCATACTCATCACCGCACTCGTCATCGGCTTCGCGGTCTCCGTTTTCCAGTCGATCACCCAGATCCAGGAGACCAGCCTCTCGTTCGTCCCGAAGCTCATCGGGGTCTCCATCGCACTCGTCATCTGCGGGCAATGGATGATCTCCGTCATGACGTCGTTCACCACCGACCTCATGCACCAGATTCCCTCGCTGATCGGCAGCTGACCGTGCCGGTGGGAGAGTTCGGCTGGCTTGAGTCGGTGCTGCTCGCGAGCACGCGGATCATCGCGTTCCTCGTGATCGCTCCGCCGTTCTCGTACGGCGCGATCCCGAAGCGCGTGCGCGCCATGCTCGGGCTCGGGCTGGCGCTGGCGGTCTCCTCGACGCTGCCCCGCACCGGCGCGGCCTACGACACCGCAGCCTTCGTCGAAACCCTGGTCGCCCAGGTGCTCATCGGCGTGGTGCTGGGCTTTCTCGTACAGTTGGCGTTTTCGGCCGTGCAGTCCTCTGGCGGCCTCATCGACCTGTTCGGCGGATTCCAGCTCGCTCAGGGATACGACCCGCAGTCGCTCGTCAACGGCGCACAGTTCACCCGGCTCTTCCAGATGACCGCCATCGCGCTGCTGTTCACGACCGATGGCTACCAGATGGTGATCGGCGGAGTGGCCCGCTCCTTCACCGCCATCCCGCTCGGTGGCATGTTCGACCTCTCGCTCACGGCCAAGGCGCTCACCCAGGGCGTCACCGACATGTTCGTCGCCACGGTGCAGATCGCCGGACCTCTCATCCTCGTCCTTTTCCTCGCGGACGTTGGGCTCGGCCTCCTCACCCGCATCGCGCCCGCGCTCAACGCCTTCTCCCTGGGCTTCCCGCTCAAGATCCTGATCACGATTATGTTCTCGGCGACCGCTTTCGTGCTGCTTCCGGGGATCGTTTCGTCTCTCATGAGCAACGGCCTCCAGATGCTGCAGGGGGTGAAGTAGTGTCCGACGCACAGGAGCGCACCGAACAGGCGACCGAAAAGCGGATGAAGGAGGTTCGACGGAAGGGCGAACTCTCAACCTCGAAGGACCTCAGCGCGTGGCTGTCGGTGGCCGCCGCCTTCTCGGCCATCCCTGGACTCATCTCTTCCGCGCAGGCCTCGATGCAGCAGCAGTTCGACGGACTGAAGGACGTCATCGATCATCCGACCCCCGCGGCCGCCGTGCAGGCGCTCGACTCCGGTTTCGGCGCGGTCATCCCCGCACTCTCGCCGATGCTCATTTCCGTGGTGGTCGCGATCATCGCGGGTTCTGCACTGCAGGGCGGCATCCACTTCAAGGCCTTCTCGTTCTCGTTCAGCCACTTCGACCTGCTCGCCGGTGTGAAACGCATCTTCGGCACCCAGGCACTCTGGGAGGGGGCGAAGGCGATCCTGAAGACGGCCGTCGTCGGGGTTGTGCTGATGGCTGTTATCCAGAACTTCGTGCCCCAGCTCATGGCGGCCGGGGGGCTCCCCATCCAGCAGCTGGTGGACGCCGCGCAGAGCGGGGTTCTGACCCTGGTCGAGACGGCGATTGCGGCGGGCCTGGTGCTGGCCGCCGCGGACCTGTTCGTCGTGATGCGACGGAACCGTAAGAAGACCCGCATGACCAAGCGCGAGGTCAAGGACGAGTCGAAGAGCTCCGACGGTGATCCGCTGATGAAGGGCTTGCGTCGCTCACGCGCGTTCGCGATGAGCCGGAGCCGGATGATGGCGTCGATCGCGGACGCGGACGTCGTGCTGCTGAACCCGACCCACATCGCCGTCGCGCTCAAATACGAGGCAGGCAAGTCCGCTCCCCGGGTCGTAGCAAAAGGCGCAGACGAGATCGCGACCCGCATCCGCGAGAAGGCCACCGAGCACCGCGTGCCCATGGTCACTGACATCCCTCTCGCCCGCGCCATCCACGCCGCCTGCGAGGTCGGCGAAGAGATCCCGACCGAGCTCTACACCGCCGTCGCGCGCGTACTCGCGTTCGTCTTTGCACTTCGGGCGCGCGGCGCCGCGTCCGGCGTCCACAAACTACTCACACCATCGATGGTCTAGGAAACGAGAACACCATGAGAAAACAGCTGCCACGCTTCGTCGTGCCGATCGGCGTCGTCGGGATCGTCCTACTGCTGGTCGTGCCCGTTCCGGCCTTCCTGCTCGACATCCTGATCATCATCAACATCATGTTCGCGCTGATCATCCTGCTGACGACCATGTTCGTGAAGAAGCCGCTCGACTTCTCCGTGTTCCCGTCGCTCCTTCTCGTGGCGACCCTGTTCCGCCTCGGTCTCAATGTCGCATCGACGCGGCTCGTACTCAGTTCCGGCTACGCCGGCCAGGTGATCGCGTCGCTCGGGCACGTGGCCGTGAACGGTTCGCTCATCATCGGTGCCGTCATCTTCCTGATTCTGGTGGTCATCCAGTTCGTTGTGGTCACCAAGGGCGCCGAGCGTGTGGCCGAGGTTGGCGCGCGCTTCACCCTCGACGCCATGCCCGGAAAGCAGATGGCCATCGACGCCGACCTCAACGCGGGTGCGATCACGGACGCCGAGGCACGTCGGCGCCGTGCCGAGGTCTCGGCCGAGGCCGACTTTTACGGCTCCATGGATGGTGCGTCCAAGTTCGTCAAGGGTGATGCGATCGCCGGCATCGTGATCATCGTCATCAACATCATCGGTGGAATCGCTATCGGGATGGTGCAGCGTGGGCTGTCCATCGGTGACGCCGTGAACACGTACAGCCTTCTCACGATCGGCGACGGTCTCGTCAGCCAGATCCCCGCGCTACTGATGGCCGTCTCGACGGGTCTCATCGTCACGCGATCGAACGTCGACGCCGACATGGGCTCGATGACGGCATCCCAGTTGTCGCAGTCTCGGGTCGCGGTGCTCATCGCCGGGTGCGCCGCCATCGCCCTCGGTCTGATCCCCGGCATGCCCATCGTGCCGTTCATCATCGTCGGTACCCTGCTCATCATCGCGTCCCGTCGAATCGCCGCGAGCCAGCGGGCGAAGGCCATGACGACCGAACTGGCAGGGATCACGGAGGGCGCGAAGACCTCGGACTCCACCCAGGACCTGGTCGAGGAGATGCGTGTGCACGCTCTCGAGATCCAGCTGGCGCCTGACCTGGTCGAACTCGCGTCGGGAACCGGTGACGACCTGCTATCCCGCGTTCGTTCGCTGCGCCGCCGCCTGGCGATGGAACTTGGAATCGTCGTGCCACCGGTACGCACACGGGACAGTATTGACCTGCCGCCGTCCACGTATGTCATCCGAGTCGCTGGTGCGGATGTCGCACGAGGCATCGCGCCGACCGGCAAGGTGCTCGCGCTCGGGGACGCCCTGGACTCGCTGCCGGGCATCACGACCGTCGACCCGGTGTTCGGCCTGCCCGGCAAGTGGATCCCGACCGAAATGCGACATGGCGCGGAGCTCGGCGGAGCAACCGTCATCGACCGGGCTTCCGTGATTATCACGCACCTGAGCGCGGTCATCACCAACAACGCCGCGCGGCTCCTCAGTCGCGAGGATGTCCGAGTGCTCACCGACGGCCTCAAGCAGGTCAACCCGGCGGCCGTCGAGGAACTCATCCCCGGCCTCCTCTCCCTCGCCGAGGTCCAGCGGGTGCTACAGGGGCTCCTGGCCGAGCGCGTCCCGATCAACGACCTCTCCCGCATCTACGAGTCGCTCTCGCTGCGCGCCAAGGTGTCGACCGACCCGGACGGCCTCGTCGAGGCCGCTCGAAGCGCACTCGGCCCGATCGTGGCCGCGCGCTACCTGGACGACGGTCGACTCAGGGTCATCATGATCGATCCGACGCTCGAGCAGTCCATGCTGGAGGGGCTTCGTCCCGGCGACGGTGGGCCCCAGATCCTGCTCGACACCAGGCGTCTCGAGTCGCTCATCACTTCGCTGAAGACCGTCATCGCCGGGGCCGACAACGGACACGACAACCTCGTGCTGGTGTGCGCTCCAGCCCTGCGATCTGCCGTGCACAGGTTGATCACCCCGCACGTCCCCGACGTACCCGCGCTCTCGTACCTCGAGGTCACCGCCGCGCACCCCATCATCGAGACTGTAGGAGTGATTCGTGCCCTCGATTCGATTCCGGCTTGACCGTCCGACACCGGAGGCTGTGAGCGCGCGAGTCCGCGCAGACTACGGCGACAGCGCCCGCATCATCTCCGCCACCGAGGTGCGCGTGGGCGGCGTCGGCGGTTTCTTCGCTCGACGCTTCGTCGAGGTGGAGATCGAGCTTCTCCCGGGCCCCGGCTCCGTTGCGGGGATCGTCGCCGACCTGCTTGCGGCGCCGCGAGCCTCGCTTGGCGCCGCGTCCGGTCCATCGAGCGCCGTAGGTATCGAGGCGCTCCTGGAGGCCGCAGATCTCGCGGAGGGTCACGAGCCACTCGTGACCGCGCCCGCGGCATCCGTCTCGACACAGAGCGATCGGTTCGACCAGGTGCTGCAGGATCTCAACTCCTACGCGGTGCGGCCAACGCCGCCGCCCACCATCACGCACACCCTGATGCCCTCGTTGTATGACGAGCCAGGTGGTCTCGTACTCTTTCTCGGACTCGGCGGCGACAGTGTCGTTGCGGCTCGGTCTCTCGCGCGAACCGTGCGGCGTGCCGAATTCCATCGTGGCGGTCGCATTCTGGACCCGGATGATGCGCGCGTAGACGATCGCCGGTCCGCGGCGGCCGCCCGTGCGCGAGGCGTCACCAACAACTCGGTCGCCCTGGTCGCGTGGGGTCTCGGGGTCGGGTTGTCTGAGGTGGTCGACAGTGTGGAACGCATTCGCTCAATCGCGGCCGATCAGATCTGGCTCGTCGTCGACGCCGCGCGAAAGCCGGAAGACACCGCCGCGTGGGTCGCTGCGATCCGTCGCGCGTTTTCCGTCACCGCCCTTGCGGTCGTTTCGAGCGTCGAAACTGCAACGCCGGAGTCGATCAACGCGCTTGGCCTGCCCGTCGGCTGGTCGGAGACTGTGGGATAGGCTGGCGCTGTGCTGGTCCTGACACGCAAACGGGGAGAGCGCATTCTCATCGGTGACGACATCGTGGTTACCGTTCTCGAAGCCAAGGGCGATGCCATTCGGATCGGGGTGGATGCGCCAGCTGGCGTGCGCATTCAACGCCACGAGGTCATCGTCGCCCTCGGTGAGGCTAACGTCGCGGCGGCAGAGACCAACCAGGACGACGGCGCGCAGCTGGCGCGCCTCCTGGCGAACTCCGAACGCCTCGAGGGAACACAGACGCCGGGAGACTCCACGCCGCTGCCCTAGCGGCCTCCCGACGATTCACGGGCCGCTGTATAGCCCCCCGATCGCGGGTATGGCGGTTGCGACACGCCCCGGTTAGGTTTGCACTCTGGTGTGCACCCCGAATGCGTACCAGCATCCAATTGGGGGGGTGAATTGGCTTGGCGTCGTTAACCGAGATCTTGATTCTC
>DASXCU010000139.1:0-1508 GCA_036491035.1 Galbitalea sp. | reverse complement strand
TCCTCAAGCATGCCAGCATCGGGAAACACGAGCAGACTGCGGACGCAGAGACCACACCGCTTCGCGATCCCGCGGCCTATCAGTACGACTTCGATCTGCCCGACATCGCCGAGGTCTGGCGCCGCGGCAGCGTCATCGCGTCGTGGCTGCTCGATCTGACGGCCACGGCCCTCGTGCGCAGCCCGCAGCTGAGCGAGTTCGCTGGCCGCGTCTCCGACTCCGGCGAGGGGCGCTGGACGCTCAAGGCCGCGATCGACGAGAGCGTGCCTACGCCCATCCTCTCGACCGCCGTCAGCGAGCGCTTCGCGTCACGCGGCGAAGCCGACTTCGCGAACCGGCTCCTGTCGGCCATGCGCTTCCAGTTCGGAGGCCACCAAGAGAAGCGGGCCTAGGAGCGTGTAGCGCATAGGCCCTGCGTGGGGATCGACACGGGATCGCGCCCGTGATCTCGTGGGCTTGTGACCAAGCAATACCGACCGTGGGCGCCGGACCAGGCGTACCTGCTGCCGCCGTCCCCCACGGAGTGGCTGCCCGAAGGGCATCTCGCGTACTTCGTGCTTGAGGTTGTGCAGGAGCTAGAGATCAACTCGATCGAGGGCGCCATCCAGGAGAAGGATCCACGCGGGGAACGGCCGTACTCGCCGCGGATGATGACGGCGCTGATCCTCTACGCGTACTGCGCGGGGGTGTTTTCTTCGCGCAAGATCGAGCGTGCGACCTACGAGGACGTTGCGCTGCGCGTGATCGCGGGCGGTGCGCACCCTCACTTCACGAGCGTGAATCGCTTTCGGCTCGAGCACCGCAAGGCGCTGTCGGGGCTGTTCGTGCAGGTCCTGAAGCTTTGCGCGCGCGCCGGGCTGAAAACCGTCGGCCACGTGGCGGTCGACGGCTCGAAGGTGCAAGCGAACGCGAGCAAGCACAAGGCCATGAGCTACGGGCGTATGAAGGAGGACGAGAAGCGTCTGCAGGCGGAGATCGAAGCGTTGCTTCGCCGCGCCGAGGAGGTCGATGCTGCCGAGGACGCCGCGCACGGAGCGGACATGCGGGGCGACGAGATCCCCGAAGAGCTTCGTCGGCGCGAGACGCGACTGCAGCGGATCCGTGCGGCGAAGGCGGAACTCGAGAAGGAGGCCGCCGAGGCGCGGGCAGCGGAGCTTCGTGAGAATGCCGAAGGGCTGCGAAAGACGGCCGATGACGACACCGCGACCCCGCGACAGCGTCGCTTGGCGACGACGCTTGCTGCGAAGGCGGAGAACGAAGCCAAAAAGCTATCGCGCAGCAAAGACGACGACGACGACGCGAGCGGAGGCGGCACTTCGCAGCTCTCGTTGCATCGCGTCTCGGCGACGCGCGAGGGAAAGCCGAAGGACACGGCGCAGCGAAACTTCACGGACGCCGATAGCCGGATCATGCATCGAAACGGCGCCTTTCTGCAGGCCTACAACGCTCAGGCGGCTGTGTCGGAGGATCAGATCGTCCTCGCGCACGCCGTCACGAACCACCCGGTC
>DASXCU010000138.1:0-2133 GCA_036491035.1 Galbitalea sp. | reverse complement strand
GCCTGCGCCTCGATGTCCCCGATGCCCACGCTTTCCCTGGTTTCCAGGTCCTGCCCGATCTGGCCGCGCAAGTAGACGACGCCGTTCGCGACGACGGCCTGGCACAGGTCGTTGTCGAGGCTCTGCTCCGGGTAGGTGTCCTTCGTGTTGAACGGGCGGATGCGCTTGTGCGTGGGCGTGTTAGCCGTGCTCACCGTGTTCACCTTCCGTAGACGACGGCATCGGACAGGCGCGCCGCGCTGGCGGCGGACCCGTAGGCGTGGTATCCCCGCTGCATCTGGATGTGATCGGCGAGGTACTTGGCGTCGTGCCAGACACCCCAGATGAAGCTCGATCCGCGCCGCGACTGCCAGGGCAGGCCAAGGAAGTAGACGCCGGGCTCGGACGACACGCCCCGCTGGTGCTTGGGCTTTCCATTTGAGTCGAACGCGTCGACGTTCAGCCAGCCGTAGTCGGCGGTGAAACCGGTCGCCCAGACGACCGACGTGACGCCGGCGTGACCGAGGTCGAGTTCGAGTACGGGGCTGGTCACGCACTCCGGGTCAGGACCGAGGAGGTGAGCGCCCGGCTCCTCGGGCAGGTCGAGGCCGTTGCGCTCGATGTAGGCGTCGGCCTCGTCGAGCAGCGACAGGTAGTTCGCGTCGCCGTTCGCGACGTTCTCGCCGAGGTCGGGCGCGAAGCGCATGGTTCCGTTGTCGAAGGAAACGGCGCGGCCGACGAGTTGAATGCCGCTAGCGGCGAGGGCGCGGAAATCGACGGTGTGACCGCCATTCGCGCCGCTGACCGCGATGGTGACGTGCTCCGCGCCCAGGGGAGGTGTCGCGGCTTCCCACTTGCCGAGGACCCCGAGCCACCAGACGAAGTCGCGCCCGCGGTACCTTCGCGGCGGCCGGTCGTGCGGGCCGACGGACAGGTAGACCGGCCGGCCCGACTGCTGGAGCTCAGCGGCGATCTGCACCCCGGATGACCCGGCGCCGACCACGAGGACGGCGCCGTCTGGCAGTTGCCGCGGGTTGCGGTACGAACTGGAGTGGATTGACAGGAGCCCGGCGGAGGAGGGGACGATCGCCGGGATCGCCGGGCGCTGGAACGGGCCGGTCGCGGCCACCACGTAGCGCGCGTGGATGACTCCGTCCGAGGTCTCCACGCGGAAGCCGGGCCGGCCTGTGCTCTTGCGCACATCCGTCACTTCGACACCGCAGCGGACCGGCGCCCCGATCTTCTCCGCGTAGGCGACGAAGTAGTCCGCGACCTGCTCCTTCGAGGCGAAATCATCGGGGTCGAGGCCGGCGAACTCCAGGCCGGGGAACCGGTCGTGCCAGGCGGGTCCGTTCGCGACGAGGGAATCCCACCGCTCCGAGCGCCACCGCTCGGCGATGCGGTGCCGCTCAAGGACGAGGTGCGAGACGCCGTAGGCGTTGAGGTGCTCGCTCATCGCCACCCCGGCCTGGCCCGCGCCGACCACGAGGACTTCGATCTCCTGGCTCGACATCCACCCCTCCACTCCGATTCGCACAGTCCTTCGAGTCTGGGACCACCGCGAGCAGATAGCAAATAGTTGTTGTTGACGTTCAACATCGGAAAGACAGATGACTCCCACTAGCATTGGTGCATCGGTTCAGTAGATGCAAAGCTTCGGAAAACGCTGGTGAGATGTATCTAGACAGTTCGGTGACACTGGAGACAGTGTTACTGAACCGTCTGCGGATCGCAGCGACGCGGAGTACGCGAGGCGGGACGTTGTCTCGTGAAAGGACTGCGCACAGAATGAGCGTTGCCGCAACGCCCACCGAACAGCCTCAGCGCATCGAAGACGCCACCATACAGCCGATCCCGGACGCGGGCCGGCACGGCAAGGCACGGGACCTGTTCACCATCTGGTTCGGCTCCAACATCATGGTGCTCACGATCGTTACCGGCGCCCTGGCCACGACCGTGTTCTCGCAGCCGTTCTGGTTGGCGGCCGTCGCGATCGTGATCGGCAACCTCGTCGGCGCGATCTTCATGGCGCTGCACTCGGCGCAGGGACCGCGACTCGGCGTGCCCCAGATGGTGCAGACCCGCGGCCAGTTCGGCTCCTACGGGTCGCTGCTCGTCATCCTCATCGTGGTCATCATGTACGTCGGCTTCTTC
>DASXCU010000137.1:0-60555 GCA_036491035.1 Galbitalea sp. | reverse complement strand
GTCGAGACCAAGAACGCGATCACCCCGCGTGACGCGATCGCTTCCGCCGGACGCACCCTGACCGAGCTGTTCGGCCTGGCGCGCGAGCTGAACACCGCGGCCGAGGGCATCGAGATCGGCCCAGCGCCGGTCGACGCCGTTCTCTCCAGCGAGCTGAGCATGCCGATCGAGGACCTCGACCTGTCCGTGCGCAGCTACAACTGCCTCAAGCGTGAGGGCATTAACACCGTGAGCGAGCTGGTTGCCCTCTCCGAGATGCAGCTCATGAACATCCGCAACTTCGGACAGAAGTCGGTGGACGAGGTCAAGGACAAGCTGGTCGAGATGGGCCTCAGCCTGAAGGATTCGGTTCCCGGATTCGACGGCGCTCACTTCTACGGCGGAGACGACGACGAGGTCTAGGCCTCCCCGTCTCTAACGACCTACCAACAACGAAAGAATCCTGACAATGGCTGCACCAACTAAGGGACCCCGCCTCGGCGGCGGACCGGCGCACGAGCGCCTTCTGCTTGCGAACCTCGCGGCTGCCCTGTTCACGCACAAGAGCATCAAGACCACCGAGACCAAGGCGAAGCGCCTGCGTCCCGTCGCCGAGCGTCTCATCACGTTCGCGAAGCGCGGCGACCTGCACGCGCGCCGTCGCGTGCTCGCCGTGATCCACGACAAGACCGTCGTGCACGAGCTCTTCACTGAGATCGCGCCGCTGGTCGAGTTGCGCGAGGGTGGCTACACCCGCATCACGAAGCTTGGCTTCCGCAAGGGCGACAACGCATCGATGGTGCAGATCGAGCTCGTTCTCGAGCCCGTGAACCCAAAGCCGAAGAGTGCCAAGAAGACCGAGGCGGCGAAGGCTTCCGACGAGAAGCCCGCCAAGGCCGCTCCGGTCGCAGAGGCCACTGAGGAGACTCCCGCTGAGGAGACTCCCGCCGAGGATGCGCCAGTCGAGGCCGAAGAGATCACCGCGGGCACTCCGGTCGCCGAGACGACCGACGAATCGACCGACGCCGAGGCTCCCGCCGAGGTCGAGGCAGTTGACGCTCCCGCCGAGTCCGAGACCCCGGAGGCGGAGGCCGCCGAGGCCGACGCCGCGGACGATGACGACGCCGAGGCGATCGTCGCGGACGACGACGCCAAGTAGTTCAGCTCAGATTTTCCCAAGAGTGGGGCCCCGCGTTTCGCGGGGCCCTACTTTTGCGTCGGGACGGCCGTCTGGTTGGCGAAGAAGTCCGACACCTGCGGGTAGGGCGGCAGAGCGGCGAGGCGAGCGAGGGCCTGCTGCAGGGCGGCCGTGTAGATGCGGCCGCCCGTGGGTCCCGGATGGATCTGGTCTCGCGCGAGGATCGAGATGTGCGGGGAGATAGCCGTGTACCAGTCAGACAACTCAACGTTCTCGTAGTCGGCGGCGAACTGGGCGAGCGTGTCGTTGACTTCCGCCTCCCAGCTGCGGGGCTCCTCAACGTTCACGACCACCATCTGGCGATTCGGTCCGAGCATGTCTCGCACCTGGTCGAGAGTCGCACGCGCGATCGGGCCATTCGTGCCGAGTCCCACCACGAGCACCGGTCGGAGCTGACCGGCGTCTTTCAGGGCCCCGACGATCCCGGGCAGCGAGTTCATCTGGCGTGAAACCACCGCGTCGATGTTCATCCCCGGGTACACCTGCCGGAGTTCGGGCGCCGAGGCGAGCATGACCGAGTCGCCGACCGCATCAAGGTTGCTTCCGGGAGCACCCACGGGTGGTGGCGGCAGGTATTTGGCCTTTGCCAGCAGAACCTGGCCCGCCTTGATGTCCGCCTGCGCCGACCCGGCCGCCGGCGCCCGAACGATCGCGAGGGCTGTTGCCCCCGAACCGGCGACGATCGCCAGTGCGAGTATCGCAGCCGCCGAGATGCGAAGCGCGCGCCGGGAACCCGCCTGCCACATCCGCTTCGCCCACGGTCGGAAGCCGAGCCGACGGATCGGGCGCTCGAGGAACTGGTACGACAGCGTGGCCACGGCGAGCGTGATGGCGATCGTGACGGTGCCGATCAGCCACTGCGTCGAGGGCGAGTCCTGCCAGGCGGGCGCGGCCGCGACGACCAGGATCAGGACGGGCCAGTGCCAGAGGTAGATGCCGTAGGACCGCACGCCCACCCAGCGAACCGGAAGAACGTCGAGCACGCTGCCGAGCAGCGAACCCGGCACGATCGCGCCCAGGATGGCGAGCGCGCTCAGCAGCGCAACCAGAGCAAGACCACCGCGGAACGACAGTGGATCATCCGTCGGGACCAGCACGGAGATCGCCACGAGCGCAACGACCGCGACTGCGCCGACGGACTGGAGCAGGCGCCGCGACCACCGGGGCCATTCGAGCGGATGAGAGCGCATCCCGGCGACGGCGACGGCGAGCGCCGCTCCGAGCGCGAGTCCGAAGCTGTGCGTGTCGGTTCCGTAGTACTCGCGAGTCGGATCCACGTGGGGCGAGTACAGCAGGAACATTGCCGTCGCGGACCCGGCCGCCAGTAGTACGAAGATCGCAAAGCGCACCCAGCGCCAGCGCACGAAGAGGACCGGCAGAACGACGAACGGCCAGACGAGGTAGAACTGTTCCTCGACGGCGAGGGACCAGAGGTTTCGGAACAGCTCGGGCGTGGTCCCCGCGAAGTAGCTCGAGCCGTTCGCGATCGCCAGCCAGTTGCTGCTGAATGTCGCCGCTCCGAGCACCTGGCGACCGATACCGACGAGCACGTCGCCGCCGATCACGAGCGCGGCACTCGTGCACACGAGGAGCAGCAGCACCAGCGCCGGCAGGAGTCTCCGAGCACGCCGGGCCCAGAACGCGCTGAACCGGATGCGCGCTTTGGCGGTTCGCTCGTCGATGAGAAGTCCAGTGATCAGGAAGCCGCTGATGACGAAGAAGATATCGACTCCGAGACCGCCGCCGGGGAGCGCGCCCGGCAGCACGTGGAACAGCACCACCAGCGCAACGGCAAGGGCTCGCAGGCCGTCGATTCCCCGGAGGTGCGGCGGAACGACCGGCGCCGGCTGGGCTGGCGCGGCGACCTTCTTCGATTTTGCGGACTGTGTCATAAGGGCACGAACAAGCCTTGTGCATCGAACCCGCATCGTCAACAACGGTGCGCGGCGCTAAGTTGAAGTATGGCGAGCGAAGCGCGCATCCTCGAAGTGACTGGTCCGTCCGGAGTTCGGGAGGTGCGGATCTCGAGCCCCGATCGCGTGCTGTTCCCCGAAGTCGGGATCACGAAGTTCGCCCTGGCCGAGTACCTCGCCGCCGTCGGGACGGCGTTCGTGGCCGCCAACGGTAATCGCCCGATCTCACTGCAGCGTTTCGCGGAGGGCATCGATGGCGAGCAGTTTTTCTCCAAAAACCCGCCCAAGGGCACGCCGGACTACGTTCGGGCGGTGACCGTCACGTATCCGAGCGGCCGCTCGCATCCGCAGCTCGTCATCGACGAACCGGCCGCAGCAGTCTGGGCGGCACAGATGAACACCGTCGTCTTCCATCCGTGGGCGTCGCTCGCGAGCGACCCGGATAACCCGGACCAGCTGCGCATCGACCTGGACCCACAGCCCGGCACTGTTTTCTCTGATGCGGTTCCGGTCGCGTTCGAGTTACGTACGGTGCTCGAGGAGGCGGGACTGACCGCGTTCGTGAAGACCTCCGGCAACCGGGGCATCCACGTGTTCGCTCCGATCGATGCGACGCACGAGTTCCTCGACGTGCGTCACGCCGTCATCGCCGCGGCCCGAGAGCTCGAACGGCGGATGCCGGACACGGTCACCACCAAGTGGTGGAAGGAGGAGCGCGGCGAGAAGATGTTCGTCGACTTCAACCAGGCCAACCGGGATCGCACCATGGCCGGCGCCTACAGCCCGCGGGCGCTGCCGCACGCATCCGTCTCCACTCCGGTCGGCTGGGATGAGTTGCCCACCGTTGATCCGGAGGCATTCACCGTACTCACGGTTCCGGACCGGTTGAAGACGATCGGTGACCCGTGGGAGTCGTTTTCGGCGAAGCCCGGATCCATCCAGACGCTGCTGGACTGGTGGGAGCGGGACATCGCGAACGGACTGGGCGAGCTGCCGTTCCCGCCCGACTTCCCCAAGATGCCGGGGGAGCCTCCGCGCGTCCAGCCGTCGAAGGCTCGCAAGCCCGTCGACTGATCCGTGGTGGCGGGTTCTCCCGCCACAGGGCTCAGCGGACGAAGACCTCGGCAAGGTCGTAGGCGACCGGGCGCTCGAGTTGCTCGAACGTGCAACTGCGCGGGTCGCGATCGTCGCGCCAGCGATAGAACTGCACGGTGTGGCGGAAGCGTGACCCTTCCATCTGGTCGTACTTGACCTCGATCACGCGAGAGGGTTCGAGGGCCACGAACGAGACATCCTTCGATCCGGAGAAGCGGCTGCGGTCGGTCGCCCCCTTCACCACGTCACCGGATGCGTCGTGGCGAACCAGCGGCGCGAGCTCATCGATCAGTTCCAGGCGCCGGGCGTTCGAGAAGGCGGACGCGCCGCCGACGTTCCTCAGCTCGCCGTCGTCCCCGTAGAGCCCGAGCAGCAGCGACCCGACGCCGGAGCCGCTCGCGTGGATGCGGTATCCGAGAAGCACGACATCGGCGGTGCGGTCGTGCTTCGTCTTGAACATCGTCCGTTTGCCCGGGCCGTACGGCGCGTCCAGCGGCTTCGCGACGACGCCGTCGAGGCCAGCACCCTCGAACTCGGCGAGCCACCGTTTCGCCACCTCCGGATCGAGGGAGGTCTGCGACAGGTGCAGTGGTGGCGCAGCCCTGGACAGCAGCTTTTCGAGTGCGGCCCGGCGCTCGCCGAACGGTGAATCCAGGAGGGACGTGCCATCCAGCGACAGCAGGTCGAACGCGACGAAGGACGCGGGCGTTTCCGCAGCCAGTTTCGTGACTCGCGACTCGGCCGGATGGATGCGCTGCGACAGCAGCTCCCAGTCGAGTCGCTCGGATCCGGCTCTGCCACTGCGCACGACGATCTCGCCGTCCAGGATGCACGGCGACGACAACTGGGAGCGGAAGACCTCGACGAGCTCGGGGAAGTAGCGGGTCAGCAGCTTTGCGCCGCGACTGCCGATCTCGACATCGGTGCCGTCGAAGTAGACGATGCCCCGGAAGCCGTCCCATTTGGGTTCATAGGACAGCGGACCCGTCTTCTCGGTCGCCAGCGGAATCGCGTCCGTGAGCTTCGCCAGCATGGGTTCGATTTGGGTCTCCACAGTTCGATTCTGCTCCCGTGCGCCCCATAAACTCGACTCTCATGGAGAGCCCGGTTTCGGCGGAGGTAAGGGAACGCATCCGCATCCGGCTCGACATCGCCTACGACGGCGGGGGATTCCAGGGCTGGGCCAAGCAGCCGGGCCTTCGCACCGTGCAGGGCGAGCTCGAGTCCGCGCTCGCAACCGTCTTCTCGCGACACCCGCCCGGGCCGACACTCACTGTCGCCGGCCGCACCGACGCCGGAGTTCACGCCCTCGACCAGGTCGCCCACCTCGATCTCACTCCCGAACAGTTGGCCAGCCTCCGCAGCTCCCACCAGGCCAAGGGGAAGACGCCGGATTCGTCCCCGCCGGCGCGGGCCGCGCGACTGGCGCGACGGTTGAACGGGATGGCGGGACTCGCCAGCGACCTCTACGTCAGCCGCGCATCCATTGCCCCTCCGGGTTTCGATGCCCGGTTCTCCGCGACCTGGCGCCGTTACCGGTACCGCATCGCCGACGCACTCGCGCCCCGCGATCCGCTGGTGCGCAACCAGACCCTCTGGTATCCGGCCGAGCTTGACGTGGACGCGATGAACGTTGTCGCCCGCGGACTCCTGGGCCTTCACGACTTCGCCGCCTACTGCCGCCCGCGCGAGGGTGCCACCACCATCCGAACACTCGAACACTACGGCTGGGAGCGGGACTCCGCGGGAGTACTCATCGCTTCGCTGCAGGCGGATGCGTTCTGCCACAGCATGGTGCGTGCGCTCACGGGAGCGTGCGTCGCCGTCGGTGCAGGAAAACTCGCGGCGGGACGGGCCGTCGAACTGCTCAACGCGAAGGTGCGATCCGCCGAATTCAAGGTGCTGCCGGCGAAGGGGCTCACACTCGTGGAGGTCGGATATCCCGCCGACGACGAACTCGCGCTTCGTGCCGAACAGACGAGAGCCCGTCGCGACGCCGAGTGAAATTGCCCGGCGCTCGGTTACGGGCTAAGCTTGACCCTTGGTGTCTTCACCGGCATCCGAACTTGAGCCCTCCACCGGCAGGGTTCTCCGGCTCTCTGGCTGGGGAACGCTCCACGGAGCGGGATTCTCGATCACCTCAGTCCGAATAGAAAGCAGTACTCCTGTGACTCGTACGTTCTCGCCCAAGCCCGCTGACGTCCAGCGCGACTGGGTCATCATTGACGCCACGGACATCGTCCTCGGCCGTCTCGCAAGCCACGCCGCAACGCTCCTCCGCGGCAAGCACAAGGCCACCTTTGCTCCTCACATGGACATGGGCGACTTCGTCATCATCATCAACGCCGAGAAGGTGGCCCTCACCGGCGCCAAGCTCGCGCAGAAGCTGGCCTACAGCCACTCGGGTTACCCGGGCGGCCTGTCCTCGATGACCTACGCCGAGATGCTCGCGAAGCACCCGACCCGCGCGGTCGAGAAGGCCGTTCGTGGAATGCTGCCGAAGAACTCAATCGGTCGCGCCCAGCTCACCAAGCTCAAGGTGTACGCAGGACCTGCGCACCCGCACGCTGCCCAGCAGCCGAAGCCGTACGTCCTCAGCCAGGTCGCCCAGTAGCGCCGGCCCAGAAATTTAGGAACAGATAATCATGGCGAAGATCGAAGACACCATCGAAGACGCACCGACCAGCGCGGGGCTCACCAACTACACCACCGAGTCGGGCGACACCACCAGCTTCACGACCGAGAGCACGCCGTCCGAGGCGCCGAAGGCTCCCCGCGCCATCCTGAACGTCCCCGGCGCTGCCGTGGGTCGTCGCAAGGAGGCGATCGCTCGCGTTCGCATCGTTCCCGGCGGAGACACCTTCACCGTCAACGGGCGCACCCTCGAGGAGTACTTCCCGAACAAGTTGCACCAGCAGCTGATCAACGACCCGTTCAAGGTCCTCGACCTGCTCGGCTCGTACAGTGTGATCGCGAAGATCACCGGCGGCGGCCCCTCCGGCCAGGCGGGCGCACTGCGTCTTGCGATCGCCCGCTCGCTGAACGAGATCGATCGTGAGAACAACCGTGCTGCACTCAAGAAGGCTGGCTTCCTCACACGGGATGCCCGCGTCATCGAGCGCAAGAAGGCCGGTCTCAAGAAGGCTCGCAAGGCGTCGCAGTTCTCGAAGCGCTAAAGCGCTCCGCAGTTCAAGGCTCTTTTACGATGCCACGCCTGTTCGGCACGGACGGGGTTCGCGGAAAAGCGAACTCCGGCCTCACCGTCGAGCTTGCGCTCGGGCTCGCCCAGGCGGCTGCAGTCGTTCTCGGCAAGGGCCGGGTTGCGGATGGTCGTCGCGCCTCCGGACGACGTCCGATCGCGGTGGTCGCTCGCGATCCGCGAATCTCGGGTGAGTTCCTGGCCAGCGCCGTCAACGCGGGGCTCGCCAGCTCGGGCGTCGACGTGTACGACGCAGGCGTCGTGACAACACCGGGCCTCGCGTTCCTCGTTGCCGACTTCAAGGCCGACCTGGGTGTCATGATCTCGGCGTCGCACAACCCGGCGCCCGACAACGGCATCAAGTTCTTCGCGACCGGCGGCACCAAACTGCCCGACGAGGTCGAGGACCGCATCGAGGTTGCGCTGGGCGAGACAAAGCTCGCGCCGACCGGCGGCGACGTCGGTCGCATCCGCCGGTTCTCGGATGCCGAGGATCGGTACGTCGTGCACCTGCTGTCGACGTTGCCGAACCGACTCGACGGCATCCACATCGTCCTCGACTGCGCCCACGGCGCGGCTGCCGGGATCTCTCCCGAGGTATTTGCGGACGCTGGCGCGACCGTCACCGTCATTGGCGCTGAGCCGGACGGTATCAACATCAACGACGGCGTCGGTTCGACCCATCTCGACAATCTGGCCAAAGCGGTTCTCGAGGCGGGCGCCGACCTCGGTATCGCCCACGATGGCGATGCCGACCGCTGCCTCGCTGTCGATGCCGAGGGCAACGTCGTGGACGGCGACCAGATCATGGCCATCCTCGCCGTCGCGATGAACGAGCGCGGCGTGCTCAGGGACAGCACGCTCGTAGCGACCGTCATGAGCAACCTCGGTCTCAAGCGCGCGATGGCCGACCACGGTATCCGGATGCTCGAAACGGCAGTCGGCGACCGGTACGTTCTCGAGGCCCTCAACGAGCACGGCCTGTCCCTCGGTGGCGAGCAGTCCGGCCACGTCATCATGACCGACTTCGCGACGACGGGCGACGGCATCCTCACCGGGCTGCACCTCGTCGCCGAGGTTGCGCGCTCCGGCAAGACACTCGCGGAACTCGCCTCGGTGATGACCATCTACCCGCAGATCCTGGTGAACGTGCGCGGCGTCGATCACCACGGTCTCGCCGGCAACGGTGTCGTCGCTGCCGCCGTCGCAGAGGCGGAGGCGGCTCTCGGCGACTCCGGACGCGTGCTGCTGCGCCCATCCGGAACGGAGCCGATGGTGCGCGTGATGGTCGAGGCGGAGGACCAGGACACGGCCGATCGCATCGCCCACGAGCTCGCGGACGTCGTGCAGGCCGAGCTCGCCCTCTAGGGTTGTCCGCATGGAAGCGGAATCAGACGAGACGCCCGACCCCGTGCCGTGGTGGTACCGCCCCGCATGGATTTGGCGGCTAAATCATCGGGGAGCCTCCTATTTCAAGCAAGTCTTCTGGCCGTCATCCCCGGCCAGCCCCGACTTCCAGTCGGAGCCAAAAGACTCGCCTGACGACAACCAGTTGCCATGGGAACTTCGCGAAGGCGTCGACTAGGCGCCGGCGGAACGCTCGACAGGATGGCGATGCGAAAAGAGGCCGATTTGTCCTGTTGAACGGCTCGTCCGGCGAAATCCTCCTGTTGAACTAGAGCTCGTTGCGACCGCGCACGCCGAGCTTCGAGTAGGCGGCGTGCAGGTGGTTGTTCACCGTGCGCGGGGAGACCTGCAGGCGCTTCGCGATTTCGAGACTGCTGAGGCCCTGCGCGGCGAGGGCGGCGATCTCGCGTTCGCGCCCGGTCAGGCGCTCCCCGCGTTCCGCGAACTGCAGCAGGGGTGTCTCCGGTCCGTCGCACTGCAGCAGGATCTCGTCCGCTCGATTCTGCAGGCTGACCGCGAGTCGCGAGTTGTGTACCCGTCGCGCGGCGGCGCTCGCCGAGACGAAGGCCTCGCCCGCGAACAGGCAGTAGCCGAGTGCTTCCCACCGCTCGCCGGCGGCGGTGAGCGCGTCCAGGTCGCCGGACGCCTCGGCCGAAGCGTGCGCCGTCTGGGCGAGCAGCAACCCGGACTTGGTTCCGGATGCGAGAGCAGCCAGCTGGGGCGCGGCCTGCGACGCCGCTCCCAGTCGCGCGGCGTTGTGAAGCAGGTTGGCCGCGTGGATGACGTGCCCTCGGTCGGCCGCGGCGCGGGCGCGACGCAGCAGGCCGGCGACGGCACGGTCCCGTCCTCCGCGCACCGCATCCAGCCAGAGCGTCGCGGACGCCGCAATCGAGCTCGACGCGATGAGCTTCTGGTCGAAGTCGGCGAGCACGGCCGCGCCCTCGGCGGGCTTGCCACGCCACAGCTTGGTCAGGGCGAGGTAGGCGCGGGCCTGGTCCCGGTAGTACGTCGAGCCGCGTGCCTGCGATCCGCTGATCACGTCGCTGAACCACTTGTCGGCGGTGGCGAGCCGGCCCATGCCGAGGTAGCACCGTCCGAGCATCAACTCGTTGTATCGCGTCCCCAGTTCGTCGTCCGCTTCGAGGCAGGCCTCGAGCGAATGAACGGCGACCTCGCGCGCCTGCTCGAGCGCACCGACCTGCAGGAGAACCGTCTCGAGTACCATTTGTGCGCGTCGCAGCGCGAACGCCGGCTGCAGGCTCTCGGTCGCGTGAGCCACGGCGGCGCGAGCGGCTTCGAGCGCCCGCTCCGACTGGCCGAGCGCGGAGAGCGGCAGTCCCTGGGCGAGGCTGAATTCGGCCTTCTCACCCTCGTCGGCTGTGGCCACGGGAGTCGCGACCTGAAGCGCCAGCTCGGAAAGTGCGGCGTCTTCGAGGTTCAGCAGCAGCACCGACTTCGGGAACGCGAGGGTCTCGGCGAGGTCCGGATGCCGCTCGATCGCGGCGTCGATGATCGCGAGGCCCAGCGCGCTTCCGTCCTCTTCGCCCGCGTAGACACTCGCTCGCGCTGCCGCAATCTGTCCAGTGAGCCGGACGGTAGTCGGATGGGCCTCGTCTTCGACGGCGGCACGATCGAGGATGGCGAGGGCCTCGGCCATTCGGCCGAGAGTCCAGATCGACTGGCCCTGCAGGAGCAGCATCTCGGCGGGCGGTGCACCAGCCTCGATGGCGGCGCGGGCGAGCCGCTCGGCTCGCGGATGATCGCCACCCAGCATGGCGAGGTGGGTCGCGCGGAACAGGATGTCCGGATCGGACTCGACGCCGGCATCCAGTCGCCAGAGGGCGACGCGAAGCTCGTCCTCCGGACTCATGGCACGCTCGGACACCAGCCTCGCCTGGTCGACGAGCAGGTCGACGGTGGCCAGCCGCGACATCGATCCGCGCACCGACTCGTCGTACTGCGGGTGGGAGAGCGAGAGCCACGTGCGGCCTCGCCGTTCTTCAACGATGACGAGGCCGGCGCGCTCGAGCCCCACGAGGCTGCCGCGCGCATCCGCGGGAAGGTCGTCGACGGTGAGCGGGTGGCAGACGGCCAGTCGCTCGATGAGCGCGGTCTGCGGCGCGTCCAGGTGCTGCAGGCGGGTTCGGATCAGGTCGTGCAGTGCCGGCGTCCCGAGCGGTTTGCCGAGCAACTGCCAGACGCCATCGTGTTCCTGGAGCTGGTCGTCCTGCACCGCCCCGATCACGAGCTCGCGCAGGAACAGCACGTTGCCGCCGGACCGCTCGTGCAGCGCGACGGCGGTGCGATGCGCGACGCGGCCGCCCAGGACCGCGTTGAGCAGTGTCTCGCAGTCCTCGATGGTGAGTGGCTGCACCTCGAGTACGAGGGCCGAGTCATCCGTCCACATGGACACGAACGCGTCGGGCAGCGATTCGCCCGACGGCACCGTCGCGATGAGGCGCACGACGTTCGCTGCGACGAGCTGGATGATGACGGTCATCGACAGCGAATCCAGCAGGCTGAAGTCGTCGACGATCATGACGACCCGGTTGCCCTTGGCCAGCCTGTCGATCGATTCGCGCACCAGGTCGAAGATGGCGAGGGAGTCTCGTACAACCACGTCGATGGCGTCGCGGCCGGGCGAGATCGCCGGGATGAGCGCGCCCAGCGGCGTTCCGCTGAGCATGGCCGTCGCGGCCACCCGGATAACTGCCCAGCCATCCACGGTGAGAGTTGCCGCGGATTCGGCGGCGAGCCTGGACTTGCCGACGCCGGATTCGCCGGTCAGGACGACGATGGAGACGAAGTGGGAGCGGAGCACCGCCGTGATCTGGTCGAGTTGCTCATCACGGCCCGTGAGAGGCCACTGCGATTGGACCGAGAAACCCGTTGCCACGCGCGCCTCCGTCCCGAGTTCCCAATGCAACGAGAGTTTATCGGGATGAGGGTTGTCTGCAGGGCCGGCCGGCGAATTAGATCTTGCGAAGCAGAACCGACGAAACCGCGTGGTTCGAACCCTTGCGAAGCACGAGGGATGCCCGCGCCCTCGTGGGCAGCACGTTCTGCAGCAGATTCGGCTCGTTGATGGCCTTCCAGATCGCCCGCGCTCGTAGCGTGGCGTCCTCCTCGCTGAGGCTGGCGTAGCGATGGAAGTAGGACTTCGGGTTCGAGAACGCCCCGCGCTGGAGCGAAAGGAAACGCTCGACGTACCACTTCTCTATGTCGCTGGTTCTGGCATCCACATAGACAGTGAAATCGAACAGGTCGCTGACGGCGAGCCGGCCATCCGAGATCGGGGGTTGCAGCACGTTGAGACCCTCGACGATCAGGATGTCCGGTCGCCGTACGACGATCTCGGCGTCGGGGACGATGTCGTAGCTGAGGTGCGAATAGAAAGGAGCGCGAACCTCGGCGACTCCGCTCTTTACGTTGCTCACGAAGCGGAGCAGCGCGCGGCGGTCGTAACTCTCCGGGAAGCCCTTGCGCTCCATGAGTCCGCGCGCGGCGAGCTCCGTATTGGAGTACAGGAAACCGTCGGTGGTGACCAGCTCGACTCGCGGGGTGTCATCCCACCGAGCCAGGAGTTCGCGCAGCAGTCGGGCGGTCGTCGACTTTCCCACGGCAACCGAGCCGGCGACGCCGATGACGAATGGCGTGCTCTCCGTGCGGGCGTGCAGGAATTCGCTGGTCGAGCGGTGCAGTGCTCGAGCGCCGCCCGCGTACAGGTTGATGAGTCGGGAAAGCGGCAGGTAGACGTCGCTGACCTCGCTGGTGTCCAGGCGATCCCCGAGCCCGCGAAGCTGCACGAGCTCGGTCTCGGTGAGCGGCAGCTGCGTCGAGGGGGCGAGCTCGGCCCACGCCTGCCGGTCAATCTCCACGAAGGGGGACGGCTGGGCCGGCGCTGGATCATGCATGGTGCTCTCAACGTTACCGGTGCCGGTGCAACCTAGAATTACGGGATGTGCGGAATCGTGGGGTACGTCGGGCCTGGTAGCAGTACGGCTGTCCTGTTGGGGGGCCTCCGCCGCCTGCAGTACCGCGGCTACGACTCCGCGGGTATCGCGGTCATCGGGTCGGATGGCGCACTCGAGACCCGCAAGCACGCCGGCAAACTGCAGGTCCTCGTCGACGATGTCGACGACGCCCCCCTCGTGGACGGCCAGACCGGAATCGGTCACACGCGCTGGGCCACGCACGGCGGTCCGACCGACGCCAACGCGCATCCGCACCTCGGCGACGGCGGCAAGCTCGCTCTCATCCACAACGGCATCATCGAGAACTTCGCACCGCTCAAGAAGGAGCTGCTGGATGCGGGGGAGACCTTCACGAGCGACACGGATTCCGAGGTCGCGGCGCTCCTGGTCGGCCGCGCGTTCGCCGAGTCGGGCGATCTGACGCTGGCGATGCGACAGGTCGTGGCGCGCCTCGAGGGCGCATTCACCCTGCTGGTCGTGCACCAGGACCGTCCGGGCGAGGTTGTGGGCGCGCGTCGCATCTCGCCGCTGGTCATCGGCCTCGGCGACGGCGAGAATTTTCTCGGGTCGGATGTCGCGGCATTCGTCGAGCACACCCGTCGGGCCGTGGAGATCGGCGACGACCAGATCGTCACGATCACGCCGGGCTCCGTCGGGGTCACGGACTTCGCCGGCAACCCGGTAGAGACCAGGGAGTACGAGGTCGCGTGGGATGCGTCCGCTTCCGAGAAGGGCGGCTGGTCGAGTTTCATGCGCAAGGAGATCAGCGAAGAGCCCGACGCCGTCTACAACACCCTGCTCGGACGGATCGGCGACGGAACGGTCACCTTCCCCGAGCTCGGCGGACTGACCGACGACGTCCTGAAGTCGATCGACCGCATCGTGATCATCGCCTGTGGCACGGCCGCCTACGCGGGCATGCTCGGCAAGTACGCAATCGAGGCCTGGGCACGCGTGCCGGTCGAGGTCACGCTGTCGCACGAGTTCCGCTATAGCAACCCGATCCTGGACAAGCGCACGCTGGTCATCTCGGTGAGCCAGTCCGGAGAAACCATCGACACGCTGCTCGCGGTCAAGCACGCCAAGGAGCAGGGCGCGCGTGGGCTCTCGATCTGCAACACCCAGGGCTCGTCCATTCCGCGGGAATCGGATGCCGTCATCTACACGCACGCGGGACCCGAGGTCGCGGTGGCGTCCACGAAGGCCTTCGTCGCGCAGATCACCGCGCTCTACCTCTTCGGCCTGCACCTGGCTGCCGTCCGCGAATCTCTCACCCCCGCGCAACTGGCGGCAAATATCGCCGAGCTGCAGGCCATCCCCGGCAAGATCGCGGAAGTGCTGGTCGCCTCGCAGGGGATCGGCGAGCTGGCCGGCTGGATGGCGGATACCCGGTCCGTGCTGTTCCTCGGTCGCCACGTCGGATTCCCGATCGCGCTGGAAGGCGCGCTCAAGCTCAAGGAGCTCGCCTACATCCATGCCGAGGGTTTCGCTGCCGGCGAGCTGAAGCACGGACCGATCGCGCTCATCGAGCCCGGACAGATCGTGTTCATCATCGTGCCGAGCCCGCTCGATCCATTCTCGCTGCACCCGAAAATCATTTCCAACATCCAGGAGATCCGCGCTCGCGGTGCCCGCGTGATCGCGATTGCCGAGAAGGGCGACGCTGCCGTACTGCCGTTCGCCGACGAGGTCATTCCGATCCCGCACGCCGGCTCGTTCTTCGAGCCGCTGCTGTCGGTCATCCCGCTGCACATCTTCGCGCTCGAGCTGGCAACAGCCAAGGGACTGGACGTGGATCAGCCGCGCAACCTGGCCAAATCGGTCACGGTCGAATAATGATTGCCGGCATCGGGGTCGATGTCGTCGATCTGACCCGTTTCGAGCGCGCGGCGTCTCGAACCCCCACCCTCCTGGTGCGCCTGTTCACCGAGGCCGAGCGCGGGCTACCGCTGCATTCACTGGCGGGACGGTTTGCTGCGAAGGAGGCGCTCATCAAGGCGATCGGTGACTCGACCGGTGTGCGCTGGCACGACATGGAGGTCGTCTCGAACGAGCTCGGCAACCCGTCGTTCGTGCTCCACAACGCGGTCGCCTCGATCGTGCGCGACCGGGGGATCGACCAGATCCACCTGTCGATGTCGCACGATGCCGGAATCGCGGTCGCCTACGTGATCGTCGAGTCGACGGGCGGCGCGTGATGGCTCGACCGATTCGTGAGGCGCGCATCGACCTCGGCGCGCTCCAGGCGAACATCCGGTGGCTGCGAGAACTGGTCGCTCCCGCGCAACTCATGGCCGTGGTCAAGGCGGACGCGTACGGGCACGGCGCGCTGGTGAGCGCCCGAGCCGCGGAGGACGCGGGCGCCGACTGGCTCGGGGTCGTCGACGTGACAGAGGCGCTGGCGCTACGGGCGGCGGGCGTGGGTCTGCCCATCCTGGCCTGGCTGCACGGCACTGACGCCGATTTCCGGGCGGCCGTTCGAGGCGGCATCGATCTCGGGATCAGTGACCGCCATCAGTTGGAACGAGCAGCCGAGGTAGACGGTTTGGCCTACGTCCAGCTCAAGGTCGACACCGGTCTGTCCCGCAACGGAGCCCCTTCGCACAAGACGGCCGAGTTGTTCCGGCGCGCGGCCGACTACGAGCGCGCCGGCGCGATTTCGGTGCGCGGCATCTGGAGCCACCTCGCGAACGCGGGAGAGGCCGAAGACCGCGAGCAGCTGCGACGGTTCGAGATCGCACTCGCGGAGGCCGCCGATGCCGGCCTGCACCCGGAGCTACGACACATTGCGGCGACGGCGGGTGCCCTGTCCCTGCCCGAATCCCGGTACGACCTCGTGCGCATCGGTATCGGCGCCTACGGCCTGTCACCGCTCGACGGTCGCGATTCGACCGCCCTCGGGCTGCGGCCGGTCATGGAGCTCAGCGCCGAGATCGTTTCGGTCAAACGTGTTCCGACGGACAGCGGAGTCTCGTACGGTTACACATACCGCACCTCGGCGGACACGACACTGGCTCTCGTTCCGCTCGGCTACGCGGATGGCATACCCCGATCGGCCTCGTCGGCGGCGCCGGTCTCGATCAACGGCAGGACCTATCGGATCAGTGGTCGAGTCGCGATGGACCAGTTCGTCGTTGACGTTGGCGATGACGAGGTCAGGGTCGGGGATCGCGCCATCCTGTTCGGCGATCCGGCCACGGGAGTCCCCAGCGCGGATGACTGGGCCGCGGCCGCCGACACGATCAATTACGAGATAGTGACGCGCGTCGGCCCACGGGTTGCGCGGGTGTTCATACGATGACGGAGTTGACGATCGCGACCCCCGAAGCGATGGAGCAGCTGGGTGGCACGATCGGGCGGCAGCTCCGCGCCGGCGACCTCGTGCTCCTGAACGGTGAACTCGGCGCGGGCAAGACCACACTCACCCGTGGCCTCGGCGAGGTGCTCGCCGTTCGCGGTGCGGTGACGAGCCCGACCTTCGTACTGGCGCGAACGCATCCGCGGGTCGACGCGGCGCCGCTCGTCCACGTCGACGCCTATCGGTTGCGCAGTGCGATCGAGCTCGACGATCTCGACATCGACTACGAGCGCTCCATCGTCGTCGTCGAGTGGGGCGCCGGGCTTCTCGACGGCCTCACCGAGAACTGGCTCGAAGTCGACATCGTTCGCCCCACTGGTGGCACGAGCTCGGCCCCTGAGGTCGACGGCCCGGAGCCGCGCACGGTCACGCTCACCGGTCATGGGTCGCGCTGGCAGGACTTAGGGTGGGTCGGTGCTGCTCGCGATTGATACCTCCGCCGGAACGAGCGTCGCCGTGGTGGATCGCGACGCCGGGGTTCTCGCCGAGGTGACGGAGACGGACACCCGTCGTCATGCCGAGGTCATCGGGACGATGATCACCGCCGCGCTCGACGAGAGCGGAATCGCCGTAACCGACCTGAGTGGTGTCGCGGTGGGGATGGGTCCGGGTCCGTTCACCGGCCTGCGGGTGGGCATTGCCGCCGCCCGCGCGTTCGCGCTCGGCATCGGCCGACCCGTTGTGCCGGTGGTCAGCCACGACGCGGTCGCATTCGGCCTGACCGTTCCGACCCTCGTGGTGACGGACGCGCGTCGGCGCGAGGTGTACTGGTCCACCTACACGGGTACTGACGCGGATGGGCTTCCGATTCGCACGGACGGCCCCGGGTTAAGCGCCCCCGACCACCTGGCCGCCGAGGTCCCCGGCTTCGCATCCTTCGACCGGCTCGACGCCGGGGTCGTATCCGCGGCATCCCTCGGTCTCATCGCCGAGTTGCTCTATCTGCACGGGCGCGCGTTTGCGGGCAGTGAGGCGCTCTACCTCCGCTCTCCGGACGTCACCCTCTCCGCGGGCCCGAAGCGGGTGAGCTAGGGATGTACGAACTGAGAACGGCCAGTGTCGACGACCTCGACGCCATCATGGCGCTCGAGACCCCGACCTTTACAACCGATGCCTGGTCGGCCGAGTCGATGCGAAGCGAACTGGCCAGCGGAAACACCTACTATCTGGTCGCGTTCGACGAGGCGTCGCCGAACGACCTGGTGGGTTACGGCGGCCTGCTCGCGGCGCGCGGGAGCGGGGATGGCGACATCCAGACTCTCGCCGTCGCGCCGGAGGCCAGGCGGAACGGCCTCGGGCGGACGCTCGTCACCGCGCTGCTGTCCGAAGCGCGGGCGCGTGGGGCGAAAGAGGTATTCCTCGAGGTCCGGGCGGACAACCCGAATGCGCGCGCCCTCTACGATTCGCTCGGCTTCGAGCAGATCGCCGTTCGTGCGAAGTACTACCAGCCCGACGGTGTCGATGCAGAGATCATGCGGGTGACCCTATGACTGCCCCACTGGTATTGGGCATCGAGACCAGCTGCGACGAGACCGGCATCGGCATCGTGCGCGGCACGCAGCTGCTCGCGAATGTGATCTCCTCCTCGATGGAGGAGCACGCGCGCTACGGCGGCGTCGTGCCCGAGGTCGCCGCGCGGGCGCACCTCGAGGCGCTCACTCCGGCGCTGACTGCGGCGCTCGAACAGGCGGGGGTGTCGCTCGCCGAACTGGACGCGATCGCGGTGACCTCCGGCCCCGGCCTTTCGGGTGCGCTGATGGTCGGTGTCGGTGCCGCGAAGGCGCTCGCGATCGCGACCGGCAAGCCGCTCTACGCGGTCAACCACCTCGTGGGACACGTCGGAGCCGACGTGCTTCGCGACGACGGAACCAAGATCGAACTGCCCACCGTCGCCCTCCTCGTGTCCGGTGGCCACACCTCGCTCCTGCTGGTGCGCGACCTGGTCTCCGACGTCGAACTGCTCGGCGAGACCATCGACGACGCGGCGGGGGAGGCGTTCGACAAGGTCGCAAGACTCCTCGGGCTGCCGTACCCCGGCGGACCACAGATCGACCGGGTCGCGGCAGAGGGCGATCCGACGGCCATCCGATTCCCGCGCGGCCTCACTCAGCCGAAGGACATGGAGCGCCACCGCTACGACTTCTCGTTCTCCGGGCTCAAGACGTCCGTGGCGCGGTGGGTGGAGCAGAAGCGAGATGCGGGCGAAGAGGTGCCGCTGGCGGACGTCGCCGCAAGCTTCCGCGAGGCGGTGGCCGACGTCCTCCTCAGCAAGGCACTGGCCGCCTGCGCCGATCTCGGTGTTCCGCGGCTCCTGCTTGGCGGAGGTGTCGTGGCGAACGCACGAGTGCGTGCCCTCGCGGCAGAGCGGGCCGCCGCCGCCGGTGTGGAGCTGCGCATCCCGCCGCTCGATCTCTGTACAGACAACGGCGCCATGATCGCCGCGCTCGGAGCTCAGCTGGTTGCCGCCGGTTTCGGACCATCCGGGCTCGAGTTCGGAGCGGACTCGACCCTGCCGGTGACAGTCATTCAGGCCTAAACCTGAGTATCAATTACTCCGGAGCGGTTCGTTGACACGGTATCCGCGGGGATGCCACTATGGGCACCGCTACGGCTTTTCAGCAAATCTCAAGGAGAATACCCAATGACCGATCCAGTAGTTCCCCCGGCAGCGCCGGCGTACCAGCCCGCCCCGGTGGGCCAGAAGACCAACGTTCTGGCGATCGTCGCCCTCATCCTGGGAATCGTGGTTCCGATCGGCGGAATCATCTGCGGCCCCATCGCTCTTGGCCAGATCAAGCGCACGGGTGAAGCCGGTCGAGGTCTCGCGATGGCGGGCCTCATCATCGGAATCGTCTTCACGATCATCGGCGTCATCGTCATCATCTCCGAGGTGGCGTTGCTCGCCACCGTCGGCTCGATCGGCAGCAGCGTCTACTAACGCACGACGCTCGCGAAACGCAATGGGCCCTGCCAATCGGCACGGGCCCATTGCCTTTCCGTTAGGTTGATTCCGTGACAAACACAACTCCGCCCCCGCCCCCGCCCTTCGTGCCCGCCGCACAGTACGGAGCCGTCGGCTATGGCGCGCCCGCGCGTCGCACCAACACCCTCGCGATCGTGTCGCTCATCCTGTCGTGTGCCTCGATCATCTTTGGCATTACGTGCATCGGCGGCATCATCACCGGCCACATCGCGCTGTCGCAGATCAAGCGCACCGGCGAGGGCGGCCGAGGCATGGCTCTGGCGGGAGTGATCGTCGGGTACTCGCTCTTCGGGATCGGGCTCATCATCGGGGTTCTCTACGTGCTGTTCATCATTTTCTTCCTCGGCATCGCAAGCAACGCCGGCAACTTCAATCCCAGCGACTTCGGATAGCGCGCAGCATCGTGGCCAAGTCCGCAGAGGATCCCCCGTCTCCGGTTGATGCGTACAACGCCGGGGCGCAGCCGGTTCTGCTGGCAGACGGCGCCGCGCCGTACGCCCCCGCCCCGCCGTTCCCGACTGCCGTCCAGCAACCGCCTGCCAGCCTCAATGACCTCGCCGTCATCGCACTGATCGCATCGTGCGTTGGACTGTCCATCCCCGGGCTCGTGATGGGTCATCTGGCGATGCGGCAGATCAAGCGCAGTGGCGACAGCGGTCGCGGCATCGCGCTGGCCGCCATCATCATCGGCTACGCCGTCACCGTCATCGTCCTGCTTTCGATCGTGGCCTTCGTCGTCTTCATGATCGCCGTGCTGAGCACGGCGAGCGACGCAGTGAACACCTTCGGAGACTTTGGATAATCCCGTTCCAAGGGTCGAACGAGACCTGTCTACAGCCTCTCGGCCAGCAGCGCGACCCGCCTGCCCTTCGCCCTGGTGAGGATGAGCGTGGCCGATTCCGATCCCTTAAGGGACAGACGGGTGCGGAGCTGGGCCGGGTCGACATCCATTCCGCGTTTCTTGATCTCGAGGGTTCCGATCCGTCGTGCGGCCAGTTCGCGCTTCAGGAGTTTCTCGTCGAACGCGAACGTCTCCCGAATGCGGAATCCGGCGGCGAACGGTGTCGTCACCGGCTCGTCCGTGGTGACGTACGCGATCGAACGGTCCAGCATCCGGCCGCCGATCGAACGGGCGAGGTTCCCGATGAGGCGAGCACGGATGACGGTGCCGTCGGGTTCGTAGAGGTACTCGCCGAGCTGCCCGACCTCCGCGTCGTCGCTGTCCGCGGCGGCGGTGAGCTCGGCCGTGCCGGCATCTCCGAGCACCAGGGCCGCGCGGGTGATACCCGGACGAGCCAAAGCGCCGAACCACAGCCCGACCTCGACGACCTCGTGTCCGACGGAGACCCACTGCGCCTCCGCGTTCTCCGGGATCAGTTCGCGGTCGATGCCGGGTGCCAGTTTCACGCCGGTCGGGAAGCGCTGCGCGAGACCGAACGCAAAATCGAGCGGCGGCGACCAGTCGACGGGGTTACTCAGTCGCCGGGATGCGTTGCGGCGAGCCGGGTCGAGATAGACACCGCCGACTCCGGAGAGGTCGAATGTCGTCACATCCTCGTTCTCTACGCGGGCGCCCGACCACGGGGCGAGATTGAACGAAGCGATCGCCGCGGTGACTTCGTCGCGTTCGACGGCCGTTACTTCGATGTCGAGGGCGGCGATTGCGAGCGCGTCGGCGCCGATCCCGCAGCCGAGGTCGGCGACCCAGGAGACGCCGGCGCGCTGGAAACGACCCGCGTGCTGCGCAGCGACCTGGAGACGTGTCGCCTGCTCGAGCCCGGCCTCCGTGAACAGCATCCGGTCGGCGAACGGACCGAATTTGGATCGCGCCCTCGCCCGCAGCTTCGACTGGCTCAGCACCGCCGCCACGAGACCAGGACCATGGCCGGCTTTCCGCAGCGCGGCGACCGACTTCACCACGTCATCCGTCGATTCCCAGGCCGGAAGCGAATCGAGCAGCCGCAGACCCTCGGGCGAGAGCAACTCCATCAGCTCGAGGGTCTCCATCCCCTCATCCTTGCGCACAACACTTGCGGAGGAGTTTCCCCGCGTGTCCGGCCTCGAGACGCCCGACGCGCGCGGTGTCTCCTCCGCAACGGTTCTGGCACTCGGATTGAACGAGTGCCAACCACCCTCTATAGTTGAGTTGGCACTCTCCCGGTGAGTGTGCCAACCACGGATTTGTTTCAACCAGCAGTCTTAGATACAGAAGAAAGTGAAGGTGAACCGTGTCGGTTTCCATCAAGCCGCTCGAGGATCGCATCGTCATCAAGCAGGTCGAGGCCGAGACCACGACGGCCTCCGGCCTCGTGATCCCTGACACCGCCAAGGAGAAGCCCCAGGAGGGCGAGGTTGTGGCCGTGGGCCCCGGCCGCATCGACGACAACGGCAATCGGGTCCCGCTCGACATCGCCGTTGGCGACAAGGTCATCTACTCGAAGTACGGCGGCACCGAGGTCAAGTACGGCGGCGAGGACCTTCTCGTCCTGTCGGCTCGCGACGTTCTCGCGGTCGTCGTTCGCTAGCACTCGTTCGAACTTTCGGATGCCCCGCGGTCTGACCGCGGGGCATCCGGCATTTAAGCCGGCGGCATTACCAGCCAGTACTTCGATGACCTCGCCGGGGCCGAACTATCGCGCGGACATCGGGATGATCGACCTATCCGCCGACGCGGGCGTTGCGATCCTGGTCGAGCCGGACTACCTCGGCACGGACTTCGTCGACTACTTCGGTCGCCCGCATGGCGGGTCGCTGGTGGATCACCAACAAGACATACGGCCACACGGCGTAGTCGCTGGCTGGCTCTAGGCTGGCGGGATGTCCAGTCCCGAGGATGCCCCGCCGCGCTCGGCCGGCGTCGGGATAGTCCTCGCGATCGTCGCCTACCTGTTGTGGGGATTCCTTCCCCTCTTCTTTCTGCTGCTGGTTCCGGCGAATGCGCTCGAGATCGTCGCGTGGCGAGTCCTGTTCTCGCTGGTGTTCTGCGCCATTCTGCTGGCAGTAACCCGCTCGTGGACGCGCCTGTTCGGTCTGCTCCGGGATCGTCGCGTCGCACTGACCCTGCTGCTCGCGGGCGTCATGATCCTCATCAATTGGCTCGTGTACGTGTTCGCGACCACTAACCACGAGGTCGTCCAGGCGTCGCTCGGCTACTTCGCGAATCCGATCGTGACGGTGCTGCTCGGCATCTTCGTGCTGCGCGAGCGGCTGCGTCCGCTGCAGTGGATTTCGATCGGCATCAGCGCGGTCGCGGTCGTCATCATCGCCGTCGGCTATGGCGCGTTCCCGTGGATCGCCCTGGCGCTCGCATTCTCCTTCGGACTCTACGGTCTCATCAAGAAGCGGGTGGGCGAACGAGTGGATGCGCTGAGCGGACTCACCATCGAGACGCTCTGGCTTGCTCCGATCGCGATCGCCCAGCTCGTCTTCGTCGGCCTCACCACGGGAATCACCATCGGCCACATCAGCGTGCTGCAGACCATCTCGATGTCGCTCGCCGGGGTCGTGACGGCCGTTCCGCTGCTGCTGTTCGCGGGCGCCGCGCGGCGTCTCCCGCTGACAACGCTGGGACTGACGCAGTACCTCACGCCCGTGCTGCAATTCCTGATCGGCGTCCTGCTGCTGCACGAGGCGATGCCGCCCGTGCGGCTCGTCGGCTTCATCCTCGTCTGGATCGCGCTCATCGTGCTGACGATCGACCGGTTTGCCGCAAGCAGGCGACCAATTGTTGCGACAGGCCCCGTATAACGATTGCGCTGCGTTACACGTCCGTAACAATTGCGAATTACTCCGGGCCTCTAATGTCGCTAGCCTTTCGTAAACGGCAGAGCACCCTGTCTGGTACCGAAAATCATTCCCCTAGAAGGAGCACCATGAGTGAATCCCCGACCAAGCGACGCACGTCGCGGTCGTTCAAAGCAACGCTGATCGGCGGTGTCGCGCTTCTCGGAGTTGCAGCGATCGTCCTGAGCGGTTGTTCAAATACCCCCGCAGCAAAGCCGGCCAAGACGCTGGATCTGAAGATCGGTACGATCCTTCCGCAGACCGGATCGCTCGCGACCCTCGGCCCGCCCGCGATCGAGGCGACCAACATGGCCGTTTCGGACATCAACGCGGCCAAGAAGGGCATCAAGATCGACATCACCCAGAAAGACTCGGGTGACACGTCGACGAACATCGCGACGCAGTCGGTCACGGCAGAGCTCGCCGCTGGAGACACCGCCATTATCGGCGCTGAGTCTTCCAGCAGCTCGCTGACGGTCATCGACCAGATCTCCAAGGCGGGCGTCGTCGAGTTCTCGCCGGCCAACACCTCGCCGGCCTTCTCGACCTACCCGGCCAACCACTTCTACTGGAGGGATGCACCGTCCGACGTGCTCCAGGGTCGTGTCCTCGGCCAGAAGGTCCTGAAGGATGGCGCGACCAACGTCGCCGTCATCTACCAGAACGACTCCTACGGCACGGGTCTTGACGGCAACGTCACCAAGGCCATCAAGGCTGGCGGTGGCACCGTGTCGCAGAACATCGCGTTCGACGTCTCGGCGACCAACTTCACCTCGGAGATCAACACCGCGCTTGCAGCCAAGCCGGATGCTCTCGTCGTGATCTCGTTCGACCAGATCAAGACCATCGCGCAGGAGCTCGCAACCACCGGTTTCGACTTCAGCAAGTTCTATGGTTCTGACGGCAACTTCGGCGTCATCGACCCGAGCTACACGAACGCGGACATCGCGGGCGCGCAGTTCACCAACCCCGGTGTCAACGTCAAGGGTGCTTTCAAGACCAAGCTCGACGCGTTCACGGCCAAGGACGGTGCCAAGCCGCTGACGGCCTACAGCTACGCGCCCGAGTCGTACGACGGTGTTGTGCTGCTCGCGCTCGCCGCGCTGCAGGGCAAGAAGACCGACGGAACCACTCTGAAGGACAATCTGCAGAGCGTCTCCGAGGGTGGCACCGCGTGCACCACGTTCTCTGCTTGCGCCGACCTGATCGCCAAGGGCAAGAACATCGACTACAACGGTCTCTCGGGCCCCATCACGTTCGACGCGAACGGTGACCCGCAGCAGGCGTACATTTCGATCTACAAGTACAGCAAGGGCAACTCGAACGCGTTCGAGAGCGCCTTCTTCGGCGACCTGACCAAGTAGGTCACTGAACCAAAGGGAGGGCCCCCGGTCATCGCGACCGGGGCCCCTTCTGCGTGACTGGCGCGAATAACCGATCTCAGGGAGATCCGCGCACTCAGCTGCGGGTTGAGTACGATCGGTTCCGTTTCGGCCCTCAAATCCTTGAGATGGGTTTAGGGATGCAGCGGCTGCAACGCAAACGGCCCCGGTCGCAGTAACCGGGGCCGTCTGACGCAGTGACGGATGGACTAGCCGCCCACCACCGGCGTCGAGCTGGTCGCCTTGTGGTCGGTGGCCAGGGTGCCGAGGTAGAGCTCGATGACCTTGGGGTCGTTCATCAGCGTGCGGCCGGTGCCCTCGTACGCGTTCTTGCCCTGGTCGAGCACGTATCCCCGATCGCAGATCTGAAGCGCTCTACGGGCGTTCTGCTCGACGATCATGACCGAAACACCGGCACGGTTGATCTGCGCGACGTTGACGAACGTCTCATCCTGTCGGATGGGGGACAGGCCGGCGCTCGGCTCGTCCAGGAGCAGCACCGCCGGGTCCATCATGAGTGCCCGCGACATCGCGACCATCTGGCGTTCACCACCCGACAGGGAGCCGGCGCGCTGCGCCAGCCGCTTGCCGAGCTCGGGGAACAGGCTGGTGACGAACTCGAGGCGCTTCGCGAACGTCTTCGGCTTCTGGTACACGCCCATCTGGAGGTTCTCTTCGATGGTCAGTGACGGGAACACGTTGTTGTTCTGCGGAACGAACCCGACGCCGCGGGCCACCAGCTTGTCGGCCTTGAGGCCGGTGATGTTGTCACCCGCGAGCAGCACCTCGCCGCCACGGATGTTCACCTGTCCGAAGATCGCCTTGAGGAGCGTCGACTTGCCCGCACCGTTCGGGCCGATGATGCCGACGAGTTCGCCCTTTTCCATGTAGACGCTGCAGTCGTTCAGGATGTTGACCCCGGGGATGTACCCGGCGACGAGACCCTTCGTCTCGAGGATGATCTCATTTGCCATTGGTCGGCTCCTCCTTGATCTCATCGCTGATCTCGCTGACGAGGAAGTCGTCCCCGAGCTCCTTTGCCACCTCGAGCTGGCCCGTGAGAGAGCCGAGGTCGGTGTCGTGGTGGGCACCGAGGTAGGCGTCGATGACGGCCTGGTCGCGCATCACCGTGTCCGGATAACCCTCCGCGACGATCTTGCCCTCGGCCATGACGATGACCCAGTCCGCGATCGTCTGCACCATGTGCATGTCGTGCTCGACGAAGAGCACGGTCATCCCCTCGTCTTTCAGGTTGAGGATGTGACCGAGCAGCGACTGCGTCAGCGCCGGGTTCACGCCGGCCATCGGCTCGTCGAGCATGACCAGCTTCGGCTCGGTCATGAGCGCCCGCGCCATTTCGAGCAGCTTGCGCTGGCCGCCGGAGAGGCTGGCCGCGTAGTCGTCCGACTTGGTGTCGAGTTTGAATCGCGCGAGCAGCTCCATGGCCTGAGCGGTGATGTCTCGCTCGCGCTTGCGCCAGAGCGAGGAGATGAGCGCGGTGAAGAAGTGTTCGCCGCTCTGCTTACCCGCACCGAGGCGCATGTTCTCGAGCACGCTGAGAAGGCCGAGAGCCTTGGTCAGCTGGAAGGTGCGCACCATGCCGGTTCGTGCCACCTTGTAGGCGGGCATCCCGGCGAGTGAGACGCCCTCGAACGTCCACACACCCGTCGTTGGACGGTCGAACCCGGTGAGGAGGTTGAAGAACGTGGTCTTCCCCGCCCCGTTCGGTCCGATCAGGGCCGTGATGGCCCCGCGCGGGATTTCGACGTGGGCGACATCCACGGCGGTCATGCCGCCGAACTGCCGCGTCACGTTGTCGGCGACGAGGATGGGGTCGGTCTTCTTGACGCCCGGCCCCGCCGTGCCGACGAACAGGTCGGCCTTCGTAGCCGGTGCCGTGGATTCTGGATTGGTTGACTTAGGCACCGAAGTACGCCTCTCGCTTCTTGCCGAAGATTCCCTGCGGTCTGAAGATGATCAGCAGCATCAGGGCGATTCCGACGAGCACGAAGCGGATCGGACCCTGCTGCAGCTGGGTGATGGGCAACCAGTGGTACTGGACGCACAGGCTGAGGATGCCGTCGGTCAGCGACAGGACAACCCAGAAGATGATCGAGCCGACGAGCGGGCCGAGCACCGTGGTCGCGCCACCGAGGAGCATGATCGTGAACAGGAAGAACGTGGTCTGCGTGCCGTAGTTGTCCGGCTGCAGCGACGTCGGGATGATGTTGATGATGTTCGCCAGCGCGGCCAGCACACCACCGATGATCAGAGCCTGCATCTTGTACCAGTAGACGTTCTTGCCAAGCGCGCGAACCGCATCCTCGTCCTCGCGGATGCCCTTCACGATGCGACCCCACGGGCTGCGCATGAGCTGCCAGACGAAGAGGGCTGCGAGGGCGGTCACCACGATGCCGACGATGATGATCCATAGGTCATCCTGGTCGTACGTGAGCACACCGAATCCGTAGCGTCCCGGCGGGATGGGGTTGAACGCGTCGAACGCCCGCGAGGAACCGTTGATCCCGTCCGTACCACCCGTGACCGGCGCGATGTTCGGTGTCTTGACCGTGTACCGCACGATTTCCGCCGCGGCGATCGTCACGATGGCGAGATAGTCGGCGCGCAACCGCAGGGTCGGGATACCGAGGATGATCGCGAAGATGATCGCGCCCACGATCGATGCGAGCACCGACCATCCGAACGCCCAGTGGAAGTGCACCGAAGTGATGGCGAAGGCGTAACCACCGACGGCCATGAATCCGGCCTGACCGAAGTTGATCAACCCGGTGAAGCCGAAGCAGACGGCGAGGCCGAGTGCGGCGAGAGCGTAGGCAATCGTCTGGGGCGAGATGATCTGCCCGACTGCGAGCCAAAGGAAGCTGAAGTCCATGATTTTCTCCTTCCTAACCAATCCGCTCTCGTCGACCGAGGATGCCCTGCGGTCGAACCAGAAGGATGATGATCATGATGAACAGCGCGGCAGCGTTCTGCACGTTCGCCGGGATGATGAGTGTCGACAGGTTGACGACCAGGCCGATCACGAGTGAACCGACGAGGGCGCCGAACGCCGTTCCGAAGCCACCGAGTGTGACCGCGGCGAAGACGAGCAGCAGGATGCTTCCACCGGTGTCCCAGCGCAGCGTCTGGTAGTACCCGATCAGCACTCCGGCCAGTGCGGCCAGCACACCCGATCCGACCCACACCAGGCGGATGATCCGCTCGACGTTGATACCGGATGCTGCGGCGAGGGCCCGGTTGTCGGCGACGGCGCGGGTGGCCTTGCCGATCCGGGTTCGAAGCAGGATGAACGCGACGAGGAGCAACAGCACCACGCAGAGGATCACGCTGATGAGCGTGATGCTCGTGAACTTGATCGGGCCCAGCACGAAGGCCGCCCGACTGTCAGACGGGATGATGAGCTGGTCCGAGCCGAAGATGAACTCGTACAGGTAGCGCAGCACCAGCGACAGGCCGATGCTGACGATCATCAGCGGGATGAGTCCGACGCCCTTCTTCCGGAGCGGCTTCCAGAGCCCGGCATCCTGGCCGAGGCCCATCAGGCCACCGGCGATGGCGGCACCGACGATTCCAATCCAGCCGGGCAGGTGCAGTACACCGCTCAACACGTAACCGGTGAGGGCTCCGAACGTCACCAGCTCGCCGTGGGCAAAGTTGCTCAGTCCGGTGGTGCCGTAGATGAGCGAGACGCCGATGGATGCCAGGGCGAGCAGGAGGCCGAAGATGAGGCCGTTCGCCGTGAGGTTGGCCACCAGCGCGCCGTAGTCGGTGTTGTTGGATGATCCGCCGGAACTGTGCCCGGACCCCGGTGTGCCCGTCGACCCGGGGACCGGCGGTGCATTACCACCCGGCACCAGCAGGAAGTAGGCGGGATCCTCCACATCGCCCTCGCCGACGGTGACCACGCGCGGGTTGCTCTCCGCGGGCGGAGTGCCCTTCCCGCTGGGAAGCGACTTGTTGTCGAGCAGCAACTTGTAGTCACCCGGCCGCGGGACGCCCACGAGGGCCTTGCCGTCGGCGCCGGTGACGAAGGTCTGCTTGAAGCCCTTCGGGCCGGTCACCAGCACGGAGGCGCCGGGAACGTTGCTCTTGTCTGCCGCGACACGAACCCAGATCTGGATCGTCTCGGGCGACGTAGTGGGCGAGGAACTGGGGGTTGGCGCGGGCGTCGAGACCGCAGACGCCATCGCTGCTGGACCGAGGACCAGTGCAGAAATGGCGATGAGGGTCGCGAGCGCTCCGCGGACCCTACGAGCAAGCGGGGACGCTTGCGCTTGGGGGATTATCACGGGCAACTCCAAGAGGTGTCGTTCATTCGGTGACGTCGATGGCACCGAGCTGTTGAAATGAACCTAGTGCGAGTTTGTGTCTCCCGTGTTTCGAATTTTGAATTGACCCTGACGGAACGGTCGTCGTTGGAATATCAAACCGGCCGTCGCGTTAAGATTGAGCACGGGGTTTCGGGCTTCGCAATGACGCGGTTTCGCCCGTATTTCGCTCGGCCATCGACACCCAAAAGGAAACAATGGAACAGCCAGATCCATTCGGCTTCATCGGACTCACCTACGACGACGTCATGCTGCTGCCCGGCCACACGGACGTCATCCCGAGCGAGGCCGACACCACCTCGCGGCTCACCCGCAACATCTCCGTGTCCGCGCCCCTGCTCTCGGCTGCAATGGACTCGGTGACCGAGTCCCGCATGGCGATCGCCATGGCCCGTAACGGCGGCCTCGGCATCCTGCACCGCAACCTCTCGATCGAGGACCAGGCGGCTCACGTCGACAAGGTCAAGCGCAGCGAGTCCGGGATGATCACCAACCCGGTCACGACGACGCCGGATGCGACCGTTGCCGAGGTGGACGCACTCTGCGGCCAGTTCCGGGTATCCGGGCTCCCGGTCGTTGAGGACGACGGCAAGCTCGTCGGGATCATCACCAACCGCGACATGCGATTCGTCTCACCGTTCGAGAAGTCCACGACGCTCGTGCGCGACGTGATGACGAAGTCGCCACTGATTACCGCCCCCGAGGGCATCGACCCGGACTCCGCGGTCGCCATCTTCGCGCAGCACAAGATCGAGAAGCTGCCGCTGGTCGACCCGCAGGGCCGGCTCCGCGGCCTGATCACCGTCAAGGACTTCGAGAAGACGGAGAAGTACCCCAACGCCACGAAGGACGGCGAGGGTCGACTTCGTGTCGGCGCGGCCATCGGATTCTTCGGCGACGCCTGGGAGCGGGCCGTCTCGCTCAACGAGGCCGGTGTCGACGTCATCGTGGTCGACACGGCCAATGGTGACTCCGCCGGCGTGCTCGACATTGTGCGTCGACTCAAGGCCGACACGGCGTTCTCGCACATCGACATCATCGGCGGCAACGTCGCGACCCGCTCGGGCGCGCAGAGCCTGGCCGAGGCGGGGGTCGACGCCATCAAGGTCGGCGTTGGTCCCGGATCGATCTGCACGACGCGAGTTGTGGCCGGAGTCGGCGTGCCGCAGGTTACCGCTGTGTACGAGGCATCCCTCGCCGCACGCGAGTTCGGCATCCCGGTCATCGCGGACGGCGGGCTGCAGTACTCGGGCGACATCGCCAAGGCACTCGTCGCCGGTGCGGAAACCGTGATGCTCGGGTCGTTGCTCGCGGGAACGGATGAGAGCCCGGGCGACCTGGTCTTCGTGGGCGGCAAGCAGTTCAAGAACTACCGCGGTATGGGTTCGCTCGGCGCGCTGCAGACCCGCGGCAAGAAGACCTCGTACTCGCGCGACCGCTACTTCCAGGCGGATGTCCCCTCGGACGAGCAGCTCATCGCGGAAGGCATCGAGGGCCAGGTGCCGTACAAGGGTGCCGTCTCATCCGTCGTCTACCAGCTGCTCGGCGGCCTGCGGCAGTCGATGTTCTACACCGGCGCTCGCACCATCGAGGAGCTGCGGAACAAGGGCAAGTTCGTCCGCATCACCGCCGCCGGGCTGAAGGAGTCGCACCCGCACGACATCCAGATGGTCGTGGAGGCCCCCAACTACCGCCGCTAGCCCCGTCCGCTCTCGGCGTCCGGGCTTCACCTTTTTCAGGAAGGTGTGGGGCGAGAGTTGCTACTGCGGTGAGTGTGACCCATCCAGCTCGTTTCCATCACTCCAGCAACAAAACCTCCTGAATTAGGCGTGGGCCAGGCGGTGGATGGCCTCGGTGAGGACCTCCGTCGAGCAGGCGAAGTTGAGCCGGGCGAAGCCGCGGCCCTGCGTACCGAAGTCAGGGCCGGGATTGAGCGCGACGCGAGCTTCCAGTGCCCGCACGCTCGGATCGTCGCCCCAGTCGAGCGAGCGAAAGTCGAGCCAGGCCAGATAGGTCGCCGACGGCGGACGGAAGCCGACGCCGGGCAGCTCCGTTTCGAGCAGCGAGCCCAGCAGGTGCTTACTCGCCTCGATGGCCGCGATCGTGCCGTCCAGCCAGTCGTCCCCGTGCGTGAGCGCGGCGACCGTCGCGTGCAGGCCGAGGATGCTCGTTCGCCACAGCACCTCCTCCGACATTCCGTCGAGGAGCGCGAGCGATCGATCCGAGGCGGCGACCATGATCGCGCACTTGACCCCGGCGAGGTTGAACGCCTTGCTCGCCGACGTGACTGCGACGCCGTACTCGCGCGCGTCATCCGACACCGTGAGGAAGGGCGTGAACGTCGCCGACTCGTGGGTGAGCATCCCGTGGATCTCGTCGCTCACGATGGTCGCGTCGTACCTCGCGGCAAGGTCCGCCAGGGCGGCGAGCGATTCTCGCGAGTGCACCAGACCCAGCGGGTTCTGCGGGTTGCACAGCAGCAGCGCACGGGCACCGGCCGCGAACGCGGCCTCGATTCCGGCGAGGTCCAGCGAGTACGCGGAGCCGTCGTCCGTCAAAGGCACCTCGACGACTGTCCCGCCCGCCTCCGGAACGAGGTGGAAGAAGGGCGGATACACGGGCGGATTGATGATGACACCATCGCCCGGACGGATGGCCCGGCGCAGCGTCTCGACGATGCACACGCTCACATCCGTGGTGGTGCGCACGCGGACGGGATCGACGTCCCAGCTCCAGCGCCGCGACGCGAATTCCGCGAACGCCTCGCCCACGGGAAGGGCGGATGCGACGTATCCGGTGTCCGAGCGCCGAACGCGTTCGATGAGCGCGTCCGCGATGGCGGGAGCCAGCGGATAATCCATCTCGGCGACAAATAGCGGCAGGACGTCTGGTGGATACGCGACCCACTTCTCACTCGTTCGCCCGCGCAGGTCATCCAGCGAATCAGCACGCACCTCGGTCATGCCCCCAGCTTGCCCGATCTGCCGCGGTGGCGGGAGATCCTGCACCCTGTGGCGGGGGGACCAATCACGTGGCGGGAGTAACTGCTCCCTCCACGTGCACGGTTTCCCCTCCGCCACAGAACCCCCTCGTACGGGCAACGCACTGAACGACATTTTCTGGACCGACGGATGACCGCGAACGGGAAATCATCGACCATGGATTTCAACGCAATGAGTCGGGACGGAATCGTCCTTACGCACAATGTCCCTGGCCACGTCGAAGCCCCACGCAGCTTGACTCGCGCCGTGGAGTCAGGAGAACTGGTCAAGTTGCGGCGTGGTGCGTACGTGCCCGCCGGAATTTGGGAGCGTTCGGATTACCGGGCTCGTCATATTCTTCGAATTCGTGCCGTCGTCGCACACGCCGCGCATCCCATTGTGCTCTGCGGCGAATCAGCCGCCGCGCTTTGGGGAATGCCGATCTCGGGCGCGTGGCCAACCAGCGTGAGTGTCCTAGACAATTGGCGAGGTGGTGGTCGCGCCGAACCGGGCATTCGACGCACTACGGCGGGGTTTGCAACGGCCCGCGTCGTCGAATTAGACGAATTTCGGGTTACCGACGTCACAAGAACCGCTCTCGACGTCGCACGTCGTGTCTCCTTCAGCGAAGCAGTGGGGTCGCTGGATTGGGCGATCAGTCGCACAAACCCTCGTGCCGTCTCGCTCGAGTCGCTGGCTGATGACGCGGAAAACTTTGATGCGAGACTCGGCCGGCGCCATCTTCAGCGGGTAGTCGGCTTCGCGACATCGCTGTCTGATTCCTTCGGTGAGTCGCGATGTCGCGCTGTCATCCACCTTCAGGGCTTCCAGCCACCGGAGCTGCAGGTCGAGTTCAGGGACGAACTCGGATCTATGTATCCCGATTTCTATTGGCGCACGGCGCGAGTCGCTGCGGAATTCGATGGCAAGCAGAAGTACACGCGTGACGAGTACACGCACGGCGATCCCGTCGAGGTTCTGTGGAGGGAGAAAAACCGAGAGGACCGGCTCCGCAAGCAAATCTCCGGCCTCGCACGTCTTCTTACATCGGATGTCGAGCATCCTGAACGGCTGTCACGGAAGCTGACGGACGCGGGCGTGCCACGTGGCGGGAGAACTTGAGACGCGGCGGGAGTAGTTACCCCCGCCGTGTGACGTTTTCTCCCGCCACCACGTGCCCGATCTACCGCCACCGGCGAAATAGGCGCCCGGTAGGCTTGCTCCCGTGAGTGACATCGAAATCGGCCGTGCGAAGCGCGCCCGTCGCGCCTACGCCTTCGACGACATCGCGATCGTCCCCAGCCGGCGCACTCGCGACCCGCAGGATGTGTCCGTCAGCTGGACGATCGACGCGTTCACGTTCGAGATCCCGGTACTCGCCGCCCCGATGGACTCCGTGGTCAGCCCGGAGACGGCGATCGCCTTCGGGAAGCTCGGCGGCCTCGGCGTACTCGACCTCGAGGGCGTCTGGACCCGCTACGAGGATCCGGCGCCCCTCCTCACGGAGATCCAGAACCTGAAACCGGCCGACGCGACGAAGCGGATGCAGCAGATCTACTCGGAGCCGATCAAGCCCGAGCTGGTCACCGCCCGCCTGGCGCAGATCCGCGCCGCGGGCGTCCCGGTAGCTGGCGCGCTCAGCCCGCAGCGCACCCAGGAGCTGTACAAGACGGTGGTGGATGCGGGCGTCGACATGTTCGTCATCCGCGGCACCACGGTGAGCGCCGAGCACGTCTCCAAGACGGTCGAGCCGCTGAATCTGAAGAAGTTCATCTACGAACTGGATGTCCCGGTCATCGTTGGCGGCGCGGCCACCTACACGGCGGCACTGCACCTGATGCGCACCGGCGCGGCCGGGGTTCTCGTCGGCTTCGGCGGCGGTGCTGCGGCAACCACTCGCGCGAGCCTCGGCATCCACGCACCCATGGCGACCGCGGTGGCGGACGTCGCGGGCGCTCGTCGCGACTACCTGGACGAGTCCGGTGGTCGCTATGTCCACGTCATCGCTGATGGCGGCCTCGGCACCAGTGGCGACATCGTGAAGGCGATCTCGGTCGGCGCCGACGCTGTCATGCTCGGCAGCACTCTCGCACGCGCGACGGATGCTCCGGGCGGTGGCTGGCACTGGGGCTCGGAGTCGCACCATCCCGAACTCCCGCGCGGAAACCGCGTCGAGGTCGGCTCGATCGCAACGCTCGAGCAGATCCTCTTCGGGCCATCCGCCGTTGCCGACGGTCGCGTCAATCTGATCGGCGCGCTTCGGCGCTCGATGGCGACGACCGGATACTCGGACCTCAAGGAATTCCAGCGCGTCGAGGTCGTTGTCGCGCCGTACCACCAGGCATAAAACCGGTACCAAAACGGTTGTAGACAACGGATAAGAGGGTCTCGAGCATGGTTGACGTAAAGCGGGTGAAGCTCCCCGGTGTCGGTGTTCTGCACACCTTCGTCACTGAGGGCGGCGGCAAGGTCGGTGTCATCACGCACCGGGCCGGCTCGAGCGACCTGATCACGTTCTCCGACGCGGAGGACGGCTCCAAGGCCGTGAAGGTCGCACTGCGCCTGGACGATGACGAAGCGCACACGCTCGCGGAGCTCCTGGGTGGTACCCGGATCACGGAGTCACTGACGAACCTCGACTCGATCCCCGGTCTCACCATCGACTGGTTCCACGTCGACTACGAGGACCACATCGCCGGGCAGACGCTCGGTGACCTCGGCGCCGTGGGCGTCGTCGGCGTCACAATCGTCGCGGTCGTCCGCGGCGAATCCGCAAACCCTGCACCGGATGAGAACTTCAAGGTCTTCCCCGGTGACACGCTGGTTGCGGCAGGATCACCCGAGAAGGTTGCGAAGGCATTCATGTACTTTCGCACGGGTGAGGCAAAGCTGAAGGGCACCGTCGACGCGCCTGCCGGAGACTGACCGGTGGGCAGCGAGCTACTCGTACTCGGTGTTCTGTTTGTCATTGCCTACGTCCTTGGGCGTCTCGGCAAACTGGTCGGTCTTCCGTCGATCCCGATCTACATGCTCGTCGGCCTACTCGCGAGCCCGCACATGCACCTCATCCCGGGCGGCTTCAAACCGGCCAACGTCGAACTGGTCGCCGTCCTCGGGCTGATCTTCCTGCTCTTCAATCTGGGCCTCGACTTCGACCAGGACGAGTTCTTCGGTAACGCCCGCGGACTCCTGCTCTCGGGCGGCAGCCGGCTCATCATCAACTTCGGTATCGGCATCGGGTTCGGCTTCTGGGTGGGCTGGGGTGCGCGGGAGGCCCTGATCATTGCGGGCATGACCGCGACCTCTTCGAGCGCGATCGTCACCAAGCTGCTGATCGAGTTGCGCCGGCTGGCGAATCCCGAAACCCCGGTCATCCTGGGTATCGCGGTCGTCGAGGATGTGTTCATCGCCTTCTACCTCGCCGTGGTCGCCGTGGTCATCGGCGGCGAGACGAACATCTGGCAGATCGTCCTGCAACTCGGGATCTCGTTCGCCTTCCTGGTTGCCATGTTCGCCCTCGCCCGCTGGGGCGGTAAGCACGTCGGCCGTCTTCTCGGCGCTCGCGACGACGAGCTGTTCACCATCCTTTTCTTCGGTCTCGCCGTCGCGTTCGGCGGCATCGGGGACATCCTCGGTGTCTCGGATGCGATCGGGGCGTTCCTGATCGGTCTCGTCGTCGGGGCGACCCGGTTCCGCTCGCGGATCGAGGGATTCGCGCTTCCGCTGCGCGACGTCTTCGGTGCGTTCTTCTTCGTAAACTTCGGCCTGGCGCTGAACCCCTCGAGTTTCGGCGGTGTGCTGTGGCCGGTGGCCGGCGCGGTGCTGATGACACTCGTCGTGAACGTGGGCGGCGGCTGGTTGATCGCGCTCATCAACCGGATGCCCGCCCGGTACGGCCTCGGAATAGGGCTCATCCTGCAGAACCGCGGTGAGTTCGCTCTCATCCTCGCCACCCTGGCGACCGGCGCCGGTCTGGATCCGCGACTGACGCCGTTCGCGGGACTCTACGTGCTCGTGATGTCGATCATCGGACCCGTTCTGACCGTCAACTCGGAGCGGCTCACCAGTCTGTTCTTCCGTCGGGGTTCCGCCCGGTCGACCGTTTCAGCCGAGGCGAACGCCGCGAGCGCCGAAGCCATCGCGCTCCTGGAGGGCGCAACCGGCACCTCGGATTCCGCCCCGGCCGACGACGTCGAGGAGGATGACGACGAACCGCTGCTCGGTCGCGACACCCCCGTGTCGGTCCCGGACGACGACGATGACGGCGACAGCGACGACCGGGACATCCTGCTGGACCCGACCATTCAGCAAGCCATGGAACAATCTGACCAGCAGAGTTCCCGCAAGCGAGATCCGGAGTACTAATCGTGTGGAGTGTCGCCCGGCGTCCCCGCTGGATCCTCGCACTCGTTCTCGCCCTCGGTATCGCTGCAGGATTTGCCGCGCTCGGGCAGTGGCAGATCGGTCGGGCCGTCGCCACCGGAACGGTCGTGATCATCCCGGATGAGAAGGTGACGCCGCTCGCCGACGTCGCGGTCCCGCAGAAGGAAGTCACCGACCGTGCCGCCGGTCAGATCGTGACCGTGACTGGTCGGCGCGTTGCCGGGGACACCTATGTCGTCAGTGATCGGGTGAACTTCGGGGTGACCGGGTACTGGGTGCTCGGTCACGTGGTCGCGAAGAACGGCGCAGGAGTAGCCGTCGCCCTTGGATGGGCCAAGACCAAAGCCGAGGCCGACGCCGCGGCCGACCGGCTGCGGATGGGCGAGTCGTCCGTCACGGTCGTCGGCCGATACCAGCCGACCGAGCCGCCCGACCAGGACGACTTCGAGCATCACGTCGTGAGCGTCGTCTCCATCCCGTGGCTGCTCAACGAGTGGAAGACGGTCACACCGAGCGCATACGGCGGATACATCGTCGACAACGTCGCGCCGGCCGGGCTCGCCAAGATCCAGTCCGTCCGTCCCGTCAACGACGTCAGCCTCAACTGGCTGAACGTGTTCTACGCGATCGAATGGGTCCTGTTCGCCGGCTTCGCCATCTACCTCTGGTACCGGCTCGTAAAGGATGCGTTCGAGCGCGAAGAAGAGGACAGGCAAGACACAGCAACGGCGAATTCAACGGAAGTACACTGACGCCATGCCCTCGCTGTCTTCGCTCATCGCGACCACGTACAAGCCGAAGGCGGAGACCATTCCGCTGATCAACAACGCGCTGCGCATCTACAAGGTCTGCTCGTACGTCACGGGAACGTTCCTGCTGCTGCTCGTCGTCGAGATGGTGCTGAAGTACATCTTCTTCTATGAGGTGGAATTGGGCGGTCCCAGTGGCTTCATCACCCTGGTCAACTACTTCCCGAGCCTCGGCAAGTCGCCGGGTCTCACCGGCGTCAACCTGAGCATCGGCATCCTCATCGCTCACGGCTGGTTCTACGTCGTGTACCTGATCGCCGACTTCACGCTGTGGAGCCGCATGCGCTGGCCGTTCACCATGTTCATCCTCATCGCCCTCGGCGGCGTCGTGCCCTTCCTGTCGTTCATCGCGGAGCACTTCGTCGCAAAGCGCGCCCGGCGCGAACTCGCCGCTCTCCAGGCGGACGCGACATCCACACCCTCCCCAACTGGCACAATGGACAGTGTCAGGGTGAGCGGTGTGGAGGCCACGAATTAGCGATTCAGAAGCACAGGGCGATTCGACCGGCAGCACGGAAACCAGCGCCAGGCCGGTGCTGGTCGTCGACTTCGGGGCGCAGTACGCGCAGCTGATCGCGCGCCGCGTTCGCGAGGCGAACGTGTACAGCGAGATCGTGCCGCACACCATCACTGCGGCAGAGGTTACGGCCAGGAACCCCAGTGGCATCGTGCTCAGCGGCGGTCCCTCAAGCGTCTACCAGACCGGCTCCCCGACGCTCGATCCGGGCATCCTCAATCTCGGAATTCCCGTGCTCGGCATTTGCTACGGCTTCCAGGTCATGGCACAGCAGCTCGGCGGTGAGGTGGCCCAGACCGGCGCGCGCGAGTACGGCTCCACCGAGGTCCATCTTGCCAACCAGACCAGCGTGCTCCTCGGTGACCAGCCCAACGAGCAGACCACGTGGATGAGCCACGGCGACTCGGTGTCGAAAGCACCGGATGGATTCGAGGTGCTCGCATCGTCCGCATCCACTCCCGTCGCCGCATTCGCCTCGGATGAGCGCAAGCTCTACGGCGTCCAGTGGCATCCCGAGGTGAAGCACACCCAATACGGCCAGGCCGTGCTCGAGAACTTCCTGCACCGCGCCGCGGGCATTCCGGCGGACTGGAACAGCGCCAACGTCATCGACGAACAGGTCGCTCGCATCCAACAGCAGGTTGGCTCGTCGCGCGTGATTTGCGGTCTGTCCGGCGGTGTCGACTCCGCGGTCGCCGCGGCCATTGTTCATCGCGCGATCGGTGACCAGCTCACGTGCATTTTCGTCGACCATGGGCTGCTGCGGCAGGATGAGCGTCGCCAGGTCGAAGAGGATTACGTCGCGTCGACCGGCGTACGGCTCGTCACTGTGGATGCGGTCGACCAGTTCCTCGACGCACTCGCCGGCGTCACCGACCCAGAGCAGAAGCGCAAGATCATCGGCCGAGAGTTCATTCGCTCATTCGAGGGCGCCGCGGAGGCACTTGTCCTTGAAGCGTCGGCCGGCGGTCCGTCGATCGACTTCCTGGTGCAGGGCACGCTCTACCCCGATGTGGTCGAGTCGGGCGGCGGGAGCGGTACCGCCAACATCAAGAGCCACCACAACGTGGGCGGCCTGCCCGAGGACATCCAGTTCAAGCTCGTCGAGCCGCTGCGCACACTGTTCAAGGACGAGGTGCGCGCGATCGGCCGCGAGCTCGGGCTTCCCGAGGTCATCGTTTCACGCCAGCCGTTCCCCGGTCCGGGACTCGGCATCCGGATCGTGGGAGAGGTCACGCGCGAACGCCTCGAGCTGCTCCGGGCAGCGGACGCAATCGTTCGCGCGGAACTCACCATGGCGGGACTCGACCTCGAGATCTGGCAATGCCCGGTCGTGCTGCTCGCGGATGTTCGTTCGGTCGGGGTCCAGGGCGATGGCCGCACCTACGGACACCCGATCGTCCTTCGGCCCGTCTCATCCGAGGATGCGATGACCGCCGACTGGACGCGCCTGCCCTACGACGTGCTCGCGCAGATCTCGAACCGGATCACCAACGAGGTGCCGGGCGTCAACCGCGTTGTGCTCGACGTGACCAGTAAGCCGCCGGGAACCATCGAGTGGGAGTGACTCGCCAGCTCCCTCGGTTCCAGCCCTCCGGGACCTAGACCCGCGTGATTCGGATGCGCAGCCCGAAGATTCGCAGAATACCGATTCCGAGCGCCACTACGACGACGATCGACGTCAGCACTTCCGCCGCAGTGGGTACACCGTTGACCCAGCCGAACGCAAGCAGTGCCAGGGGCAGTAGCGGCGCCGCCGCGTAGAGCACTCCGATTGCCTCACCCCGTCGGTGCGATCTCCACAATACGATGCCCACAGTGAGAGCCAACGGGAGTCCGACGAACACCAGCCACACGGCGAGGGGCGCCCAAAAGTAGTCGACGTTGCGGGCGCCATTACCCCAGTAGCCGCCGCCGTATCCGCGTAGCCAGAACGCGCCCGCGAGCAGCAGGGCGAAACCGACAAAGGCCGAGAACTGCAGCTTTCGACTCCTTCGCGACGATGAGATGAGGCCGGACGCGGCGACGATCGCCAGGAGGCTGAGGAATCCCAGCGATACGTCGCTCGGATGACCATAGTCGCCAAGCGAGAAGGCGATGGCGGACCATCCGATCGAGACCGGGATCGAGGCGAGGAGCAACAGCCCGGCGACGCGACGGAATCCGAGCATGCACGCCACGAAGGCGATTAGCCAGAACACATACGTTGCCTGTCCCGCGCTCAAGTTCTGCAGCAGCGCGTCGACGGACAGGACCTGTTGATAGACGTGATTGGCGTACTGGTAGGTCCAGCAGGCAACGAGGATGCCCGCAGCCGAGATGCTTGCGCCAAGCCCGACGGCGAATATCGAGGCATACGCGCGCGCAGCGGGCGAAATCCATTGGCCCACGATTCCCACGCGAGCACCCAGTCCATTGCGATGGAGGTTCGCAAGCTCTCCGCCTGCCGGTTCGGTACGGTGGTCCGCCTCGGCGAACTCGAGCAGGGTGCCAACCACCGCATCCTCGTTGGCGGCCCGCCAGCGCTTCGGGTACCAACGCAGCGCTCGGCGATACGTGTTTTCGAGTTCGTTGCTCATCGGGCGATCACCGGCTTGAGAGCAACGCGCGCCGCTCGCTTCTTGAGTCGGTCGTTGGCCCGGCGGGCATTGAGCGCCTGACGCTCGGACTCGGCCTGAAGCGTCGAGGCGCCATCCTCGGTCAGTTCGAAGTAGCGACGCAGACGCCCGGCGACCACCTCATCGCCCGCCGCGACTACCAGTCCTTCGGACTGCAGGCGATCGAGGGCCGCATAGAGCGTTCCGACCTTGAGATGGATGCGTCCGTCCGAGAGTTCCTCGGCGTCCTTGATGATCCCGTAACCGTGCTTTCGGCCATCCGCCAGGGATGCCAGCACGAAGAACGTGGGCTCCCGCATCTCTTGTTCGCTCATGCCGACAATATATATCGACTATCGTACTATTACAAGGCTACGCGGTGACCTGGTGGAAGCGCGGCCTTGCGAGGGCGCGCGCCAGCCACGCGGAAGCGACCACAACGACGGTCTCGACGGCGAAGGCGAACGGCTCGTTGTGGTTGCTGTGGAACGAGTACGCCATGATCACGCCCGACGCGATCGGGAAGAGCAGCACGAGGTAGCTGCGGAGCGGACGCTCGCGAACGATCAGCCAGCCGAGCAGGAGCGCGGCCATCACGAACAGGATCTGTGGTCCGGTGAGCATCAGCCAGCTCGCGACGAGACTCGGTCCGAACGCGGCGAGGCGACGTCCGCCCGTCGCCGGGAGGATGGCCCAGCCGAAGCAGTGCGCAACGGTTCCGAGGAGCAGGAACCCGATCGTGTACGTGTTGGTGCTCAGCAGCACGACCGTTCCGGCCGCGATGTAGAGCAGTCCGCCCAGGTAGCGGCTCTCGTAGGTTCCCCAGCGCAGCGGGATGCGCCTCGTCGGTTCCGTCCCGCTGCGAGCCATGGTCAGTGGAAAGCGCCCGCGAACAGGGCGATGGCGAGTACGAGCAGCGCGACCCCGACCACGAAGACCCCGATCCCGCCGATCAGCAGGGCGCGGCTCCGCGCGCGCGGGGCAGGGCCGGCACCGGCCTCGGGTCGGATGGCCCCCGGTATCTCGGGCGCATCAACGGCAAGACCACAGTGGATACAGAATTTCCACGATGGCGCGAGAGGAGATCCGCAACCGACACACGTCTCCATAACCCTCGATTGTATGGGCGTAGCCTTTGAGCTGTGACCGTGCGCCCCCTCGTCATAGCCCATCGCGGGGCGAGCGGCTATCGGCCGGAGCACACGGCAATGGCCTACCAGCTGGCCATCAACCAGGGCGCGGACGCGGTTGAACCCGACATCGTGCCGACCAGGGACGGCGTGCTCGTGGTGCGGCACGAGAATGAGATCTCGGGGACGACGGATGTCGCCTCCCATCCGCGGTTCGCCGATCGTCGCACGACGAAAACGGTCGACGGGCGCGAGCTGACCGGTTGGTTCACGGAGGACTTCACGTGGGCCGAACTTTCCACACTCGCCGCCCGTGAGCGGCTTCCCGCTCTTCGCCCGCAGAGCGCGAAGTTCGACGGAACGCAGGGGATCCTGCGGCTCGTCGACCTCATCCAACTCCTGCAGTCCGCGGACCGGCCGCTCGTGATGGTCGCCGAGCTGAAGCACGCGAGCTACTTCGATTCCATCGGTCTTCCCCTTGCCGAGAGCTTCGCCGCGGAGATTGCCGCCTGGGCCAGGCCCGACAACCTGGTCGTCGAATCGTTCGAGCAGACGGTGCTCGGGCAGGTCCAGGACCTGGATGTGCCGGGTCGCCTGACCTTCCTGGCCGAGGTGTCCGGTGCTCCCGCCGACCAGGTCGCGCAGTTCGGAGCAGAGGCGCGTGGCTACCCCGACTACCTGACCGATGCGGGGCTCGCCCGGCTCGTCACCGAGGTCGACGGTGTGAGCGTCGACAAGGCGCTGCTCCTGGACAGGGATGCGTCGGGCGCGGTCACCGGATCGACCGATCTCGCCCACCGCGCGCGCTCCGCGGGGCTCGAGGTCTACACGTGGACGCTGCGAGCGGAGAACCAGTTCCTCGAGAAGGCGTTCCGTCGAGGGATGCACGCGCGCGACTACGGGCGCTGGGAAGAGGAGTTCGACACGATTATGCGATCGGGCGTGGACGGTGTCTTCGCGGACCAGCCCGACCTCGCACTCCGGGCCCGCGCGGCCCTCTGACAGCGCCCGGACCGAGGTCGGAAGTGCCGCCTAGACTGGGTCGGTTATGACGTTCGTTCTCGATGGATTCGACCCCGCACCTGGCCGAAGCGAGGGCGCGTCCGGTCGCACCGGAACCCCACCGGTGCCCGACGAGGCACTCCTCGAAGGACTCAATCCGCGCCAGCGTGAGGCGGTGCTCTACCGGGGGCAGTCGCTGCTGATCGTCGCCGGTGCTGGCTCGGGCAAGACCAGCGTGCTCACGAGGCGCATCGCCGGCCTGCTGCAGACGCACGAGGCGTGGCCGAGCCAGATCCTGGCCATCACGTTCACCAACAAGGCCGCGGCCGAGATGCGGGAGCGTGTGGGTGCTCTCATCGGACGCGAGGCCGCCGAGGGCATGTGGATCTCCACGTTCCACTCCGCCTGCGTGCGCATCCTTCGTCGCGAAGCCGAGAACTTCGGATTCACCAGGAGCTTCACTATCTACGACTCGGCCGACTCGCGTGCCCTGGTCAAGCGAATCATCAAAGAGCTGGATGCCGACACCCTCGGCTTCACGGTCGGCGGGGTTCTCGGCAAGATCTCGAAGGCGAAGAACGAGCTCTCCGACGTCGAGTCCTACGCGCGGTCCGCGAACTTCAATGATCCGAACGAGGCCGGGTTCGTCGAGATCTTCCGCCGCTACTCGCAGGCGCTCGCGAAGGCGAACGCCTTCGACTTCGACGACCTGATCGCCCAGACCGTCTACCTGTTCCGCGCGTTCCCTGCCGTGGCGGCGCTGTATCGTCGGCGGTTCCGGCACATCCTCGTCGACGAGTACCAGGACACCAACCACGCCCAGTACTCGCTCATCCGCGAACTGACTCGTGAAGTCGACCAGGCGACGGCGAACGATCTCGAGGCCGAGAACGGTTTTACGAAGTCCTTCCGCGGCGCTCGGGGGGAGATCCCGGGCGCATCCCTGACGGTGGTCGGCGACTCCGACCAGTCGATCTACGCCTTCCGCGGTGCGGACATCCGCAACATCGTCGAGTTCGAGCACGACTTCCAGCACTCGAAGGTGATCCTGCTCGAACAGAACTACCGCTCGACCCAGAACATCCTCGACGCCGCCAACTCGGTGATCTCCAACAACTTCGACCGCAAAGACAAGAAGCTGTTCACGACCATCGGTTCGGGCGACAAGATCGTCGGGTTCACGGGCTATTCGGGGCATGACGAGGCCCAGTTCGTGGCCGATGAGATCGCCAAGCTGCACGACGAGGGCGTCGCGTACAAAGACATCGCGGTGTTCTATCGCACCAACGCGCAGACGCGTGCGCTCGAGGAGATCTTCATCCGGTCTGCCCTGCCGTACCGCGTGCTCGGCGGCACTAAGTTCTACGAGCGGGCCGAGATCAAGGATGCGATGGCGTACCTCATCACGGTCGCCAATCCCGCCGACCCGCTCGCGCTCCGCCGCGTCATGAATGTGCCGAAGCGCGGGATCGGTCCCGCGACCGAGGCGGCGCTCCAGTCTTTCGCGGACACCAATGGGCTTCCACTCCGTGACGCGCTCCCCAGCGCCGGTGAGCTGGGGCTGGGGCCGAAGGTCACGGGCGCGATCCTCGAGCTGGCGAGCATCCTCGACGAGGTCGGCGCGCGAGCCTCCCTGGATCAGCCGCAGCCGGCCGGCCCCGCGGACATCCTGGTCGAGCTGCTGCAGCGAACGCGGTTCGTCGAGGCCCTCCGTAACACCGGCGATCCACAGGACGAGGCTCGCGCGGAAAACGTCGAGGAGCTGGTCTCGGTCACGAAGGAGTTCCAGAAGAACAATCCGAACGGGACCCTGCTCGACTTCCTGACCGAGGTGTCACTGGTGGCCGCCGCGGACGAACTGGATGACACATCCGGCACGGTCTCGCTGATGACCCTGCACACGGCGAAGGGTCTCGAATACGAGGCGGTGTTCCTGACCGGCGTCGAGGAGGGGCTGCTGCCCCACCAGATGTCCGCCGGCGAGATCGGCGGACCGGCCGAGGAGCGCCGTCTCTTCTACGTCGGCATCACCCGCGCGCGCCGCCGCCTCTACCTCTCGCTGGCGATGACCAGGGCGCAGTTCGGCGAGGTCGGCGTCGCGGCGCCGAGCCGCTATCTGGGCGAGATTCCCGCGGAGCTCATCGAATGGAAACAGTTCCCCGGCGACGCCTCCGGTCGTGGCGGATTCCAGCCGCGCACGCTGGGTGCCCGGCGCGAGGGCGGTTTCAGCTTCCGCGACTCGGTCGGTCAGCTCCCGCCTGCGCCAAGAGAGAAGCGCGAGTGGACGAGCGCGGTGACAAACAAGGTGCGCGACAACGGCGACCTCCTTCTGGCCGTGGGGGACCGTATCCGGCACGCCGACTTCGGCGACGGACGGGTCACCGCTGTGACGGGCGTCGTGCCGAAGGCCGTGGCCGAGGTGCAGTTCGACACCGCGGGGCGCAAGCGCCTGCTCATCAAGATCGCCCCGATCGAGAAGCTTTAGGCGTTCGTACCGTTCCGCGCTTCGCGGTGCTGAAGGCCCACGAGCAGGGTCGCAATGATCTCGGATACCGCGAAGGTGAAGTCCAGCCGGAAGTCCTTGAGCTCCGGATGCTCGCGGTAGGCGGCGGCCATGCCGGCCGACGGCTGAGAGGATGCCCAGACCCCGCCGATGACCAGCAAAACGCCGCCGACGAAGACGGTCCCGGTTGCCACGGAGAATTCCCCGAGGTACTCGCTCACGATTTCGGCCAGCCGATAGGCTCCCGCGATCGCATCGCGCTTGTACGCGGCCGCGACGTCCGCCGAGACATTGTGCTCGAGCACGCTGGCGGCCGAGGCGGTGAGGTCGCAGAAGACCGGTCGCTCCGCAGCGCAGGCGGCGACGGCGCGCGCGACCACGTCGACGTCGACCGTCTGTGCTGCGGCAAGCGCTGACTCGACGGCGTCCAGCCACGCCGTGTTCTCTCGCGCGTACAACTCGAGAAGCACGGCCTCGCGTGACTCGAAGTACCGCAGCACGTTGGACTTCGCGAGACCGACTCGGCGAGCGAGTTCATTGAGGCTGAGGTCGTTGACACGCACGGTGAGCAGCATCGTCGCGGCCGTCGCAAGGATTGCCTCCCGACGCTCGAGTCGCTGTTCGTCGGTGCGTGCGCGGGCAAAGCCCGTAGTGCTCATACGCGCCTCCTTGAATAAAAGACCATCAGTCTGTTACGCTCTCAATCAAGAGACCGCAGGTCTATTATTGCTCAGGGAGGCATCATGTACACCGTTCCAGACCAAACCGGACGCACATTCATCGTCACGGGTGCAAACAGCGGAACCGGCAAAGAGACCACCAGGCGACTGGCCGGCGCCGGAGCGCGCGTCGTCATGGCCGTGCGAAACCTGAGCAAGGGTGAGGAAGCGCGCCGCGAGATTCTGGACGCATTCCCCGACGCCGACCTCGAACTTCGCCGCATCGACCTCGCCGATCTGGCGAGCGTGCGGGAATTCGCGGCGGGCATCCTGAACGACGGTCTCCCGGTAGACGTGCTCGTCAACAACGCGGGCGTCATGGTGCCGCCCAAACGCGAGTCGACGGCCGACGGATTCGAGTTGCAGTTTGGCAGCAACTTCCTTGGACCGTTCGCCCTGACCATGCTGCTGCTCCCGCGCATCCTCGAGTCGGAGGCCCCCCGCGTCGCCACCATGTCGAGCGGCACCGCAAACTTCGGACGCATCCGTTTCGACGACCTCAACTCCGAACGCAGCTATCGTCCCGGACGGGCCTACGCGCAGTCAAAGCTCGCCGACATGCTGTTCGCCGAGCGGCTCGCGGCACTGTCCGCTGAGCGGGGATGGTCGCTCCGCTCGACGATCGCGCATCCCGGCTACACGCGCACGAACCTTCAGACGGCCGGACGCAATCTCGCACGGCAGGGCGACGAGCTGCCCCCGATTCAGCGCACCATCCTGCCGTCGCAGGGGGTTGAGCAGGGAGCCGAACCGCTGCTGTTCGCGGCCGCCGATGCGACCGCGGAGCAGGGGGCGTACTACGGTCCCAACCGGCTCGGGCTCGTCGGGCCGACGAAGAAAGTGAACCTCCCGCGCAGCGCCAGACGGGCAGGGGTGCCCGAGAGGCTCTGGCCCGTGGCCGAGAAGCTCACGGCGACGGCGCTTCCCGGCTAGTCGGTCCGCCGGAGCCGTCTCAGGTAGCGCCGCGCGGGGGTCGATCGAAGGCGGTGCGGCGTGAGGCGCGCCAACACTCGAATAACCGACCAGGCCCTGTCGGCACGTCGCGTCAGGGCTGGAGACCACTCGAAGCCGTAGGCCTCGCGCAGGGGCGCCGGCAACAGGTCGAGGGTCAGGACGCGCGCGAGCGGCAGTCCAGCTCGAAGCCAGAGCGGCGCCACTACCGGAGCAAACAGGTCGTCCGCGACGCCTCGCGCGTCATCGCTCACGTCAAGGGCCGCGACACGAGCATCCCAGTACTCGCTAAAGGATGCGCGATCCTCCGGCCAGAGGGCGGCGGGCATCTGCAGCGCGGTGCCGAGCGCGGAGTAGGCGCGGTAGAGCTCGTCCGCGAGCGCGGCGTTAGTTCGTCCAAACACCCGCTCATGAACACGCACGGCCGTCTCGTACAGGGTCGCCGCGACCCACAGCTGCAACTGCGCGTCCTCCGCCCGCACCACCGGACCATGCGCGCGATTCACCCAGGCGGTGACGCGCGCGACGTCCTCCGGCGTTCCCAGTACAACCGCATAGGCAAAGGTGAGCGTGTTCCGCAGCCGCTCGACCGGACGATGCGCGAAGTCACTGTGGCGGGCTACTCCGGCCGCGACAACGGGATCGGCGACCTGGAGCAGGATGGCGCGCGCACCGCCCGCGATCAGCACGCCATCCGATGCGTAGCGCTCGACCGCCCTCGACACCATGTGTCAATGGTTGCAGACTCCGAGAGTAAGCTTCCTGTTGGTCAAAGTATCTCGACGTCAAGATATCTCGACGTCGAGATAACCACATCTAACTAAACCCCAACGCGCGATTGGAATAAGCAGCGTGGATCTTTTTGAGTACCAGGCCCGTGACCTTTTCGAACAGTACGGAGTGCCGGTACTTCCGGGCATCGTCGCGGACACACCCGAGGAAGCCCGAGCGGCGGCCGAGAAGCTGGGCGGGACCGTCGTCGTCAAGGCGCAGGTCAAGGCCGGCGGCCGAGGCAAGGCCGGAGGCGTGAAGGTCGTCCACAATCCGGACGACGCGTTCACCGCGGCCGAAGCCATCCTGAAGCTCACCATCAAGGGTCTTCCGGTGCACAAGGTCATGGTGACCGCTGGTGCCCGCATCGACAAGGAGTTCTACTTCTCGGTGCTGCTGGACCGCGCCAACCGCTCGTACCTGTCGCTGTGCGCCGTCGAGGGCGGAATGGAGATCGAGGAGCTCGCGGTCGAGCGACCGGATGCCCTCGCTCGCGTCGAGGTCATCCCCGGCGTCGGCATCGACCAGGCGAAGGCGCTCGAGATCGCCAAAGCCGGACACTTCCCGGATGACCTGGCCGCCAAGGTCGCGCCCGTCATCGCCAAGCTCTACGAGGTCTACAAGGGTGAGGATGCGACGCTGGTCGAGGTCAACCCGCTCGTCCTGACCGAGGACGGAACGATCCTGGCCCTCGACGGCAAGGTGAGCCTCGACGAGAACGCGGACTTCCGTCATCCCGCACACGCCGACCTCGAGGACGCTGCCGCAGCCGACCCGCTGGAGGCGAAGGCGAAGGCGCTGCACCTCAACTACGTGAAGCTCGACGGCGAGGTCGGAATCATCGGCAACGGTGCGGGACTGGTCATGTCGACCCTGGATGTCGTCGCCTACGCGGGGGAGAAGCACGGCAACGTGAAGCCGGCCAACTTCCTCGACATCGGCGGCGGCGCATCCGCCGAGGTCATGGCGAACGGCCTGAGCGTAATCCTCGGCGACCCACAGGTGAAGAGCGTTTTCGTCAACGTCTTCGGCGGGATCACCGCGTGTGATGCGGTTGCGAACGGCATCGTCGGCGCCCTCAATACTCTCGGCGCCGAGGCATCGAAGCCGCTCGTCGTGCGACTCGACGGCAACAACGTTGACGAGGGTCGCCGCATCCTCAACGATGCGAACCACCCGCTGGTGACGCTCGCACTCACCATGGACGAAGGCGCCGACAAGGCCGCCGAACTGGCAAACGCGTAAGGGCTGCAGACAAATGTCGATCTTCCTCAACAAAAACTCCAAGGTCATCGTCCAGGGCATCACGGGCGGCGAGGGCAGCAAGCACACCGCGTTGATGCTCAAGGCCGGAACCCAGGTCGTCGGTGGCGTCAACGCCCGCAAGGCCGGCGAAACGGTAACGCACGGCGACGTCACGCTTCCCGTTTTCGGAACCGTGGACGAGGCCATCCGCGAGACGGGTGCGGATGTCTCGATCGTCTTCGTGCCGCCGGCGTTCGCGAAGGACGCCGTGGTCGAGGCCATCGAGGCGGAGATCCCGATGGTCGTCGTCATCACCGAGGGAATCCCGGTACAGGACTCGGCCGAGTTCTGGGCGCTCGCCCAGGCGAAGGGCAACCTGACCCGCATCATCGGTCCGAACTGCCCCGGCATAATTACGCCGGGAGAGTCGCTCGTCGGCATCACGCCTGCCAACATCACCGGCACCGGTCCGATCGGTCTCGTCTCCAAGTCGGGCACGCTGACCTACCAGATGATGTTCGAGCTGCGCGATCTAGGATTCTCGACCGCGATCGGCATCGGCGGCGACCCGATCATCGGCACCACGCACATCGACGCACTCGCGGCCTTCCAGGACGACCCCGACACCAAGGCGATCGTCATGATCGGTGAGATCGGTGGCGACGCCGAGGAGCGCGCGGCCGACTTCATCGAGGCCAACGTCACCAAGCCGGTCGTCGCCTACGTCGCGGGATTCACCGCGCCGGAGGGCAAGACCATGGGCCACGCCGGGGCGATCGTGTCGTCCGGCGCCGGCACCGCGCAGGGCAAGAAGGAGGCCCTCGAGGCCGCCGGGGTCAAGGTCGGCAAGACGCCGAGCGAGACCGCCAACCTCATGCGCGAGGTCTTCGCAGCCCTCTAGGAACCATCCATCCCGTGGTGGCGGGAGAAACCGTGACGCGGCGGGAGCAACTGCTCCCGCCGCGTTTCACTTTCGCCCGCCACCGGATGCTGGATCTCCCGCCACCACCAGGGGAGTAGGCGAATGACTCCGAGGGGAGTACGGATCGGCGGGTCGTTCGCGCGAAACTGGCGATATGACACAGGCGACGATCTCGAAGACATCCGCTCCGGCCTGGCCGCTCTGGGCCTACCGCATTGTGGCGTCCCTCGCGGCGCTGCTCCTTTTCATCCAGTCGGTCCTCGCCGGGCAGTTTCTCGGCGACAAACATGACAAGCTCGCGTTCGCTCTGCACCGAGAGAACGCGATCATCTCGACGATCGTGGTGCTCGTCCTTGTCATTGCCGCCATCCTCACTGTCTGGCCGGGAGGCGGTCCCAAGACCGTACTGCCGCGCGCGATCGGGTTGCTCGTCGTCACGGCGGGAGAGGCTGCCGCAGGCTTCGCGAAGCTCACGGCCCTGCACGTTCCGCTCGGGGTGTTGCTCATCGGCATCGCGGTCATGATGGCCGTTCTCGCCTGGCGGCGTCCCATCGCGCGCTAATCCGGGCGGTCGGGGCGGGTCCGGGCGTGCGTGCCCGCCCGGTTTAGCCGCACTCGCCCGGTTTGGTGGCACGCTTGAGGCGTGAAGAAGCTCATTAACGACGCCGCGGATGTGCTGGCCGAGTCGCTCGTCGGGCTCGAGGCGGCGCATCCCGAGCTGCGCGTCGACCACGGGAACCGGGTGGTCTATCGCGCCGAGCCGAAGCCGCACGGCACCGTCGGTATCGTGAGCGGCGGCGGGAGCGGGCACGAACCTCTGCACGCCGGCTACGTGGGCTTCGGGATGCTGGATGCCGCCGTCTGCGGCGAGGTCTTCACCTCGCCCACGCCTGATCAGATCCTGGCCGCGATCCAGACCGTCGACACCGGCGCGGGGGTTTTGCTGCTCGTCAAGAACTACACGGGTGACGTGCTCAATTTCGAGATGGCCGCGGAACTCGCCGGCGAGATCGCGGTCGAGACGGTGATCGTCGCCGATGATGTCGCCGTCGAGGATTCCACCTTCACGGCGGGCCGTCGCGGCACGGGCGTGACCGTGCTGCTGGAGAAGATCGTCGGTGCCGCGGCCGAGCAGGGCCGGGATCTGGCCGATCTGGCCGACCTCGCCCGTCGCGTCGCGGCGCATGGCCGGTCGATGGGGATGGCGCTGACGAGCGCGACCCTTCCTGCATCCGGGGCTCCGAATTTCGTTTTGGGGGAGTCGGAGATGGAGGTCGGCGTCGGCATTCACGGCGAACCGGGTCGCCGACGGGTCGATCTGGCAAACGCCCACGAGGTTGCGAAAATGCTGGTCGAGCCGATTCTCGGTGACTCCGAGTTCGGCGGATCTCCCGCGATAGTTATGCTGAACGGCATGGGAGCAACCCCGCTCATCGAGCTCTACGTGATGTTCGGCGAAGTGTCCGCGCTGCTCGACAAGGCGCGCGTCACGATCGCTCGAAGCCTGGTCGGCAACTACATCACGTCGCTCGACATGGCGGGATGCTCCGTCACGGTGCTGCGCGCTGACGACGAGTTGCAGGGCCTATGGGATGCACCGGTGTCGACGCCGGCGTTGCGGTGGGGTATCTGACATGGCCGCCGCGACGATTTCGTACGAGCAGCTGCTCGACTGGCTGCGCCTGGTCGACGAGGGCATCATCGAGCAGCGCGGCTACCTGACCGAGCTTGACTCGGCGATCGGCGACGGGGACCACGGCACCAACCTGTCGCGCGGCTCCACCGCAATCTCGGCCCGAGTCGACAGCGAGAAGCCCGAATATCTCGATGAACTGTTCCGGATGGTCGGGATGGCGCTGATCAGCACGGTCGGCGGAGCGAGCGGTCCGCTGTACGGCACGTTCTTCCTGCGGATGTCACTGACGATCGGTCACCGCCAGGAGGTTTCGCCCGAGCTTCTCGCGGACGCGCTCGAGGCGGGCGTCGCCGGTGTGGTGGAGCGTGGAAAGCCGGAGCTCGGCGACAAGACAATGTACGACGCACTCGAGCCGGCGGTCCGGGCGTTCCGCCAGCATCTGCGCGAGGGCATCGCCGCGGCGTCCCAGGCGGCGGCCACGGCGGCCGCGGCCGGCATGGATTCGACCGCCGATCTCGTCGCCCGTAAGGGTCGCGCCAGTTATCTCGGCGAACGCAGCGTCGGTCACATCGACCCCGGCGCGGCATCCTCGGCCCTGATGTTCTCAGCGCTCGCGGAGGCTCTTGCTTAGGACAGCCGCGTGATCGGCCTCGTCGTCGTCTCGCACAGTCCTCGGCTTGCGAAGGCCGCCGTCGAGTTCGCCCTTGAGATGGTTCCGGGCGATCGGCCCAGGCTCGAGATCGCCGCCGGCGTTTTCGATGGATCCTTCGGCACGGATGCGACTCAGATCGCGGCGGCCATCGCGAAGGTCGCATCCCCGGACGGCGTGCTCGTGCTGGTCGATCTGGGATCGGCCGTTCTGAGCGCGGAGCTCGCCCTCGAACTCATCGACCTTCCCGGCGTCGACGTGCGAGTGACCAGCGCGCCCTTCGTCGAGGGGCTGATGGCAGGACTCGTTCGCGCGGCGACCGGAGCGAGCCTCGACGAGGTCGAGCGCGAGGCGCGGAAGTCCCTCGAGTCGAAGCGTGGCCAGCTCGGCAACCCGACCGATGCGGCCGAACCTGCCGTCGACGAGGGCGAGTTGACGCTAGACCTGCGGCTGCGGAATCCGAGCGGTCTGCACATCCGTCCGGCGTCGATGATCGTTCTGGCCCTCACCCCACTGGATGCGACCGTCAGCATCGCCAACCTGCGTACGGGCTCGGGCCCGCGTCTCGCCAACAGTCCGACGAAACTTCTCACTCTCGCGGCGCAGAAGGGTGACGTGGTGCGGGTATCCGCCTCGGGCCCGGAGGCGCGCGCGGCGCTCGACGTGGTGCGCACGATGGTGGTGGACGGATTCGGTGAACTCGCGGCGGAGCAGCCGGTGGCGCCCGCGGGAGGTCCGACCCGAAGCGGCCCGCTCGGCGTCAGCCCCGGCCGGGCGGTCGGACCCGTCGTTCGGATGCCCGAGCCGCTGGAGGCGCCGAGTCCTCGAGTGCCTCTCCCCGATGCCGAACGAACGAACGCGGCCGAGCGAATTGGCACCGCGGCGATGGCCGTTGCCGACGAACTGCGCTCCCGGGCCGGCCGCGTTTCGGGCGAATCCCGCTCCATCCTCGAGGCGGCCAGGCAGCTCGCCCTCGATCCCGCGACGCTGGATGTCGCGCGCGCGGCGGTCCTCGATCGCGGTGATTCGCCGGAGTTCGCGGTGTGGACCGCGTTCGGCGATCTCGCGCAGGAGTTTGCCTCCGCGGGCGGGCGACTGGCGGAACGCGTCGCCGATCTCGCCGATACTCGCAACCGAATCGTCGCCGAGCTCGGGGGCCGCGAGGCACCGGGCGTGCCCGTTCGGGACGAGCCTTTCGTACTCGTCGCTCGGGACCTCGCTCCCGCGGACACCGCCCTCCTCGACCCGGCCCTCTGCGTCGCCATCGTCACCCTCGAGGGTGGACCTACCTCGCACACGGCCATCCTGTCCCGGTCCCTGGGGCTTCCGGCACTCGTATCCGTGCAGAACGCGCTGGACCTCGTCGAGGGAACCGTCGTGCTGGTGGATGGGACGGCCGGTGAGCTGGTGATCGATCCGAGCCCCGAGCAGGTGGCGGAGGTACTCGCGCAGGCGAGCGTCTCGGTGGACTTCGACGGCGCCGGCGCGACATCGGATGGCCATCGCGTGCAATTGCTGGCTAACGTGGGCTCGCCCGAGAGTGTCGGTCGCGCACTGGATGCCGCTGCCGAGGGCATCGGTCTGTTCCGCACCGAATTCCTCTACCTCGACCGAGCGGATGCGCCGACGGTGGAGGAGCAGGTCACCGCGTACCGCTCGGTGTTCGAGCGGTTCGCGGGGCGTCGCGTGATCGTCCGGACGCTCGATGCCGGGGCGGACAAACCCCTCACGTTCGTGACGATCCCCAACGAATCAAACCCGGCCCTCGGCATTCGCGGTTACCGCACGACCTGGCGACGACCCGACCTGATCGACGATCAGCTCCGGGCAATCGCCCTGGCGGCGGAAGGCCAGACGGCGACGGTGCAGGTGATGGCGCCCATGATCGATACGCCCGACGAGGCCGCCGACTTCGCGCATCGCTGCGCGGTGCATGGGCTGGCGTCGGTCGGCGTCATGATCGAGACGCCGGCCGCGGCGATCACAGCGCCCGAGATCCTGTCCTTCGTCGACTTCGTCAGCCTGGGAACGAACGACCTCGCCCAGTACACGATGGCGGCCGACCGCGAGGTCGGGGAGCTCGCCCTCTTGAACGACCCGTGGCAACCCGCCGTGCTTCGGATGATGCGGCTCGCGTTCGATGCCGGGCGCGACGCCGGTAAACCGGTGAGTGTGTGCGGCGAGGCGGCTGCGGATCCCATGCTGGCCGCTGTCCTGGCCGGACTGGGGGCATCCAGCCTCTCGATGTCACCGCGCGCGCTCGGTCACGTGGCGGAGCTGCTCGCCGGCGTAACGTTCGCGCAGTGCCAGCTCGCCGCCACGGAGGCGACCGCCGCACGCAATTCGCAGGAGGCGCGTACGCTCGCCGCTACCGTTCTTCGTGGCGATAGGTGAAGCTGCCCGCGTAACGGAACCATTCTCCGAGGATCGGCGCTCGCAGCCGGACGTCGACGTGCTGACGGCCGTCCGCCCACGATTCGTCGACCGTGACCGTGGCGATCGGCGGCAGCGGGATTCGAAGGGGTCCGAGGTGCAGCCACTGCCGGGTGGAACGCATGTGCAGCAGGCCGTCGGCGATTGTGAGCGACATCCGCACCTCGAAGCCGCCACGCCGACCGAGAAAGTCGTGGAGGTTGCCGTCGACCACGCGCATCGCGTCCTCGAGCGAACGGTCTCGGCCCGGAAAACGGAACGTGCGCACCGCCTCGAGCGCGCCATCCGGTGTCGGCGTATTGGTGATGTCGAAGGGCACGTCGCGTCCGAACTCCGGGAAGAGGATGCGTCGCCACGCGAGGTAGGCGAGCACGGGATGAAGGATGCGGAGTCGCGAGCCGGCGACCTCGAAGACCCCGCTCCCCACTCCGATTCCCGCGTGTCCCGAGAAGTACGACTGGAGCTCTGGCCTGATCCCGGCGAGCTTGGAGCCGAGCACCCGCTGGTACACCGAGTCGGTCATCTGTCCATTGTCGGGTAGTTGCTAGGGTCAAGCCCGTATGAACCGCACCCTGTCCGCCCTGTTCTCAGCGCTCGAGGCCGTCATCGTCGTGGCGGTGGGACTCGCGATTCCGCTCGCGCCGCTGACCATCCTCTGGGGCGCGCAGTACGGGTTCGCACCGAGCTGGACGGGATTCTGGCGGCTCGCGGCGGATGCGTGGCTGCTCGGCCACGGCACGGACATCCACGTGACCCTCGCTGCGGGGACCGCGAAAGCGTCGGGCCTCGCCGGAGCGGGAACACCGTTCGTCCTGTCGATCGCGGTGCTCGGGTTCGCGCTGCTCACCGTGCTCCTCGCCCGACGTGCCGGGCGTCGGATCGCCGAGACGAACCACCGGCTGCTCGGCGAGATTGTGGCCATCGTTGTGGTGGCCGTCCTCTCGTTCGGCATCGCGTACAGCGCCGGCGCCGCCGGCGCGCGGCCATCCATCGTGCAGGGCACGCTGCTGCCGACCCTGGTGTTCGTCGTCGGACTGGCCCTGGCTCGTTTCGGGGCGCTTCCGGAGTGGACGAGGTGGAGCGCGGACACGCGCGCGATCGTCGGCACTGCCCTGCGCGGCGGAGCGGCGGCGGCGGCTGGCGTCGTCACGGCGGCGGCGCTCGCGGTCGTCGCATCCCTGCTGTTCAACTACGCGCAGATCATCACCCTCTACGAGAACCTGCACACCGGCGCGCTCGGCGGCGTGAGCCTCACCATCGCCGAGATCCTGTTCCTGCCGAACCTCGTAGTCTGGGCCGCAGCGTGGCTGGTCGGGCCGGGTTTCGCGATCGGAGGAGGCTCCGCGGTGAGCCCCCTCGGCACGACCCTCGGGCCCATCCCGTCGATCCCCGTGCTCGGCGCACTCCCACAGGGGAACTTCGCGTTCGCGTTCATCGGCCTGCTCGTGCCGATCCTGGCCGGGTTCCTTGTCGGCGCGCTGCTCAGCGGGCCGCTTGCTGAGCGCATCCGGTCGACCGGTCGGCTTCCGTGGATGCTGGGCGCCGGGCTCGGGACCGGCGTCGTCGGCGGTGCGATCCTCGGCCTGCTCGCGTGGTCGTCGGCCGGTTCGATCGGCCCAGGGCGACTGCAGATCGTCGGCCCCGATCCGCTGCTCGTTGGACTCTTCGCTGCGCTCGAGTTGGGCGTTTCGGCGTTCGTCGGCATGGCCGCGTCCCGCCGCTAGGCTCGAGGGATGCTGTCGCTGGTCGTCCTCATCTCCGGCGGGGGGTCGAACCTGCGTGCACTGCTCGAAGCGTCCGCGGACGCGGAGTTTCCCGCTCGAGTCGTGGCGATCGGCGCGGACCGCGACGCTGACGGATTCGCCCACGCCGAGGAGTTCGGCATCCCGACGTTCTCCGTCGCACTGTCGAACTTTCCGGACCGCGAGGCGTGGGGCGACGCACTGCTCGAGGAGATCGAGGTCTGGCAGCCCGACCTGGTGCTCCTGAGCGGATTCATGAAACTGCTCCCGCCGCGGGTCGTGGATGCTCTGAGCCCGCGCCTGTTGAACACGCACCCCGCGTATCTGCCTGAGTTTCCGGGAGCACACGCGGTTCGGGATGCGATCGAGGCGGGTGCAACGGAGACCGGAGCCAGCGTCATCGTCGTCGACAACGGTGTCGACAGCGGGCCGATCGTGTCCCAGAGACGCATACCCGTCGCGCCGGGTGACACCGAGGCGAGCCTGCACGAGCGAATCAAGCCGGTCGAGCGCGAGCTGCTCATCCAGGCGGTCCTCGACGTGGCCAACGGCGCCGTCGACCTCGACTCGCTGGCCGGTTGAGTAGCGCGAGCTGCGCGCGGCGTATCGAAACCAACTATTCTGGACTCGTCGCAACTGGCGTTTGGATGGTTGACCATCGGGGAGCGACTGACACGGTTGGTGGCCGTACGCCTGGGCCACCGGGCAACTACTGCATCCAACCCTGTCATCCGAAGGAGCTCTCATGAGCGGTCCCATCATCGATCCCGCCCTCTACCGTCCACGTGATGTGGTGCGCATCCGTCGCGCGCTCGTCTCGGTGAGCGACAAGACCGACCTGCTCGAGTTGGCGACTGCACTCGCCGACGCCGGGATCGAGATCGTCTCGACCGGGACGACCGCATCCACCATTGCGACAGCCGGAATCCCGGTGACCCAGGTCGCCGAGGTCACCGGATACCCGGAGTCGCTGGACGGTCGCGTCCGCACGCTGCACCCGGCCATCCATTCGGGTCTTCTCGCCGACCTTCGCCTGGAGGCGCACGAGACCGAGCTCGCCGCGCAGGGCATCGAGCCCTTCGAGTTGGTTGTCTCGAACCTGTATCCGTTCACCGAGACGGTCGCCTCGGGCGCCGCCGACGACACTGTGATCGAGCAGATCGACATCGGCGGACCCGCGATGGTGCGCGCGGCCGCGAAGAACCACGCGAACGTGGCTATCGTCACTTCGGTCGCCAGCTACCCCCAGATCTACAAGGCGCTCCAGCTCGGGGGCACCACCCTGGCTCAGCGTCGTCGTCTCGCCCGGGAGGCGTTCCAGCACACCGCGGCGTACGATCGCGCGGTCGCCGAGTGGTTCATCGGGGGCGAGACATTTGAGGTCAGCGCGACGCGCGCGGCGACCCTCCGCTACGGCGAGAACTCGCACCAGCCCGCGTCCCTCTACGTTCGCGGCGACGGTTCCGGGATCGCGCAGGCCGTGCAGTTGGGCGGTAAGGAGATGTCCTACAACAACTACGTGGATGCGGACGCGGCCCTCCGCGCCGCCTACGATTTCGCCGAGCCAGCTGTCGCGATCATCAAGCATGCAAACCCGTGCGGGATCGCGGTAGCGGACTCCATCGCCGAAGCCCACGTCCGTGCTCACGCGTGTGACCCGGTGTCGGCCTACGGCGGGGTGATCGCCGCGAACGGGATCATCACGCTGGCTGCCGCCCAGTCGATCAAGCCGATCTTCACGGAGGTCGTGATCGCGCCGGGCTACGAGCCCGCCGCGCTCGAGCTGCTGCAGACTAAGAAGGACCTGCGCATCCTGCAGCTGCCCGACGGATTCACTCGTGAGACGACTGAGTTCAGGCAGCTGTCCGGCGGCATCCTCGTCCAGGCTGCGGACGCGCACTTCGCGCCGTTCGACCAGTGGACCCTCGTCGCGGGCGATGCCGCAGACGAGTCCATGGCGACCGACCTCGAGTTCGCGTGGCGGGCCTGCCGGGCCGTGAAGTCGAACGCGATCCTGTTGGCGAACGACGGCGCATCCGTCGGTGTCGGTATGGGCCAGGTGAACCGGGTCGATTCGTGCAACCTCGCGGTCACCCGGGCTGGCGACCGTGCACGCGGCAGCGTGGCGGCCTCGGACGCGTTCTTCCCGTTCGCGGATGGCGCCCAGATCCTGATCGACGCCGGCGTTCGCGCCATCGTTCAGCCCGGCGGCTCCATCCGGGACCAGGAGGTCATCGACGCCGCAACCGCCGCCGGCGTCACGATGTACTTCACGGGTGAGCGTCACTTCTTCCACTAGGGAGCGTCGAGAAATCGCGCAGCCGCTTCATAGGATTTGCCCGATAGGGTTCCAGCCATGACCTCGCCCTCGTTCGCGCGCCGACTGTTCGCCTCGCTGGTCGCGGGTCTCGCCACCGGTGTCGTCGTGTTCGCGATCCTTTTCCTGGCGTACTACATCGCGGAGGGTGCCGCAATCAACGATGTCGGCGGGCTGGTGCAGGCGTTTGGCCCATCGGCGGTCGTGGTCATCGTCGTGCTCGTCGTAGCCGCGCTTTTGGGGGCGCTCGCCAACTGGCGACGAGCGCTCGCGACGGGAGTGGTCGTCGGGATTCTCGGGCCATACGTGGGCACTGTCGTGTTCCTGGTCATCCACGGCAGCGAGTTCACCCTCGCGTCGGACAACTCCTTCCGGGACCTCCTCGGCTACAACCTCGTGTTCGTCGTGGTGGCGCTGGTGGCCACCCTGACGATTGCGAAACGGGTCTATCGCTGGGCCTTCGGTCTTCGGGTCGTCGCACCGCCGGAGCTGCACCGGACCGTCCTCGTTCGGCCGCCGGCCAGCACGGTGGCGAAAGGGCAGCTGACCCACGTCAAGCGCCGGGTCGTGAAATACGCGAAGGCGCAGGAGCAGTGGGAGGGTTACGTCGCGGCCCTCGAGGCCGAGGGATTCACGGCACTCACCATCGACCAGGACGACGCCTACCCCGATTCGGTCTTCATCGAGGATGCGGTGGTGATGCTGGGCCAGGTCGCCGTCGTCACGAGTCCCGGTGCCTCGACCCGACAGGGCGAGGAGGATGCCGTCGCGGACGCGGTCACTGACCTGGGACTCGAGGTGCGTCACATCCGAGCGCCGGGAACGCTTGACGGCGGTGACGTGCTGAAGATCCGCGACACGATCTACGTCGGCCGCGGTGGCCGCACGAATGCCGAGGGCATCCGCCAGTTCCGTGCGATCGCGACTGAGCTCGGCTACCGGGTGATCGCCGTGCCGGTCACGAAGGCACTCCACCTGAAGAGCGCGGTGACCGCGCTGCCCGACGGGACGGTCATTGGGCACCCGACTCTTGTCGATGACCCGGGGATCTTCCCGCACTATCTCGAGGTTCCCGAACCGGCGGGCGTCGCCGTCGTCGTGCTCACCAACAACTCGGTGCTGATGGCCGCGTCGGCTCCGAAGACGGCCGCACTGATCGAGAGCCTCGGCTACCGGGTAACGACCGTAGACATCGGCGAATTCGAGAAGCTCGAGGGCTGCGTCACCTGCCTGTCCGTTCGCATCAGATAGTTCTTGCACACCCCGCTCCGACCCCATAAGCTGGAAGGCTGCTCGGGAGCGCCGATGAACAGCATCGGGTTCGCCCGGCGGCTTGACGAGAAGTCGCATAACGAGGAGGACGAAATGATGAAGACACACTTTGCCACGGCACGCGTCAGCGCGGGAGTCGGCACGGTCGGTCTTGCCGTCGCCCTCCGACCGCGCCGGTAGCCGCAGAACCTCAGCCACTTTCCGAGGCGCCGACGCTCGGCCGGCCGCATCCATCGTTCACGTTCACAGTCCTTTCGTGACGCTTCGTTGTCGTCGCGCGCTCTAATCCCACGAGGAAACCATGTCCCAATCGATCGACTCTGATCGCCCCGCAGCACGTCTCGGAACCTTTCGGGCAATCGCGCGGATCTACCCGTACGCTCGGTCGGCGTCCCGCCGCATCCTGCTCGGGATGGTCGCCGCGCTGCTCGCGGGAATCGTCGCGCTCCTGATCCCACAGGTTCTGAAGGGCCTCGTCGACGGACCGCTCAAGACCGGCGACTCGGCCCAGATCTGGCCGGCGGTCGGAATCGTGCTGGCCCTCGGCGTCGCCGAGGCGCTACTCATCGCGCTGCGCCGATGGTTCGTCCTCCAGCCCGGCACGCACGTCGAGGCGACCATGCGCAACGCCCTGTATGAGCGCCTGCAGGATCTTCCGGTCAGCTTCCATGACCGCTGGCCGTCCGGACAACTGCTGTCCCGGGCGATCAGCGACCTGAACCTGATCCGTCGCTGGATCTCGTTCGGCATCGTGCTTCTCATCGTGAACATCCTGACGATCGTCGTCGGGTTCATCTTCCTGGTGAGCATCTCCTGGATCCTCGGCGTCGTCTTCGTCGTCTGCTCGATCCCGCTCTGGATCTATGGCTACGTGTTCGAGAGCAAGTACTCGGTGGTCGCGCGCCGTAGCCAGGACCAGGCCGGTGACCTCGCGACCGCGGTCGAAGAGTCGGTGCACGGTATCCGCGTACTGAAGGCATTCGGTCGCGGCCGGCACCAGCTGGACCGGTTCTCGCGCCAGGCCGAAGAACTTCGGGGCACGGAGATCGAGAAGGCGAAGGCGATCGCCGGCATCTGGTTTTGGCTGCTGCTGGTCCCGGATGTGACGTTCGCGATCTGTCTGCTCGGAGGTGTCTGGCTCGCCGCGACCGGACAGATCACGGCGGGCGAGCTCGTCGCATTCTTCGCGACCGCGACCGTGCTGCGCTGGCCGGTGGAGTCGATCGGCTTCCTGCTCTCGATGACCTTCGACACGCGCACCGCTGTCGACCGCTTCTTCGAGGTTCTGGATGCGCCGAACACGATCCAGGATCCGGAGCATCCGAAGACGATCCTCAAGCCAGAGGGACGGCTGAG
>DASXCU010000136.1:0-3005 GCA_036491035.1 Galbitalea sp. | reverse complement strand
CGCGCCGACACGGTCCACGTTGTCCGGAAGGTTATCGAACTGGTCTGTGCGGAAGTTCGCCATGGCTAGTTGAGAATTCCTTGCGTGGTAGTGCGGCTATGGGGTGCCGTCGTTGCCTGATCGGGGAAATGCACGTGCCGACCGCGCCTGTGTGCGCGCATCCCGTGCCCGCAGCAAGCGCTTAACAAGCATAGGGTCATGCCGTAGAGCGCCCGGCAAGTCGATGACGGCGTTGAGAAGCTGATAGTACCGAGCGGCGGAGAGAGAAAACTGGGAGCGGATGGCCGCCTCCTTGGCGCCCGCGTGATGCCACCACTCGCGCTCGAAGTCCAGGATCCGGATGTCGCGCTCGCTCAGCCCGTAGTCGTTCGCTGGTTTGCGTGCCGGTTCGGCTGACATCCACTCCTCCTTACTTTCGCGCAATCCTAGGACCGCACAGGCACGCGACCCCGGCGCAACGCGCGTGTGGGAGGGATCCTCAGAATTACATGGTCTTAACCCGCTAAAAATTCAGGACAGACCGGGTAGCCGTGCCGCATTCCGGCCTGGACCCCCGGAATCGCCTGAGTTTTCAATCGGGAGCTAGCTCGGATCAGAGCCAGTCGAGGCGATCGCCGTGCGGCCCGGTGAACGCCTTCGGCGATTCGTTCAGCGAGAGCAGCATGCCGCCGAGCATTGGCGGGGTGCGGCCATCAAGCGCCGCCGCCGCAACCGGCACGATTCCGGCGCCCTCATTCGAGATCCACGTCGCGTCGAGGGATCGCACGTACTCGATGAATCGCTCGCGCGGCTCCGGCATCAGGTAGACGATCGCGGCGGAGCTCACCACGACGAGCGGGACATCCTCAGGCGCCCGCGCGACAAGCCCGGGCAGGTCGTCGATGGCGTCGCCGCGAACGATGAGCGGTGGATCCGCGCGAACGATATCCATCGCCGCCCGGATGCGCGCGCGGCGCTCCTGCTGCTCCGGCCAGATGAGCGTCTCCAGCCAGGTCGTGTCATCCGGGTTGGCGAGGTCGAGCGGATTGAGGTCGATGCCGGCGCGCCAGGCGATCTCGGGAAGGGCGGTGGGGATCGGTGGATTTCCGGTCGTCGCGCACTCCAGCAGCACCGTGCTTGGACCATCCGCCGGGTCGAGGCGACGACCGTCGTAGGAGTAGCTGTACCGATCCGGGTAGAGGCAGAGCCCCGCGGATGCGCCGACCTCGAGCAGCGCGAACCGTCCCGCAATCTGGGCGAGGAGCGGGAGAAGGACCGCGCAGCGGCGCGGCTCGTTGGTCTGGGTTCCGCGCACGCGCATCTCGGCCAACACGGCGGGCCAGTTCGCGACGAGCCAGTCGCGGTAATCGGGATAGCCGGACAACGGGCATCCCAGCAGTCGCGAACAGGCGAACAGCAGGTTGGGCTGGCGCTTCGGGCGAGGCAGTTCGCTCAGCAGGTCGAGCACTTCGCGGTCGTCCGCGACGCCGCGTGCCCACTCTTCGAAGAGGTCCGATCGACCGTGGGCCTCGTGATCCGCGAACCGCCGGTACCAGTAGACGATCTTCTCGAAGTCCTCCGCGGCGTTCACGCGTCCGCCGGCCGATACATGGACAGGTGCGGGATGCCCGCCTCCTCGTACACCTCACCGAACGGCTCGAACCCGAAGCGGGCATAGAGCGGCGCGATGTATTCCTGCGCGTGGAGCAGCATCGCCTCCGAGCCGTGACGGGCGATCGCCTCGGTGAGCAGCTGTTGCGAGAGCCCCTCGCCGCGACGGTCGGCGCGCACGACGACGCGGCCGATCAGCCGATGAGCGTCCCTGTGGGCCGGATCGGCGTCTCGCAGCGTGCGCAGATAGGCAGCTGCTCCCTGGTCGTCGGAAATCCAGTAGTGGCGGGTGTCGGGTTCGTTGTCCCGATCATCCAGTTCCGTCTCCGTAATGTTCTGCTCGAGGAAGAACACATCGGTGCGGAGCTTCAGGAAGGCGTAGAGGTCGTCGGATGTGAGTTCGCCCCACGCGCGATCGACGGCGGAACAATCCGGCATGTGACCAAGTTTAATGAGAAGTACAGGTTTGCCTTGAAGGAGGATTCGATGAGCTACAGCGTGGCGAAGACCGAAGAGGAGTGGCGCGAGGAGCTCGGGCCGAAATACAAGATTCTGCGTGAGGCCGCGACCGAGCGGCCGTGGTCCGGCGCTCTGCTGGATGAGCATCGCGAGGGCATTTACACCTGCGGTGCATGCGGCAATGAGCTGTTCAAGAGCGGTGCAAAGTTCGATTCGGGCAGCGGATGGCCGAGCTTCTTCGAGTCGGTGAACCCGAACGCGGTGCAGTTGAAGACAGACAGAAAGCTCGGAATGAGGCGGACCGAGGTGCTGTGCGCGAACTGCGGCTCGCACCTGGGTCACCTGTTTGACGACGGTTATGGCACGCCGACCGGCGATCGCTACTGCATGAACTCCCTGTCGCTCGATTTCAAGCCCGAGTGAGCGACACGAGTTCGCCGGTCAGGACTGCGGTTCTTCGCCGACGGTCCTACCCGCGGGTGACCGAGGCGGCACCGACCACGGCCGAACTGCTCCCCCTGATTGAGGCGGCCGCCACCGCGCCAGATCACGCGTCCCTGCATCCGTGGCGGGTCATCGAACTGCGTGGAGACGCCCGAGCGCGATTAGGTGCGGCGTTCGTCGAAGAGAGCGGACTCACCGGCACGGATGCCGAGCGACTGGCCGCCAAGCCGATGCGGGCATCCCTTCTTCTGGCCGTCGTCTCGGTGCACAAGGAGAGCTTCAAGGTTCACAGCTGGGAACAGGATGCCGCGGCCGCGGGAATCGCCCACCTGCTCACTCTCCTGCTCGACGACGCCGGATGGGGCGTCATATGGCGCACGGGAGGACACACTCGTTCTGCCGCCGTGCGCCGAGTGCATCAGCTTGCCGACAACGAGGAACTGCTCGGCTGGCTCTACATCGGCGGCAAGACCGAAGATTCGAAACCGGATGCTCGCCAGCAGATCGACGCG
>DASXCU010000135.1:0-8919 GCA_036491035.1 Galbitalea sp. | reverse complement strand
TTGGCCCCAATCCACACGTTCGCCTCGATCACAATCGGAGCGACAGTGATCCCGTCGAACCGTTTCGCAGGGTCGACCGGGTGGCCCGCTGTTGCGAGCGTCACCCCGGGACCGATCAATGTGTTATCCCCGATGGAGATGCCCCCCATGTCATAGAACGAGCAGTTCTGATTCACGAAGACGTGTTCTCCGAAGTCCAGGTTGAGGCCGAAGTCGCAGAAGAACGGCGGAAAGAGCATGAGCGTTTCGGGAACGGGACGACCGAGGATCTCGGACAGAAGCGCGCTGCGTGCATCCAGATCGCTGTGACGCAGCGCGTTGAGTCGCGAGGTCAGGTCCATTACGACCGCTGTGCGTTCGACAACTATCCGCGACTCCGGCGTACGCCTGGGGATGAGACGTTCATTCCGCATCGCCCACAATCTTCTCACGGAGTGTCCGATCACGAGCGCGGCTAACCAACCGAGAAAATTAGAGCGTTGTACGCGCCGCCCCGCAACGTGCGAGCTTCGCTCGCCTCCGGATGGCGGGTGCGGCCACCAGCTAGGCGACGGAGCGGGGAATCTCCAGCCAGAGGTCGACCTCGTCGTCCTCCAGGGCCTCCTGGCCCAGGGCACTCGCGCTTCCGTCGCCCACCGTCCGCAGTCCGACCACCGTTACCGCCACATCCGAACCCTCGGGCACGGTGCGCGCGATGACCTTGTCGGCATCCGTCCCGCCGAGGGCATCAGCGAGCCGGTTGAGTACGCGCTCGAGTTCCTCATCGGAGAGGTCGTCGATTCCGCCCTCGTCCAGCAGAGTCACGGTCGCCCCGCGCCGACGCGCTCGCATTACCTGCTCACGTACGGCGTCGTTCAGGAGCTTGCGTCCGCGGATCTCGTCGCGGATTGCGCCCTCGAGATGCAGGCACTCGAGGCGCTGCTCGTCGGTGAGGTCGCCACCGGTCGACTGGATGGTCTGCAGCATCTCGAGCGCCATCATGCTGGTCTGGTCCAGGCGGAACTGACGCTCGAACACGTGCGCCTCCTGTGCTGCCTGCCAGTCGGTTGCTTCCCGCTCGGCGCGGGCGAAGCGCTGCCCGTCGAGGGTGGCTTTCGCGACTCCCCAGCTGACGACGTGGGACACCCCCACCCAGACGACGCTGCCGATGACACCGATGCCGCCCAACGCTCCGACACCACCCGACCAGATGATCGTCTGTACGACGAGTACGGCCACACCGATCCACGCGAATGTGTGGCGTCGACGTGTCGACGTGATGGTCATCAGCGTGCCGACCGCGGCCACGTACCAGGTGCCGTACCCGTTGTGCTTGGTGGGATTCAGCTGGGTCGTCACGAGGATGGGCAGCGCGATAACGACGGCGAGGTTTACCGATGCCATCCAGATCGGCATTCGGGTCGGACCGAACGGGACGAGGCTGAGCACGGAGGCCGCGAAGTAGAGGCCCATAGCCAGGAAGATCGGGCCGTCCGTGAACGGGATGTGCTGGGTCAGCGAGTAGGTCGCGAGCACCAGGTGGTACGCGGAGAAGAGGCCGGCCATGCCGACGATCAGGTATCGGGGCACCCCGATGTTCACGACGCGCTCCCGGGGTTTCCGGGGAGGAGTTCGGCCTCCGAGCCCGCGCCCGGTCGCCCAGCCGACTTCGGTGCGGGCCAGACGACGGTGATTGTCGCACCATGGTGCGGCGACGAGACCACTTTGGCGAGGCCGCCGGCGTTGCCGACGCGCTCGACGATGGACACGCGTACGCCGAGGCGCTCGGTCGGAACCGCTGCGGCATCGAATCCGGCACCGTTGTCGCCGACCTCGACGTGGATCCCGCCGGGGCGAACCGGTTTGATCGTGACCCAGCGCTTGACGCGAGTCCCATCACCGGCGTGCTGCACGCTGTTGACCATCGCCTGGGTCGCCGCCGACACGATCGCCTCACCGACGCCGACCGGAACGGATCGGGGACCGACATCCACCGCCCGGACCTGGAAGGGCCTCGCCAATCCCGTCGCGGCGTCAGTTATGCGCTGCGCAATCGCGCGAAGCCGGACGGTCGAGCCGTCATCGGGCTGGACCATCGCCGCGTCACGGAGATAACCGATGGCGTTGCCTGCCATGACCGCGGCGAGCGCCTTCGCCTCGGGCGTGTACGCCCGTGCGGCGGAGAGCAGGGTCGTCAACACGCTGTCGTGCACGATCGAGTCGACCTGGACACGCTCGACCTCCGTGGCGTGGTGTCGCACCGCGTGGCCGTAGCGTTCGAGCGCCGCGCTCTGCGCGACGTCCACGTTGGTCGCCGTCTGTCGCAGCATGGTGATCAGCACGACGACCGCACCGCCGAGGATGATCGAGTAGACCGAATCGAGGACGGCTTCCGGGACCGGCTCGGCGCCGCCCGGTGGCGTCATCCGCACGATGCCGTAAATGGAGGGCACGACGAAGAGGTAGATCGCAGCCAGCCGGGTCGAGAAGGCGATCGTCGCCGTGGAGGTCGCCACGGTGAGCAGGAAGTACAGCCACTGGCTGTCGGTGGGCGAGTGCGGTGTAACCACATCGAACGGCCAGGTGACCAGCACCGCGACGAAGATGATCGCGACGATACCCTGCGACCCGCGAACGAATCGCACGATGATGGAGCAGAACAGGGCGACCAGGAGGCTGCCGACGATCGCGACGCTGGCGATCAACGACCAGTTTGCGTAGGTCTCCTTCGCCTGCGAGAGAAACGGTCCGACCGTCTGGGCGGCGAAGACGAGGCTGCCGCCCGCAACGGAACGGGAGAGGACGATCTCAACCTGTTTGCGGCTGACCGGGGTTCGCGCCAGCTTTTGCGCTGGTGCCGTGCGCGGCGCGGTGCTAGATGCCATCCCCGCCATCCGGATCGAGTCCGGGAAGGATTCCGTCTTCCACGGCACGGCGCAGCAGGTCGACCTTGGTCGGCGCGGGTCGCCCGACCTCGACATACTTCACGCGGATGCGATCCAGGTATTCACGGGCCGTCGAGTAGCCGATGCCGAGCTGCTCGGCGGCGAGCTTGAGCGGGAGGCCGGACGCGTAGAGGTGCAGGATCTCGCGTTCGCGACGACCAAGCTGGGCCTTCGAGAAGTCGCGGTCGGCGTCAATCGCCGTTGCCCACTCCAGGTTGTTGAGCACCTCACCACGAGCCACCGTTGCGGCGGCCTGCAAAACGGTTTTAGTCGCGGACGACTTCGGGATGACGCCGGCGGCCCCCGCGGCGAGCGCCTCGCGAACGCTGGCTACACGGTCGGCGATGCTGTGCACGAGCACGGCGGCACCAATGCCCTGCACGCGCTTCACGTTGTCCGTGACAGTCGAGCCATCACCGAGTGAGAGGTCGAGGACCACCACATCCACCTCGCGACCCGTCAGACCCTCGAGAAGTTCGTCCACCGTGGCGGCCGCGAGCACGAAATCGTACCCGTCGTCGAGGAAGGCGGCCTTCAGTCCGAGTCGGACCGACTCGTGATCATCGACTACGGCAACCCGAACGCCGCCCGGGCGCACCAGAGCGTCCGTCTCGTACACCGTTGCCTGGACCATGATCGTTCCCGTCTACCCTCGTTTTGGGCGCCAGCGAATGTGTGTTCAATGCTAACGGCCCTGGGCCGTTCAGCGCGGGATCTTCGGCGATAGAGTCTGCACCATGCAAATCCGAGGTGCACTTCTCGCGGGACTCGCCGCCCTCGCGCTGCTCACGCTGTCGGGATGTGCGACCGGCGATGGGAACACCGAACAGATCGACTCCTACAAGCTCAGCTACACGGTCGAGAAGAGCGGAATCGTGCACGCCGTGGAGACCATCCACTACGACTTCGGCGACACCCCCGACCGGCACGGAATCCTTCGCTACCTCTACTCCCACTTCGACCAGAGCGCGAGCCAGGACCGCGTCTACACCTACTCGAACATCCGGGTCTCGTCGCCGAGCGGGGCATCCGCGCTCTTCTCCACCGCGACGCAGGAGAACGTCCTCATCCAGGTGGGCAACAAGAACGCCACCCTGGGCGGTAAGCAGACGTACGTGATCAGCTACGACATCCACGGCGCGCTCAACACGACCAAGAGTGCGAACGGCACCGCGATCGACGAGTTCTACTGGAACACGACCGGCGACGAGTGGGAGATCCCGATCGACCAGACCGAGGTCACGGTGACGGGACCTGCACCATCTACGGCGGTCAACTGTTTCTCCGGCACGTCCGGGTCGACCACCAGCTGCCTGAGCCAGACGAAAACGGCAACCGGCGGCTCCTTCACCGTGGGCCAGTTCCCTGCCGGCGAGGGCGTCACCGTGGATGTCGGCTGGCCCGGCGGTACGTTCAACTCGACCAAGGCCGACCTCCAGCCGCACCTTTCTCCCGACGCCGCGAACATCTACGCGGGGACCAACGACGGCCCCGACCCGTTCTGGACGCCGTGGAACTGGGGAATCGGCCTCGCTCTCCTCGTTCTGATCCCGCTCTCCTATTTCGTGTTCGTGCGACTCCGCGAACGCGACCAGGAATTCACCGGCGAGACGCCGGGGACCGTGCCCCTCGACACCCGGAACGCGCCCGTCGGCGGCGCGCCGCTGAGCGAGACCGTCGTGGTGCAGTACGAGCCGCCAACGGGATTCCCGGTCGGCGCGGTCGGCCTGCTGATGACGAAGCAGCAGACCAAGCTCGACGTCACCGTCACCCTGCTCGACCTCGCCGCGCGCGGACACCTGCGGATCGAAGAGGTGGCGGGCGGCAGCCGACGGAAAGCCTCCGACTACAACCTGGTGCCGACGCCCGAGAAGGCAACGGTCGGTGACACCGCGTCCCTCCTGCCGCACGAGAAGCTCCTGCTGCTGGACCTGTTCGCGGACGGCAAGCAGACCGTTAGCCTCTCGAGCCTCAAATACACCTTCTATCCCCAGTACACGGCGGTCGAGACGGCTATCAAGGCGTGGATCGAGAGCGGCGGGTACTTCCTCGACAAGCTGACCCGCACTCATCCGGTGCTCGGCTGGATCGTCGGGGCATCGATCGTGACCTTCGGCGTGATGCTGTTCTTCGACAAAGCCTGGACGCTCTGGCCGATCGGCGCCTTCATCGGATGTGTCCTGAGCCTCCGGATGGCGCGACGCGCGGTGCGACGCAGCGCACTCGGGCACGCGACGTTCGCGCAGTTGCGGGGGTTCAAGATGTACATCGCGACCGCCGAGGCGAACCAGATCCACTTCGAGGAAGGAATCGACGTGTTCAGCCGCTACCTCCCGTGGGCGACCGCGTTCGGCGAGGCAGACCACTGGACCGGCGTCTTCGCCGACCTCGCGAAGGAGGGCAAGTACGACGGAACGCCCGACTGGTACGTCGGTAACCAGCACCTCCTCACGACAGCCGGACTCGCGGGGTCGCTCGCAGCAATCTCCTCAGTGGGCGCCGCGGTCAGCAGCTTCTCGAACTTCGCCACGGAATCAATGTCGGCCTCGCCACACACGAGTGGCTCGAGCGGCGGCTCCGGATTCGGGGGCGGCGACTTCGGAGGCGGCGGCGACATGGGCGGCGGCGGAGGCGGCGGAGGCGGCGGCTCCTGGTAGTCGGTGCTCCGTCTGCTGGTCCCTGCTCGCCGGTTAGGGACGCGTGAGGCGGGCGACCGCCTCGACGTGGTGCGTGTTCGGGAACAGGTCGAACGCCCGCAGTGCGGACAACTCGTAGCCACGCTCGCGGAACAGGCCGATGTCGCGCGCCAGCGCCACCGGGTCGCACGCCACGTAGACGACCTGTTGGGGTTGCAGGGTCGCGAGCGCCGTCACCACATCCGACCCGGCGCCGGATCGGGGCGGATCGAGGACAACGGTCGCACCGTCGAGTGTTGTTCCGGATGCGGCGAGCCGGGTGATCCAGCGCTCGACCCGCCCGGTCTCGGCACGAGCACCAAGCCAGTCGGCCAGGTTCTCCCCCGCGTGCTCGGTCGCCCGGGCATCGCTCTCGACGCTGGTGATCCGGGTCGTCTCGCCGAAGCGGTCACCCACGGCGGCGGCCAGCAGCCCGACACCGCCGTACAGGTCGAGATTCCCCGCGCGCGGGTCGAACAGGGCGTCATCGATCGCATCCTGCACCGCCCCGGTTAGCGTCGCAGCGGCGGCGCGGTGCACCTGCCAGAATCCCGTGTCGTCGACGCGGAACTCACGATTGCCGACGACCTCCCGAATGACCGTCGGCTTCTGCTTGCCGACGATGAGTCGCGCGCCACCGGTCGACGGCTCGAGCACCTCGATGTGCTCCTCGCCGACGAAGCGCTGGTCGAGCGGCGCGGCCTCCTGGACCGCGGCCGTCGCGAGCGGAAGGTCGGGAACCCGGATGACGCGGTGCGAACGGCCCGCGTACGGGCCGGGTACCCCATCCGCGTCGACCTGCAGGCGCACGCGAGTGCGCCATCCCGTTCCGTCCGCGCTGCCGGGGAGGGGTTCGACGAGCACGTCCGAATCGACCTTCGCCATCCGTTTCAGCGAGTCGACCAGCACCTGGCGCTTGAGCTCGCGCTGGTGATCGATGCGGATGTGCCCGAACTCCGCGCCACCCGCGCGATCGCGTGGGTCGCGGTCGATGCTCGCCGCTGGCCAGACGTGCGGCTGCCGGAACTCGCTCGGAACCAGAACGCTTACCGTATCTGCACGCCAGAATGACTTCTTCGAGTCCTCCGCAATGCGCGCGCGGACCGTTTCACCGGGAATCGCATCGGCGACGAAAATGACGCGGCCGTCGTGGCGGGCGACCGAGATGCCGCCGTGGGCGACATTGGTAACCTCGAGATCGAGCTCCCTGCCCAGCATTTCACCCATCAGACAAGCTTAGGAGAAGCGTGCGCCTCTACCTCGCGTCGACCTCACCGGCCCGGCTCGCGACGCTGCGTGCGGCCGGGATCGAACCGATCCTGCTGTCGAGCGGTGTGGATGAGGAGGCGGCGGTCGTGGCAGCCGGAAACCCGACCGGAGCCGAGATGGTGCTGCTGTTGGCGCGCCTGAAAGCGGAAGCCGTGGTCGACCAGCTCGTCGATGGAGAGCGTCTCGACGGGTTCATCCTGGGCGGCGACTCGGCGTTCGAGCTCGACGGCGTCACCTACGGCAAGCCGCACGACCCGGCGGTCGCCCGGGAGCGCTGGCTCGCGCAGCGCGGGCGAGAAGGCGAGCTGCACTCCGGGCACTGGCTGATCGACCACCGCGCCGGGAAGGCCGGAACCGCCGTGGGCGGAGTGTCCACCGCGACCGTCCGGTTCGCCGCATCCATCACCGACGCGGAGATCGATGCGTACATCGCGACCGGCGAGCCGCTCGAGGTCGCCGGTGCCTTCACCATCGACAGTCTCGGTGGAGCGTTCATCAGCGAAGTTCACGGCGATCCGCACGCCGTCGTGGGTCTTTCGCTGGCCCTCGTGCGCGAACTACTGCTCCAGTTCGACGTCTCCTGGCCGAATCTCTGGAACCGCCCCTTGTAGGCATCGGCAGAGGTCTGCGAGTCTTTTTGTCAGCTGGCGCCAAAAGCGACCCCCGCTCACCCTAATAGGCTGGATGATTATGCCCCGCATCACCAAGGTCCTCATTGCCAATCGTGGAGAGATAGCGGTTCGCGTCATCCGCGCCGCGCGAGACAGCGGGATCACCTCCGTCGCCGTCTACGCCGACCAGGACCGGGATGCCCGGCACGTGAAACTCGCGGACGAGGCCTACGCGCTCGATGGCACGACGTCGGCCGAGACCTACCTTGTGATCGACAAGATCCTGTCGGTCGCGCGGCGGTCCGGGGCGAACGCCATTCACCCCGGCTACGGGTTCCTCGCGGAGAACGCCCAATTCGCGCAGGCCGTGATTGATGCCGGCATCATCTGGATCGGCCCATCGCCGGACGCCATCGAGAAGCTCGGCGACAAGGTCTCGGCGCGCCACATCGCCGAGAAGGTCGGGGCGCCGCTCGCCCCCGGCACGCTGAACCCGGTCTCCGGCGCCGACGAGGTGCTCGAGTTCGTCGACGTCTACGGCCTGCCCGTCGCCATCAAGGCGGCGTTCGGCGGCGGCGGTCGTGGCCTCAAGGTCGCGCGCACCCGTGAGGAGATCCCCGAACTATTCGAGTCGGCCACGCGCGAGGCCATCGCCGCGTTCGGGCGTGGCGAGTGCTTCGTCGAGAAATACCTCGACGAGCCGCGCCACGTCGAAACCCAGTGCCTCGCCGACACGCACGGCAACGTCGTCGTGATCTCCACTCGCGACTGCTCGCTGCAGCGGCGCCACCAGAAGCTCGTCGAGGAGGCACCGGCACCGTTCCTCTCGGACGAGCAGGTGGCATCCCTGTACCGGTCGTCGAAGGCCATCCTCAAAGAGGTCGGCTACGTCGGCGCAGGTACCTGCGAGTTCCTGGTCGCGAAGGACGGCACCATCTCGTTCCTCGAAGTCAACACCCGACTGCAGGTCGAACATCCGGTATCCGAGGAGGTCACGGGCATCGACCTGGTGCGCGAGCAGTTCCGCATCGCCGAGGGCGGGCAGCTCGACTACGACGACCCGAAGCCGCACGGGCACTCCTTCGAGTTCCGCATCAACGGCGAGGACCCGGGGCTCAACTTCCTGCCCTCGCCCGGACCGGTCAACACGCTTCGCCTTCCCGGTGGGCCCGGAGTTCGGGTCGACAGCGGCGTCACCACCGGCGACGTCATCACCGGTGCGTTCGACTCCCTGCTCGCGAAGCTCATCGTCACCGGCTCATCCCGCGCGGACGCCCTCGAGCGGTCGCGCCGTGCCCTCGACGAGTTCGAGGTCACCGGTCTCCCGACCGTGCTCCCGTTCCACCGCAAGATCGTGCGCGATCCGGCGTTCACCTCGTCGCCCTTCACGATCTACACCCGCTGGATCGAAACCGACTTCGTCAACGACATCGAGCCGTG
>DASXCU010000134.1:0-1505 GCA_036491035.1 Galbitalea sp. | reverse complement strand
TTCGGCCGTCAATTCCTGGTTGACCAGTTCGTTAAGGCACTGATCAAGATAGGCCCAGCCGACGGCAAGGTCGGACTTGAGGTCAGCAAGCCGGAAACGTGTGTTCTGCATGGCGCCGATGGTGGTGCCGAATGCCTTGCGGTCGGCGACGTAGGCACGAGTGATGTCATACGCCTTCTGGGCGGCCGCCATCGATGACACTGCGATGCTCAGACGTTCCTGCGGCAACCGCGTCATCATCATCCTCATCGCGGTCCCGGGCTCGCCGATAAGATTGCTGACCGGAACGCGGACGTCGTCGAAGAACAGTTCAGACGTGTCGGAGCTCGCGTGCCCGATCTTGCTCAGCTTTGGTCCTCTGATGAACCCGGGCCGGTCGGCCTCGATCAGCAGCAGGCTCATCTCGTTGGACTCGGCGGACTCGCCGGTCTGGACAACCGTTACCACGATGTCGCAGTGTTGACCGTTCGACACGAACGTCTTCGAGCCGCTGACGACGTACTCGTCGCCCTGGCGCACCGCCCGCGCCCGGAGCCCGCGCAGATCGCTGCCGGCCGCCGGCTCGCTCATGGCGATCGCACAGACGGCGCCGCCCGACACCATCCTCGGCAACCAGGACTCACGTATCTGGTCGCTCGCGTAGTGCTGTATGTAGGACGTGGCCACATCGCTGTGTCCGGTGAGGTTCGCGGCCGGCCCCCCGTAGCCGGCGTACGACGTCTCCTCGATGACGACCGCGTTAAAGCGGAAGTCTTCCCCGCCGCCGTACCGGGCAGGGACCTGCGCGCAGAGCAGGCCAGCTGCCCCGGCGCCCTCCCAGAACGACCGATCGACAATCCCGGTTGACTCCCACGACAGGAATTTCGGGGCGACCTCCCGGCTCAGGAAGGCACGCACGGTCTCCCGGAAGGCGCGCTGATCGTCGTTGTAGACCGAACGGTGACTCAGCATGTGACCTCAGATGTGGATCTTCGCGGGCACGGACCCGTAGTCAGAATGGCGGGTGGGCGGTGGGACGCGAACTCAGCGGCCGGTATAGTGCGGCGGGCGCTTCTCGCGGAACGCGGACAGTGCCTCGCGGAAGTCCTGGCCGCGAGTAGCGAGCACCTGACCACGGTTCTCGATCTCCATCGCGCCTCGTAGCGAGCCTGCGTCGACGTTGCTCGCCAGCAGCCGCTTGGTGAGCATGACCCCGAGCGGGGTGTTGGCGGCGATCTGTGCGGCGGTCTCGTAGGCGGACTCCAGCAGGTTCGACGGTTCGACCACGCGGTTCACCAACCCAATCCGACTGGCTTCCTCGGCTCCGTAGAAACGGCCGGTCATCATCATCTCGGCCGCATGACCCATGCCGATGATCCGCGGGAGAGCCCACGACACGCCGATGTCCCCGGAGTACAGGCCGATGCGCACGAACGCCGAGTTGAACCGCGCCTCGGTCGAGGCGATACGGATGTCCGCCGCCAGCGCGATGGCCAACCCGCCTCCCGTAGCCGGACCGTTGATGG
>DASXCU010000133.1:0-4736 GCA_036491035.1 Galbitalea sp. | reverse complement strand
ACGTAGACGAGGAATGACGCCGCGAGAAGAACGAGGATCGAGATGATCACTCGGCGGGTGAGAAATGTCAGCATGCTCCGAGCTCCGTTGCTCTGGGGACGCCGGAAGATTGGGGTTGAATCATGGCGTTCTTTCTTAAGTGGACGAGCCGGCGAGGGATTTGGTTTCCCACGCTGGGCTAAGCAATGGGTGCCGGGATCGATTGCTCGGTCCCGGCACCCCGCTTAGTTAGCTAGCTAAGGGTTCGGCTGCGCCGAATTACTTAGAAGCCTTCTTGATCGTCCAGTCGAAGTAGTTCCAGAAGATTCCGGGGGACAACGGGTTGTCCTTCAGGTTCTGAACGTTGTTCGACCATGCCGAGATGTCCGGGAACTGGAAGAGCGTGGCGCCATAAGCGTCCGACCAGGCGTTCTTGTCGATGTCGGCGAGGAGCTTCAACTGCGAGGACTGGGTGTAGTCCGACTGAAGCGACTTGTAGTCGGCGTCAGTTGCCTTGTTGCTGTAACCGTTGAGGTTGTTACCACCACCGGTCTGGAAGGTTGACTGGCTGTTCGTCACTGCGAGCGACGTGAACTGCCACGCGAAGAGAACCGCGTCGTAGCTCTTGTTGCCCAGCAGGCTCGGCCAGTCGTCGTTACCGTTGTCGATCACGTTGATTCCGGCCTGAGCTTCCGACGCCTGGATCAGCGCGAACTCGGCGGCACGGCGGGTGTTGCTCTTGCCGTAGAGGAACTTCACGTTGATCGTACTGACGCCGGCCTTCGCAAGGTCCGCCTTGGCGGCAGCGATGTCAACCGAGTCGTACGCCGAGGAACCGTTGGCAGCAACAGCGGCGTCATAACCGGCAGCACCAGGAAGAAGAGTCTGTGACTCATCGAGCTTGGCGCTCGCCTGGATCGGCTTGATCAGCTTGTCGACGATCTCCTGACGCGGCAGGGCCTTCATGAAGGCCTCGCGAACATCCTGAGCCTTCGCAGCGTCTCCACCGTAGGTGGCCGGGTCGAACGGGCCGCCGTTGTCGAAGACGAGGTCAACGTGCTCGTAGGTCGAGGACGGGGTGGTCGTCGTGGTGACGCCGGACAGGGCCTTCAGAGCCGAACCGGTGTCGGCGTCGGCCTGGCCGAAGACAACACTGATCTCACCGTTCTGCAGCGCCTGAACCTGAGCGGTCGGGTCCTGGATGACGCGGAACGTGAACTTGCCGATCTTCGGCTGCGGGCCCCAGTTGTACGCCTTGTTCGGAACCAGGCTGATTGACGCGTTCTTCGCGATCGCGGAGATCACGTACGCGCCATCAGAGAGGATCAGCGACTTGTCGGACGGGGTGCTCGTCATGTCGAAGCCGGTCGACCACGCCTTTGCAAGCTTCTTCAGCGTTGCGGTGTCGTTGTTGTCGATCGCCTTGATGACGTCCTTGTTCGCGGTCGCGGCCTTGGTGCCGGGGAACGCGATGTTGTACGTGGCGTGCGCGGGGAGCATGGTGCTCGGAAGCGCGATCTGCCAGTCAACGAACGGCTTCGAGTACTCCATCGTGAGGCTCTGGCCATCCTTGGAGATGGTCGGGGTCTTGGTCACGAGGTCGAGGCCGCCACCCGCGCCAGCGGAGGTGAAGTTGACGGTCTTCTCGTCGTTGTACTTCGAGATCGACGATGCCCAGTCGAGGAGCAGGTCAGCGGCGGTCACAGGAGTACCGTCCGACCACTTGACGCCGGGGTTGATCGTGTACTTGATAGTCAGCGGTGACTTCTTGATCATCGTCTCGGTGCCGAACTTGGTGTTGTTCACCAGCTTGGGCGTCGCGTCGTAGTAGTTGAACCACGAGTTGGTCATGTAGGTGACGTTGCCGTTGTAGACCGAGTCTCCGGTAGCGGAGAGGCTGTTGTACGACGTGAAGCCAGAGTTCTCGGCGACAGTGATCGACGTGCCCTTCACGATCTCCGAAGTGTCACCTGAACCGGCTGAACAGCCGGACAGTGCGAGGGCGCCGGCAGCAACTACTGCTGCAAGCACCCCGATGCGCTTGAGTTTCAATTTTCCTCCTGTGCAAGATGCGCCAATGGCAGGGCGATTCCTAGCGCTCTGCCACGCTTATTAAGGCCACCCTAGAACGGGTGGCAACCTTCGCCAAACTGTATGGGGAAACGTTACACATTGGTAACGCGCAGTCGTGATCTTTGCGCCCCATGCAACAAATGATCGAAGAGTCCGCCGCAAACGCAGTTTTCGCGCGCTTGGCGTGAACGGCATGATGCATACCGGCGCGAACGGCGGCGTAGCATGACAGGGTGCTGTCGGCCGATACGCCCCTCTCCCGCGGTCGGATCCGAGGCGAAATACTGCTCGTTCTGGGCGTCTCGCTGGGTGTCTCATCGGTCTACGCGATCGTCAATCTGATCGATCTCAGCACCCGCAAGACGTCACTCGGTTCCCAGTCGGTCGCCCTCAACGCGTCGGCGAGCGACCGCGAGGTGTTCGACTTTCTCTACCAGTTCCTGGGGATCGTGTTCGACCTGGTTCCCGTGGCGCTCGTCTGCTACATCCTCTGGCAGGTGGCATCCCCGCACCTCGCGCGGCTGGGCGTCGATTTTCGCAGGCCATGGCGCGATCTCGGGCTGGGCATCGCCCTTGCCGTCGTGATCGGCGCCGGCGGGATCGGGATCTACCTCGGCGCGCGCGCGATCGGCGCGGCCGTCAACATCTCCGCAGACAGCCTCCCTCCCTACTGGTGGTCGATCCCGATCCTCCTACTTTCGGCGCTGCGCGCTGCGCTGCAGGAGGAGTTCATCGTGATCGGCTACCTGTACGAGCGCCTGCGGGAGCTGGGCTGGGGCAAGTGGACGATCATCTTTTCGACGGCGGTATTCCGCGGCAGCTACCACCTCTACCAGGGCTACGGCGGGTTCGTCGGCAACTTCATCATGGGCGTGATCTTCGGATGGCTGTACACCCGCTACGGCCGGCTGCTCCCCTTCGTCGTTGCGCACTTCCTCATCGACGCGGCGACCTTCGTCGGCTACGGCTGGGCGAAGTCCGCGTTCCCCGGCCTGTTCTAGAAAGCACTTGCGGAGGAGTTATCCCGCGTGGCGCGGCTGTAGAGCGCGCGGCGCGCGGCGTAACTCCTCCGCAAGTGTTGGGCGGGCGTTACGCGAACGCCTCGATGGGCGGGCACGCGCAGACCAGGTTGCGGTCGCCGTAGGCCTGGTCGATGCGGCGGACCGGCGGCCAGTACTTCCCGCGGATGAGTGATCTGACCGGGTACACGGCATCCTCGCGGGAGTAGGCGTGTTCCCACTCCCCCACAATGACGGCCTGCGCCGTGTGCGGCGCGTTCGCGAGCGGGTTGTCGTCGGCCGGCCAGCGACCCGCCGCGACCGCATCCGCCTCGGCCTTGATCGCGATCATCGCGTCGATGAACCGGTCGATCTCTGCCAGGTCCTCGCTCTCCGTCGGCTCGACCATGAGCGTGCCCGCGACGGGGAACGACATCGTCGGCGCGTGGAAGCCGTAGTCGATGAGGCGCTTCGCAACATCATCCACCGTCACTCCCGTCGCCGCGGTCAGTGGACGCAGGTCGAGGATGCACTCGTGCGCAACGAGACCGTTGTCGCCCGCGTACAGCACCGGGTACGAGTCGCGCAGGCGGGCCGCGACGTAGTTGGCGGCAAGGACGGCAGCCCCGGTCGCGGCTTTGAGTCCGTCGGCTCCCATCATCCGCACGTACGCCCAGCTGATCGGCAGGATGCTCGGGCTCCCATACGGAGCAGCCGAGACCGGCGGACCGGCGTGGAACGCGCGCTGCGCGAGCGGATGCCCGGGCAGGAATGGCGCCAGGTGCGACTTCGCCGCGACTGGGCCGACACCCGGTCCGCCCCCGCCGTGCGGGATGCAGAACGTCTTGTGCAGGTTCAGGTGGGAGACGTCGCCGCCGAAGTCACCGAACCGGGCGTAGCCGAGCAGCGCGTTGAGGTTGGCGCCGTCGACGTAGACCTGGCCGCCCGCGGCATGCACCGCGTCGGTGATGTCGCGGACCTCGTGCTCGTAGACGCCGTGCGTCGACGGGTACGTGATCATCAGCGCTGCAAGCTCGTCGGCGTGGTCGGCGATCTTGGCGCGCAGGTCATCGAGGTCGACGTTACCGAGCTCGTTGGTAGCGACAACTACGACCCGCATTCCCGCGAGTACTGCACTTGCCGCGTTGGTGCCGTGCGCGGAGGCCGGGATCAGGCAGGCGGTGCGGTGGACGTCGCCGCGAGAGTGGTGATATCCGCGGATGGCCAGCAGTCCCGCCAGCTCACCCTGGCTGCCGGCGTTCGGCTGCAGGGAGACGGAGTCGTAGCCGGTGACCTCGGCGAGCCAGGTCTGGAGCTGCTCGATCAGTTCGAGGTATCCCTGCACATCCGACTCCGGCGCGAACGGGTGGAGGTTCGCAAACTCCGGCCACGTGACGGCCTCCATCTCGGTGGCCGCGTTCAGCTTCATCGTGCACGAGCCGAGCGGGATCATGCCACGGTCAAGGGCGTAGTCCTTGTCGGCGAGGTACTTGAGGTAGCGCATCATGCCGGTCTCGGAGTGGTGCGTGTTGAACACCGGATGCGTCAGGAAGTCACTGGTGCGCGCGAGCGCGCCGTACCCGCTGTTCCGCGGTTCGGCGGTTCCGCCGAGGCCGAAGACGGTGGCGAGGGCGTCGATCGCCGGGTCCCCCCGACCGATCCACGTCTCGTCGAAGCTCACCCGGA
>DASXCU010000132.1:0-31141 GCA_036491035.1 Galbitalea sp. | reverse complement strand
GGGCGGGAACCGCCTGGTTCTGGCTGCTCGCCGTCGGCGCGCCGATCCTGAGCATGCTCGCTCTCATCCCAACCGCGATCTTCCTCAGCCAGATCATCAACGGAGACGCCACGGATCCCACCGCCGCGGCCGCCGACATCTTCAGTCCCGCGTCGGTTATCGCCACGCTTTCGGGCTGGTTCATCGCGGCGTTCTGTGTCGTCTTCGGAGCACTCGACTGGCGGGAGCTGCGGCACCGCGGAGTGCCGAAGCCGTTCCACTGGGCGTGGGGCTTCTTCGTCATCCTTCTCGGCTGGCCCGCCGTATACGTGATCGGGCGGGCCATCGTCACCAAGCATCGGACCGGCCGCGGTCTTGCCCCGCTCTGGGTGTTCATAGGCCTCGAAGTCGTCACGCTGGTCGTAACCGTGATCGTTTACGTGAGTGCGTTCATCCAGATCCTCGGCAACCTCGCCTCGGTGTCCGCCAACGTCCTGTAGTGGCGCCGAGAGGAAACCATGACTGAGCCCGTCTCGCCGGGTGCACCGCCTGCGGGCTGGTATCCGGACCCGCCCGGCTCCGGCCGACTCCGTTGGTGGGATGGCACCCAGTGGACGGACCAGTTCGCGCCCGTCGCGGTTCGTGGACAGGTGCTGCGAGCGCCCGAGGGCACAGACCCGAGCACACCATGGATCTGGGTCTTCGCTTTTCTGCCGCTGTTGTCGCTTCTCGAGCTTCCGTTCCTGCTCGCCTTCTACGCACGGGTCTTCTCGGCTGTGGAGAGCGATCCATCGGGCGTGGCCGCGGCCGAGTTCGCGCCGGACTCCGGCTACTTCGCCATCCAGGGCATCAGTCTCCTCCTCGCGGCGATCTTCATCGTGCTCGCGGTCTTCGACTACCGCACCCTGAGGGCCCGCGGTGTGCCGAGTCCCTTCCACTGGGGGTGGACCTTTCTCGGCGGAATCGTCTACATCATCGGTCGGAGCGTCGTTGTCCGACGCAGGACGGGAAGCGGGATGGCGCCGCTGTGGGTCAACATCGCCGTGCAGGTCGGCGCAATCGTCGCTATCGCGATCGTGACCGTCGCATCCATCACGCCCCTGATCAACCAGATCGCCGACATTTCGTCGAGCTAGCGCACGCTCACTCCGCGGGCCGAACCCATCGCCTTCGGCAGATTCAGGATGTTCGCAGCCTCGGCCTGCGCCGCCGGTGCCCCAAAACGAGTGCGATCGAACGGCCAGAGAAGCGGTTTGACGTCCACCGTGTAGTGCACCTCCGTCGATGAGGGGCCGAATGACTTAAGGGCGAAAGTCGTCGTCGGTCGACTTGGGCCGTTGACTACGGTCAGTTCCAGGCTGCCGGGGTGCTCATACCAGGTCACACGGTAGTCCGCCCTTCGAATGCGGCCCCTCCGGTCGCGGACGGACTGGGCCCAGACCGCGCTCTGTGCCGGTCCCGCCGCAAAGATTACGCTCACGACTTCTGGACGCCACAGGGCGTTGTGGGTGCCGTCGACGAGGAAATCGAACACGTCGGCGATCGGGAACGGAACCACAACCGTTTCGGACACAACTGCCATCTGACTATCATCGCTGGCAGGAGAGAAAGGGGCATCCATTGCCGCAGCAGGACTGGACGCCGCAACAGCTCTCCGAGCTCGCCGACGTCGAAGAGCTGGTTCTCGTTCTCGATTCACCCGACCGGCCCGTGCTTCGCGTGCCCGTGTGGCCGATCGTTGTCGGCTCCGACGCCTACGTTCGCTCGTACCGGGGCGGGACGAGCGGCTGGTATCGCCGAGTGCTCGTGAATCGCGACCAGGCCGTCGCGCTCAGCGCGGGAGACAGGGCCGTGCACTTCGAGTCCGTGGACCCCGCGGCGGACGTCAACGCCGCTCTGGACGCGGAGTTCTTGCGCAAGTACGCGACCGACGACTACCGCACCGCGATGGTCACCCCACTCGCGCTGGACGCAACCCTCCGCATTCTTCCGCGCTGACCCACCGCCTGTGCGGCACGCGAGGAGTTGTCAAGTCCCTCCCGGCTCGCTCCCTCGGTTTTTAGAGTGGAGTGGTGGACGACGCATTCGAGATTTCGCCGTATCTCGAGGGCGTCGATTTCCCCGCGACTAAGCAGCAGCTGGTCGCTCGCGCCTACTCGAACGGCGCCGCGACCGATGTGCTGTTGGCATTCCACGATCTGCCGGAACGCGAGTACGTCAGCGCGCGCGAGGTGCGCGACGTTCTCCTCCGAACCCGCTAGGCGTTGTCCTTCCGGAACGTGCGCGTGCCGTAGAAGATCCCGAGGCCGAACAGCAGCAGCACCCAGAGCGCGCCCCACATCGTCGTGATCGTGAGCACGTGGCCCACGAACAGCTCGCGCAGGGCATTGACCAGGTACTTGATCGGCATGAAGTCGCTGACGGTAACGAGCCACTGCGGCGCGCCCGTCGCGATACTGATCGGCAGAAGAATTCCGGCGAGCAACAGCACCGGCAGGGCGATGCTGTTCAGGATGGGCGCGAGTGCGTCCTCGCTCTTCAGCGTCAGCGCCAGCGCATAGGACGACGCCGAGCATGCACCGCCGAGCAACAGGATCAGGATGAGCCCGAGCAGCATTCCTCCGATCGAACCCCGCATCCCGAACGCGAATCCGAGGCCGATGAGCACAATGCCCTGTACCAGCAGCAGGCTGAGATCCCTGAGTACGCGGCCGAACAGGAGCGCCGCACGGTTGGCTGGAGTAACGCGCTCCGCCTCGATGACGCCCTCGCGCCACTCTGAGACGAGGCCGAATCCGGCAAACAGTGCGCCGAAGAGTCCGAGTTGGATGAGAAGGCCGGGCACGAAGAAGGTGTATGCGTTGGCGGTTCCGATCTGCGCGGCGAGTGGCTTCAGCAGCGGGCCGAACAGCGCAAGGTAGAGCACGGGCTGAGCCAGCCCGATGATGACCCACGCGGGGTTACGCAGCGCGAGGCGCAGCTGGCGCCGGTAGATCACCCAGGTGTCGTAGAAGAAGGTCATGTCGATTGCTCCTTAGGCGTCTTCGCGAAGCGAACGGCCGGTCATAGTGAGAAAGACGTCGTCGAGCGTCGGGCGACGCACTTCGATGGCTGCGAGCGTAACGCCCGCCTGGTCGAGCGAACGCAGGAGGCCGGGAAGCTCTCCGCCCGCGCTCGGCACCCGCATGCTGACGACGAGGCCATCGACATCCGGTTTCGTCGAGGCGCTGAGTTTCGCGAGGTGCGAAACCGCCGTCGCGACCTCGGACTCGCTCGCCAGCACCAGCTCGACGAGGTCGCCGGCCACCTGCCGTTTCAGTGCATCCGGCGTGTCTGACGCCACGATCACTCCGTGATCGATCACGAGGATTCGATCGCAGAGTGCGTCGGCCTCGTCGAGGTAGTGCGTGGTCAGGAAGACGGTCGTACCGAGCTTCGTGCGGAGGTCGGCGATGTGGGTCCAGAGGTTGGCGCGAGCCTGCGGATCGAGCCCCGTGCTCGGCTCATCGAGGAAGACCAGCTTCGGGTCGTGCACGAGGCCCATCGCGATGTCGAGCCGACGTCGCTGGCCGCCCGACATGGTCTTCGGCTGGCGCGTCCACATCCCTTCCAGCTCGAGCTGGTCGAACAGTTCCTTACCGCGCTTTTCCGCCTGCGTCGCCGAGATGCCATACAGCAGCGCGTGGTCGACGATCTCCTCGCCGGCGCGGGCAATACCCGCTGTCGATCCGCTCTGCGAGACGTAGCCGATCGCCTTGCGCACCTTGACCGGTTCCCTCGCCAGGTCGAATCCCGCAACGGTGGCGCTTCCGCGGGTGGGCTTCAGCAGGGTCGTTAGCATCCGAAGCGTCGTCGTCTTGCCCGCTCCGTTCGGACCGAGGAAGCCGACGATCTCGCCCTCGTCCACGTCGATGTCGACGCCGCCGACGGCATTGACCGCGACGCGCTCACGCCCGCGTTTGGTATCGAACGTTCGTGCCAGTCCTCGAGCATGGATCAACGTCGGGCTCCTTCGATGGATTACGTGCTGCCGCGATTTCGCGATATATCGCGAAATGCAGGACTCACGATATATCGCGAGTAAGTGTCGGCGCAAGCACCAAAAAGGCGAGCGTCCGTCGCTATTCGAAAACGATAGCGAAGTCCACCGACTGCGGTTCCAGCCGATACTGCGGCATCACGCCGGGACCGCAGGATGCCGTCCCGATTCCGTGCTGACGGGCATCCAGAGTCAGGTGGAGTCGGCCGTCGGGTTCAAGCTCGAAGGGATGCGCTGCCGCGGCGAGCGCAGCCTGCGACCAGGGCCTCAGCGAAAAACTGAAACCGGCGCCCCGGACGGTGAGTCCGGTGCCCGATCTGGGGTCGGTAAGTGCCAACTCCGTCACGCCGGCGCGGGATCCGTTCTCCTGTGGGCGTGCGTAGTCGACCTGAAGCTCGGCAACGGTGTGCTCGAACCAGCCGAGGCGCTGAGCCTGCCCGGTGTCGGGGTAGCGGGGGCCCGGTCCGAGACCCGCCCAGCGCACGTCCGTCAGCGAGGCGGGAAGCGTCAGGTCGAACCCAACACGAGCCCACGTGCCCGACCAGTCGGGACCCGGCTCGACCCGAACGTCGAGGACGAGGCTGGCGCCGGAGCTGCGCCACGTGAACGTCACGTCGACGACGTGATCCACCGTCGGCGAGCCGTAGCGGTGAACAACGACGAACCCGTTCTCCGTTGCCGTCACGGAGACGATGCGGCTCTCGATTCGGGGCAGACCCGCCGCATCCCAGACCTGCGCGTCCGTCGGCACCTCGCGCTGGTTGCGATCGTGACCGTTGTCGTTATCCGTGGGCGCGCGCCACAGGTTGAGAGTGAGCCCGTCGACGTCGAGTCCCTTGAGGCTCGTGAGACGTCCCGACCTGCGATCGAACCTGCCGAGGCCAAGAGTGATGTCGTCGGCGACGATCGGAGCCGTGCCGGACACCTCGGGGAGAGCCGAGGCCAGTTCCCCCGTCTGGCCCCAGGCGAGTTCGTGTCCGGCGTCGGCCCAATCGCTGGCCGCGGCCAGCCGCGCGGACACGGTGAGCACACGCTCTGCACCCTTTGCTGCGGTGACTGCTGCGGGAAGGGCAACCTCGGCCGTTGCCGCCGGTGCCGCGGAAATCGCTGCCAGCGATCCGGAGGCCACCTGCCCGGCCGAACTGTCCACGCTCCACTCGAACACCAGGTGCGACAGGTCGACGAAGTCGTACAGGTTGCGGACGGATGCGCTCGCCCAGTCGTCCGCGATCGTGATGCGCACGGGCTCGACAACTTTCTTGTAGTCGGCGAGACCCGGTCGTGGTTCCCGGTCCGCGGTCACCAGACCGTCGATCACGAAGTTGCCATCGTGCACGATCTCGCCGAAGTCGCCACCGTATGCCCAGTACTCGCGACCGTCCGGTGTCTGCTGGCGGATGCCGTGCTCCAGCCACTCCCAGACGAAGCCACCCTGCAGGTTCGGATAGGTCTCGAACAGCTGCTGGTATTCGCTCAGGCCGCCCGGTCCGTTGCCCATGGCGTGCACGTACTCGCACTGGATAAATGGAATCGAGCGTCGGTGGGCCTCGGCGACCGGATCCGCAAGCGGCTCCTCCGTACCCTCCCCGATCGCCCGCACCTCGGGGACGGAGGCGTACATCCGCGAGTACACGTCGACATAGTCGGGCGACTGCCACACGCCCTCGTAGTGCACCAGTCGCGACGGGTCGCGATCCTTCGTCCACTCCGCCATCGCGCGTAGGTTGTCGCCGTGGCCGGACTCGTTGCCGAGAGACCACAGGATGACGCTCGCATGGTTCTTGTCGCGCTCGACCGTGCGCGCCATTCGGTCGAGATATGCCGCCCGGTACTCCGATTGGGCCGAGGGGTTGCGGCGCCACCCGTTCGGCTCGAAGCCGTGCGTCTCGAGATCGCACTCGTCGATGAGATAGAAACCGAGCTCGTCGGCGAGGTCGAGCAGCAAGGCTGTCGGCGGATAGTGCGATGTACGGATCGCATTGATGTTGTGGCGCTTCATGAGCTTCAGCTCATCGATGATCGTCTGCGCAGGAATGGCCCGGCCGAAGTCGGGATGGTGTTCGTGCCGGTTGACGCCGCGGAACAGGATGCGCGTGCCGTTGACCTTGAGCTGGGCATCCTCGACCGTGATCGTCCGGAAGCCGACGCGAATCCGAACGATCTGGAGCGGAGTCACGAGCTCGAGGTCGTACAGGCGCGGCGCCTCTGCCGACCACGGCTCGACCACTCCGAGGTCGATCGCGGTACCCGGCCGACCGTCGGTAAGCCCGAGCTCGGCGAGTGCGACGACGGGCGCCTCGGCTGACCCGTCTGTCTCGATCCGGAGGATGCCGTGGCCGTCCGCCGTGTAGTCGGCGTGCACGAAGACATCCCGAATCGCGCCGGCGGGATTGTTGAGCAGCGTGACGTCGCGGAAGATCCCGGGCAGCCACCACATGTCCTGGTCTTCGAGGTAGCTCGCCGCCGACCACTGCACGACTCGGACGACCAAAACGTTCTCGCGCGCGCGCAGGATGCCCGTGACATCGAACTCGCTGGGCAGGCGGCTGCCGCGGGTGGTGCCGAGGAGCTGTCCGTTCAGCCAGATCGTGCCGGCGGACTCGATGCCATCGAATCGCAGGAGCGCCCCGTCGAGGAACTCCGGTTCCGCGTCGAACCGCAGTCGGTGGTCGCCCACCGGATTCGCATCGGGAACGAAGGGTGGATCGACCGGGAACGGGAACTGCACGTTCGTGTAGGCCGGCTTGCCGTGACCAAGCATCGGCCAGCTCGACGGCACCGGGATTTTCGCCCACGACGCGTCCTCGAACGACTCCGACCCCACGTCCAGCGGCGCGGCATCCAGGGACGGGGACAGCAGGAATCGCCAGTCCCCGTTCAACGAGAGCTCGGGCAGCCCGGACGAGAACCGCGCCCGCGGCGCGATGCTTCCCGTGCCCGGGCCGGGGTTGGCCAGGTCAACGGCGAGGAGGTTCGGACTTTCGGAAAGGTTCGTTTTTGTTGGCATTTGTTCTGAATTCTATGACGTTCCGAGGACATGATTCGGTTCGAATTGGCCGATAGTCTTCTGCTGATTCGGTGATTCCTGATGAAGCGGAGACGCAATGATCGACCTCGCCCCCTGGCACGACGTGATGATCGCCTGCTCGGCGGCGGCGGCCACGCTCGCCGGCCTCATCCTGACCGCGATGGCGGTCAACATCGACGCGATTCTGAAGTTCGCCGCCCTGCCGTCGCGAGCGGGATCGGCGATCGGGTCACTGATCTACGTTCTCGTGCTGACGGTCGGCGCTCTCGTTCCGGAAGTGACGGCGAGCGAGCTCGGCTGGCTCACCCTCTTCGTGTTGCTGTTCCCGATCGCGATCCACGTGGACGTGATGGTGCGGCAGCTTCAGATCCGGCCGACGCAGAGCTTTGGACGGCTGTGGAGCAAGCTCGCCCTCGCGGTCGGTCAGGTCGCGCCGTTCGTGGTGAGTGGCGTCTTCTTTCTGCAGGGGTCGACTCTCGGACTGGACTGGATGATCGTGGGAGCCCTCGCCGTGTTCGTCGGCTCGGTCGTGACGTCGTGGGTCCTCCTGGTGGAAATCCGCCGATGACTACGGCGCGGCCACGTCAGCGCGATGCCGCGCCGGGGTTGGCCTCGAGCTCCTGGTAATAGCCCAACTCTCGTTGTGCAGGTATTCCATACTCCGAAACCTATATGGCCAGTAAAAGCGCCCAGCAGCGTGCGAATTGCCTGCATAACGAGAGCAGGAGAAGCGGGCACGAAGAGGTGCGCGACTAGTCGAGGTGGAACACCTCCCGCAACGGCTTCCACCATTCTCCGTCAGCGCGGCCGGGCAGCGGGCGTTGCAGCGGCTCGCAGACCGCCCACCACTCCTGCGTCGCCGCATCGGCGGCAATCGCGGCGTTGTCTGCGTCGAGGTCGTCTCCGGTGTACTCGAGGTACGAGAACAGCAGGTCGCCGTGACGATAGATCGAATAGTTCGTCATGTGGCTGGCTCGAAGTCGCTCCAGCACGGCCGGCCAGACGGCGGCATGCAGGCGCTCATACTCCTCGACGTTCTCGGCAGGGATCCCGATGACCGATGCAAGGCGAACAACCATGGTCGACTCCTAGCTCTTTCGCGGCCGCACTCGGAGGTTGTGCACGCCGCCGTCGACCTCGAGCGCGGTGCCCGTCGTCGAGGCCGAGAGCGGGCTGGCCAGATACAGGATGGCGGCGGCAACTTCCTCGGGCGTCACCATTCGCCCGGTTGCCTGGCGTGCGTCGAGCGCAGCACGTTCCGCAACCGGGTCCTCGAACTTCGACAGCATCCGGTCCACGAACGGCGTGGACACCGTGCCGGGACTCACGCAATTGACCCGGATACCTTCGGCCACGTGATCGGTCGCCATGGCAAAGGTCAACGCCAGGACGGCGCCCTTGGACGCGCCGTAGACCGCGCGCTGGGGAAGACCGTTCAGCGCCGCGATGGAGCAGACATTGACGATCACCGCGCTGGGCGACTTCCGCAGCCAGGGCAGTGCGGCCGCGGACACGCGCGCCATCCCTACGACGTTGATGTTCAGTACGCGCAGCCACTCGTCGTCATCGTTCTCCTCGACCGTGCCGACGGCGCTGATGCCGGCATTGTTGATGAGGATGTCGATGCGGCCGAACCGCTCCCCCACCGCCGCGACCGCGGCATTCACCGACTGTCGGTCGGAGACATCCGCGACGAAGCCGCTGAGTTCCTCGGGCAGACCGTCCAGGTTCACGTCCAGCACAGCGACGGCAGCGCCCTTCGCACTCAGCGCCTTCGCGGTCGCCAGCCCGATTCCGGATGCGCCGCCCGTGACGATCGCGACGGTGCCATCAAACTCACTCATGCCTGCCTCAGTTCCTGGCGGGCTCGGCCCAGCCCATCGATTTCGAGCACGACGACGTCGCCGCCGCGCAGGTACGGTTTCGGTTCGGGCTGGCCCAGCGCGACGCCCGCGGGTGTCCCGGTGTTAATGATGTCACCGGGTCGCAGAACCATGAATTGGCTCAGGTACCACACGATGTGGTTCACGCCGAAGATCATGTTCGCAGTGGTCCCGTCCTGGCGGAGGATGTCGTTGACCCACAGCCGCATGCCGAGCGCCTGCGGGTCCGGCACATCCGCCGGGTCGACCAGCACCGGGCCGAACGGGTTGAACGTCTCGCAGCTCTTCCCCTTGTCCCACTGGCCGCCGCGTTCGATCTGAAACTCGCGCTCCGACACGTCGTGGGACAGTGCGTACCCGGCGATGTGCGCCGGTGCGTCGGCGGGCGAATCAAGATACCGGGCGGTGGAGCCGACCACCACAGCGAGCTCCACCTCCCAGTCCGTCTTGACCGAGAGACGAGGCACGAGCACCTCGTCGTTCGGCCCGACCAGGGTCGACGGGTCTTTCATAAAGACGACAGGCTCAGTAGGAATCTGGGCGTTCGTTTCTTCTGCGTGATCGCGATAGTTGAGTCCGATGCAGACGATCTTGATCGGACGGGCGACCGGAGCGCCGATCCGAAGCACCTCGGCACCCTCGAGCAGCGGCAGCGATCCCGCCGCGTGCGCCTCGCCCGCGAGCGCGAATCCGCCGCGCTCCAGGAACGCGCCGTCGATGTCCGCGGTGATCGGCCGCAGGTCATAGCTCGCGCCATCGATCTGGAGCACGGGGATTTCGGATCCGGCATCGCCGAGTCGGGCAAAGTTCATCGGTTGACTACCACTTCTCTATTCGGGGGCTCCGTATGCGGGCGTGACGCCCTCGCGTTCGTCGGACTCGTAGGCGGCCTCGACGACGGCCATGGTGTCGAACACGTCGTCGACGCTCGTCGGCAGCGTGCTCACCGAGCCCTCGACAAATCTCTGCAGCGCGCTCATCGAACCGATGAACGCATCGGGGAACCACGAGCCCTCGAAGGGGATCGACCGCCAGCCCTGCTCCCGCTCGTCCCGAAGGATGTACTCGAGTTCGTCCGGACCGCCTGTCGGGTAGTCGAGCAGGAGGCCGAGCTGCGCCCGTACGGCCCCCTTCGTACCCTCCCACTTGACGAAGCTCTCCTCGAACCGGCTCCCGTAGTCGTGGTCGTGGTTGGTCGAGATCACGACGCGAAGCGGTCGATCGGCGTATCGGAAGACGATCACCGACCGCGTGCTCGCGAGCTCCTTCAACGGATGCCCGACAGTGATGGCACTAACGCCGGTCGGGTTCCCGAGGAACGATCGCACCAAATCCATGTAGTGCACGCTGTGCATCGTGAACTCGAGCCGGTCCATCCCGAATACGAAGGGGAACATCTCCCACGGGGTGTTGACGGAGATGCGGATCTCCAGGTCGAACAGTTCGCCGATCGCACCGGACGCGATGAGTTGCCGCGCGCCGGCGATCTGTGGAGCGAATCGCAGCTGTGTGTTCACGGCCGCGACGAGACCCTTTCGATGGCAAATCTCGACCAGCGCGCGAGCCTCGTCCAGGCTGTTGCCGAGTGGCTTTTGGATCTGCACGGCCGCGCCATCCGGCAACGCTTCCAGCGCGGCCACGAACTGGTCGGGCACGAGGGCGATGTCGAACACGGAATCGACGGGTGCCGCCGCGACAGCCTCGGGGATCGACGCGAAGACCTGCGGAATGCCGTACTCAGCGGCGAGCGCGGACGCTCGCGCGACATTTACGTCGCAGATGGCGGCCACGGTAAAGCCGGCCTTGCGGTAGGCGGGCAGGTGCGCGTCGCGAACGATACCGCCGGCGCCCAGGATAACGATCGGCCTGGGCGACCGGGGCAGTTCGAGCGTGTACGCCTCGGCCGGCGCGAACTCGGCAAGCACCATCGAGCTAGCCCTTGACCGCGCCGACGGTCTGTCCGCGGATCAGGAAGCGCTGCGCGACGATGAACACGATGAGCAGGGGGATGGTGCTGATCGCCGTCGCGAGCGCGAGCTCCGGCATGTACAACTTGATCGGGGTTCCGGCGGCGGCGGTCGGGTTGAACAGCGGGCTCGAGCTGATGAGGCTCTGGATTCCGACCGAGATCGTCTGCGTTCCGAAGCTTGAGGTCAGGAGCGCGAGCGGCAGGAAGAAGTTTGTCCAGTTCGCCACGAAGGAGAAGAACGCGACGAGCGCGATGGCTTGGCGCGAAATCGGCAGGGCGATGCGAAGGAAGATGGCAACCTCGCCCAGTCCATCGATGCGAGCCGCCTCCACCAGTTCGTGGGGCATCGCGGTCCGGAAGTGGATGTACGACAGATAGACGCCGAACGGGAAGAATCCCATGATGATTGCCACCGGCCAGAGCTCGCCGACAGCATTGACCGCGTTGACCTCGAGAAACAGCGGAATGACGAGGACCGTGTTGGGCATGACCATGGCGAGCAGCGTGATCACGAGTATCGTGCGCTGGAATCGGAAGCGGAGTCGCGCGAGCGCATAGCCCGAGGGAAGCGCGGCAACCAGGGCGAGGATGCCGCCGATGACGGCGACGAAGACGGTGTTGCCGAGCCAGGTCAGGTAGACGTGCGGGGTGTCGAGGCCGCCATAGGCGATGATCTCGTTCCAACTGTGCTGGATGGCAGTGAAGGAGATGTTGCCGAGGCCGAGGAACCCGCCGGAGTTTGCCGCGACGCCGGCATCGCTTCGAAGCGCGACGGCGAAGAATCCGACCAGCGGGTAGAGGAAGACGAGCGCGATGAAGGTCATGAAGACCACGCGGGTGATGCGACCGGCATCCCAGCGACGGACGGTGCCGACGCGGGTCGATCGAACTGTGGTTTCAGTCATCAGTGCTCCTCTACCGCGAACAGGCCGCTGCGGAACACGACGATAAGTCCGATGGCGAGGGTGATGATCACGATGATGACGCTCATCGCGGCGGCGGCCGGGAAGTCGTGCCCGACGAAGGCGAACCAGTAGCCGAGCTGGGTCGGGGTGTACTCGGAGGCGAGTGCACCCGACGCCACCTGGTTGAGCAGGTAGGGCTCGAGGAACAGCTGGAAGCCGTAGGCCAGGTTGAGGAGGGCGGCGTAGCCGATCCACTGGCGGATCATCGGAAGCTTCACGTGCCAGGCCAGCTGCCAGGCGTTCGCACCGTCGAGGCTCGCCGCCTCGAGCGTTTCATCCGGAATGCTGTTGAGACCGCCGTTGACGGTAACGATCCACTGGCCGAGTCCCTGCAGGAGGAGCATCGCGGCGAGGATGACCGGAAGGTCGCCCTGTGTGGCCACCACCTGCTTGATCGTGGTGAAGCCCATTGCCGAGAGGAAGCCCGAGATCGGCGACTGGCTGGGGTTCAGCAGGTAGACCCAGAGCATCAGGTTGGCGACGCCACCCAGCGCTCCCGGGATGTAGTAGATGAAGCGCATGATGCTGCCGAAGCGGCCCGGGCTCGCGTGCACGAGCAGTGCGAGTCCGACGATCGCGACGATCATGATCGGCAGCCAGACCAGCAGCACGGTGAAGATGTCGCCGAAGGACTGGCCGAATCGGAAGTCGGTGATCGCCTTGGCGTAGGCACCGAGGCCGCCGAATCCGGTCTTGTTCGGCTCTAGCAGAGTCGGGCTGACCTGGACGCTGACCCACAACGCGTACCCGATCGGGATGATTCCACCGATGAGCAGCAGAACGACGTATGGGCCGAGGAGGGTCCACGCGCCAGCCACTTCCCGGCGTCGCATGGGCGGATGGGCATTGCGCCGACGGACGCGCGCGCGGCTCGGTGATCCGACGAGTGCGGCACCGGTGTTGGTAGTCATGTCAGGAGTTTCTTGGATCCGAAGTGGGCTGGAAGGGTCGCATGCGCTGGGCTACCGTGCACGCATCATTGGGGTGCGAGAGCGAGCGTACTCGTTCGCTTCTGCCTCGCACCCCAATGGTGATCGCGCAGTCCTACTGGGTGACTGTGTAGCCAGCCGCCTTGGCCTTCGCCGGCAGATCCTTGGTGAAGTCAGCCCACGCGGTTGCGAACGGCTGGCCTGCTGCGAGGTCCTTGGCGATGGTGGAGGTCCACTCTCCGCCGGTGTCGTACAGCAGGTAGCTGTAGTCACCGGGGACGGTGTTGATAGCCGGCGCGAACGTGGCGAGGGTCGCCTTGGTGTCCGCGTAGTAGTCGTCGGACGCCTGCTTGGCGAGCCATGGCTGCTGCTCGGCGGTGAAGGCCGGGAGACCAGTGGTCAGGTCGACCTGCCAGGCCGGATCGGAGGCGACGAACTTCATGAACGTCTCGGCGTTCTTCAGCTCCTTGCCCTTGATGTGCGACGACATGCCCCACAGTCCGCCGCCCTCGTCGCCCATCTGAGCGGTCGAGGATCCGGGCCAGCTCAGGCCGGGAGCGGCCTGCATCGTGCCCTTCGGAAGCTTCCAGGTCGTCTCGAACAGGTAGTTGCCCCACCAGGCGGCACCGGGGCTCATGACGAGCTTCTGGCCGGCCGTCGTCGCGTCGGCGTCAAAGATGCCGTCGGTCGAGAGCGCCTTCGCACCGGTGAGTGTCGACAGCATGTCCTCGGCGCGCGTGCACTTCGGGTCCTGGAAGTTGATCTTCACCGTGGTCGCGTTGACCGCGACGTTGGTCGGGCAGTCCGAAGCCCAGAGGTAGCGGTTCGGCGCGTACGCGTCGCCCGTGAACCCGCTGATGTATCCGGGGTGCTCCTGTGCGATCTTCACGGCGAGGCTCTGGTACTCGGCCCACGTGGTCGGGACGGTGTAGCCCCACTGCTTGAACAGCGCGGCGTTGTACCAGAACACGTCCGGCGCAGCGTCGTTACGGAGGCACTGGTACTTGCCGTCGATGAAGCAGGAGGCGAGAGCGGTCTTCGTGTAGCCGGCGACGAGGTCGGGCGTGTCCTTGCTCATGTTGGCCGTGTAGCCGGTCTTCGCAGCCCAGGCCACGTCGTCGTTGGACGGGAAGAAGATGGCGTCCGGCCACCCCTTCTTTGCCGCGTCGAACTGGGCAAAGTGCTGCTCGGTCGTCGTTGCCCCGACCGTGCTGTCGATCTGCACGATGTTGATCGGGATTTCGGGGTGAGCTTTCTTGAACGCGTCGGCTGCGGGAACTCGGGGCGCGTCGACCCAGACGGTGATCTTGCCACCGGAGTCGGTCTGTGTTCCGGTGCTCGCGCTCGACGAGCCGTTACTGCTACAGCCCGAGAGAGCGAGGCCGACCATGGCGATGGCCGCCACCGTCGTCGTCACCGACAACAACTTTCTTGTCTTCATTGACACTCCTTGTGATGTTGTGGCGTAGGGGACACGCCGTCGTGTATCTACCGCTTAGTGCAACTGCGCGAAGGACATCCGACTGCTCAAACGTTAGACCAATTTTTCGAGAAGATCAATCGTTTGAGCAGCCCTCTGGAGAGGAACTTCGGCTCCGGATGATCGTACTATAGATCAGATGAATTGCGTCAAAAACTTCGATAGCCCCGCAAAATAGGCGTCAAAACGTAATATTTACTCGAAGTGATTGGATTATTTGGCCGATTCGGCACCTGCGGCCGCAAGGCGAACCGGATCGATCCGATAGAACTCGCTGGCGGTGGAGCCCCGGAGATTGCGGCGATCCATAGCGGGCAATTCATCAAACAACTGGGACAGCCCATCCCAGACACGGTCGTAACCGCCCGAGAGAATCGAGATCGGCCAGTCACCCCCGTACATCAGGCGCTCGGAGCCGAACGCCTCGAGCGCGCGCGAAAGGAACGGTCGCACGAGCTCCGGCGTCCAGCTTCCGGAGTCGGCCGTGGCCGAGTACAGCCCACTCACCTTCGCGAACACGTTCGGGCTGGCCGCGGCCTGCCCGATGAGCGTCCACCACGGCTCCCGATCGGCGAGTCCGATCGGCGGCTTCGAGAGGTGGTCGATCACGATACGAAGTCGCGGGTGTCGCCTGGTCAGGGTCGGGACGAGTGCGAGGTGCTCGGGAAGCACGGACACCAGGTCGAACGACAGCTCGGCGTCCTCGAGGATTCCGAGTCCCTCATCCACGTCGGGACGCAGCAGCCAATCCGGGTCCGGCATGTTGTGAATGAGATTTCGCACGCCGACGATCAGTGAGTTCCCGCGGAAGCTCTCGACATGCGCGGCGACTTCGGACGGCCGGTCAAGCGGAGCGAACGCGACGATGGCGGCGATCTCCGGGTTCGCTGCAGCGACATCCAGCATGAGCGAGGTGTCCTCGTCATTGTCCGCCGACTGCACGAGCACGGTCGCGTCGACGCCGGCCCGGCGAAGATGCGGCTTTAGCTCGTCGAAGGTCATCGTGGCGTCGATGGGTGCGAGTTCCGCGGTCAGCCAGTCGTATTCGGCTCGGCTCGGATCCCACACGTGCTGGTGTGCATCGATGACTGGCTCCGACATGGTGTCCTCTCTTAATCCGAACTACAGGATGCCGTGCCGATCCCACACCGCGCGCAGGGTCTCCCCGGCGAGCAGTTCAGACAGCACGGTCGACTCCCGCGCGGAGCGATCGCGAGCGAGCCGCAGAACGCGCTCTTCGTGCTCTCGGGGGATGACGACGACTCCGTCATCATCGGCCAGAACGAGATCCCCGGTTGCGATCTCGACGCCGCACAGCGTGACCGGCTCCCCCGTCGTCACGACCCGCATCCGAGCGCGGTAGTCGATCGGCCGACGGGATGGTGAGAATGCCGGGAATCCGAGGGCCGCGATCTTGTCCGTGTCCCGCAGGTTGCCGTCGGTCACGACTCCGGCAGCGCCCGCGCCGAGAGCGGCGGCGCTGAACAGCTCCCCCCAGAACGCAGACTCGTTGCTGAGACCGGTGCCGAGCACCGCGATTTCACTCCGCTGGATAGCGGAGATGTAGTCGATGGCCGCGCCGTACGGGTCGTCGGGTGTGTCGATGGTCGACGGCTCGAAGCGAACCGTCCAGGCCCGACCGAACGCGCGGGAGCCCGGCACGATCGGCGCGAGGCGACGTTCGAGAACCTGGGACCGGAGCCCGGCGACGTCCAGCGAATCGCTGACCATCGCGGACGTGAGGCGCTCGTCTCCCGGCACGGGCTCGAACGCGGGGCGCTCAACGGATGACATGGCCACCTCCGGCGACGAAAGCGAACTCCCGTTCCAGATCTGGCGTGAGCGCGACACCCAGTCCCGGAGCGGTTGGTGCGGACAGCGTGCCGTTCTCGAATCCGACCGGCTCCACGAGAAGCGCATCGCGCAACGGATTGGGCAGGGTGCAGTACTCGAACAGTTCGACGGCCGACTCGGCGAGGACTGTGTGCAGGTTGGCGGAGAAGGTCACACCACTCCCCCAGACGTGAGGAACACAGGCGAGACCGGCCGCGGCGGCGATCGACGCCACCTCCGAGAATGCTCGCGGGCCACCGACGAACGTCACATCCGGCTGCGCAACATCGATTCCGTCGGCCGCGATCAGCTCTGCGAATTCGCGGACCGTCCCGTTCGACTCGACTCCCGAAATCGGAACGTCGAGCGCGGCGCGTACCCGCGCGTAACCGTCGAGGTCGTTCGCGAAACACGGCTCCTCGTACCAGCGCGCCCCGCGGGCGGCCACCTCACGGCCGACTCGGATCGCGTCGTCAACACTCCAGGGGGAGGACGCGCAGCCCTGCACCGCGTCGAGGACGAAGCGGATGCCTGCGGGAAGCTGGTCGCCGACATGCTCGAGGAGTCGGAGCGTCGTATCCGGGTCCTTCATTGCGCGAAACTTAACGGTGCGGAATCCGGCATCCACCTGCGCGAACATCCACTTCGAGATCTCATCAAAGGTCGTCCCGAGCCCACCGCTCGCGTAGGTCTCGATGCGATCGCGCTTCGCACCACCGAGGAGCTCGTACGCGGGCACGCCCTGGCGCTTTCCGACCGCGTCGAGGCACGCGGTCTCGATCGCTCCTGCTACTCCGTTGAGTATGCCGCCCCGCGACCAGAACGCGGTGTACGCGCGGAGGTGATCGGCGACCTCGAGCGGATGTGCGAAATCGACACCCGTCAGGTACGGCTCGAATGCGGTCACGATTCCGGGCACCGCCTGCGCGGCCATGATGCCAGCTCCCGCCTCGCCGAGCCCGGTGGTTCCGTCGCTGAGAGTGACTTCGACGAGCGCCGCGTCCCACGACCAGATGGTTCCGCCCACCCAGGTGAGCTCCTTGCCCGGGGCGTACGTGGCCGACAGGAGCACGGGTCGCACGCTTCGAACGCGCAGTGAGATATCGGATTGGGTAGCGTCGCCTGCCATGAACTGCGCCTCGTCGTTGAGTAGGATCATCCGATGTTTTGCGCAACATTACCGCAATTTCGGTCAAATCAATCGTTTGAGCATACATTGGTCCGATGAATCATCAGCCCTGTTGCCTCCCGTCGTCGCGAACCGCGCGGCCATAGAATGACGCCATGACAACGCTCGAGACCCAGGCGGACGCCGCGGCGCCACCCGTGGGCAGCCTCTCCCAGACGGATGTCGTGCTGCAGGGCATCAAGCACATGATCACGACGGGCGCGCTCGGACCCGGATCGAGGCTCCCCATCGAGAAGGACCTCGCGGTGTCGCTTGGAGTATCTCGCGGCTCCCTACGCGAGGGAGTTCGTGCTCTCTGCATCATGGGCGTGCTGGAGACACGACAGGGCGACGGGACCTACGTGACGTCGCTCGATTCCCAGTTGCTGCTCGCCCCCATGGGCTTCATGGTCGACCTTCAAGCCCCCGAGCACCGGCACGATTTGCACACCGTGCGCCGAATCCTCGAATCCGAGGCCGCCTCGCGAGCCGCGCTGTACATCACGGACGACCAGCTCGACGAAGCCGCCGCGATCCTGGCCGCGGTCGAGCCGCTCGTGAAAGCCGGAGGCGAACTCGATCACGAGGCGATCATGGACGCCGACATCGCTTTCCACCACGTCATCGCACAGGGCTCGAACAACTCGGCGCTGGCGGCCCTGATTGATGCGCTCGCCAATCGCACGCAGCGCGCACGGCTCTGGCTCGGCCTGCACAACCACGGGCAGGTCGTCGCCTCGCACGGCGAGCACCTCGCCATCCTCGGGGCCCTGCAGGCCCACCACCCGGACCGGGCCCGACTGCTCATGGGCCACCACCTGCTCGTGGTCGAGGACTACCTGCAGGATCAGCCCGCCTTGGGCGACGAAGACCAGTAGCTGCCCGTCGGGAACGTGTACTCCGCCACGGACTCGTCGAAGATCTGGGCGCTGTAGCCCGGCGCGGTCGGCAGCACATACGCGCCGTTGCGAACGATGCACGGGTCGACGAAGTGCTCGTGCAGGTGATCCACGTACTCGGTGACGCGATTCTCGAGCGAGCCGGACACGGCGACATAGTCGAAGATCGACAGGTGCTGCACCAGTTCGCAGAGGCCGACGCCGCCCGCGTGCGGGCAGACCGGCACGCCGAACTTCTTCGCCAGGAAGTAGACGGCGAGGATCTCGTTGATGCTCGCGAGGCGAGCGGCGTCGAGCTGGCAGAAGTCGATCGCCTCGGCCTGGAACAGCTGCTTGAACAGCACCCGGTTCATCCCGTGCTCGCCGGTGGCGACGCCGATGGGGGAAATGGCCTTCCGGATGGCGGCGTGACCGAGCACATCGTCCGGGCTCGTGGGCTCCTCGACCCAGTGCGGGTTGAATCTCGCTAGATCGCCGATCCAGTCGATCGCCTCCGGCACATCCCACACCTGGTTGGCATCGATCATGAGCTTCGCGTCCGGTCCGATGACCTCTCGGGCGATGCCCAGCCGGCGGATGTCCTCTTCGCGGTTGGCTCCCACTTTCAGCTTCACGTGCTGGTAGCCCTCGTCGACCGCCTCCTGCAGCAGGCGGCGCAGCTTGTCGTCGCTGTACCCGAGCCAGCCCGCGCTCGTGGTGTAGCAGGGGTAGCCGCTCTCGGTGAGCTCGGCGATGCGAGCCTCACGAGTGGGAGCGAGCTCCGTGAGCATGGCAACGGCCTCGTCGCGTGTGATCGCGTCTGATAGGTAGCGGAGGTCGGCCGCAGCAACCAGTTGCTCGGGCGTCATCTCCGCGAGCAGCCGCCACAGCGGCTTGCCTGCGACGCGCGCGGCCAGGTCCCACATCGCGTTCATTACTGCGGCGAGTGCCAGATGCTCGACGCCTTTCTCCGGACCGAGCCAGCGCAGCTGAGAATCGCCGTTGAGCTCGCGATAGACGGAACCGAGGTCGGCGACCGAGTCCTCGACCGAGCGGCCGACGAGCGGGATGCCGCGCTGGCGAGCGGCCTCGACGCAGAGGTCATTGCCGCGGCCGATCGTGAACGTGAAGCCGTAACCCTTCAGGTTCGGGTCATCGGTGTGGATGACGACGTACGCGGCCGAGTAGTCGCCGTCCTTGTTCATCGCGTCGGAGCCGTCGGCGGTGAGCGAGGTGGGGAAGCGTACGTCGTGACTGGTTACTGCGGTGATCGTTGGCATGGTCTGGTCCCGTCAGGCGTGGATAGGGGTCGAATCGGGCAGCAGGCCCTGGGCGACCAGGTCGCTCCAGAGGTCGGGCGGAATGGAAGCCGAGTAGCGCTGCACGGTGCCGTCGACCTGGCCGGCATCCCGTACGCCCACGACCACGGACACCACGGCGGGATGCAGGAGCGGGAATTGCAGGGCGGCCTCCGGCAACGAGACGCCGTGTCGCTCGCAGATGTCGGCGATCGAGTTGGCGCGCGCGATGAGGTCGGTCGGCGCATCCTCGTACTCGTACTTGGCGCCAGCAGCCGGTCGAGCCGAGCTCAGGAGGCCAGTGTTGTAGACGCCCGCGATCACGATGCCGACACCGCGCTCGAGGGCGAGCGGAAGCAGGTCATCCGCGGCGCCCTGTTCGAGCAGCGTGTAACGGCCGGCGAGCATCACGAGATCGACGTCGGCCGCGCGGATGAGGGCGGCCAGCGCCTCCGACTGCTTCATCCCCGCGCCGACGGCGCGCACGACGCCCTGGTCGCGGAGTTCGATCAGGGTCTGGATCCCCTCGCCCAGTGCCTGCTCGAGATGGTCGTCGGGATCGTGCAGGTACAGGATGTCGATGCGGTCGAGCCCGGTGCGCTCGAGCGTCGCCTCGACGGAGCGCAGGATGCCGTCGCGACTGAAGTCCCACTCTCGCGTGGTCGTCGCCGGCACAATGAATCCCTCGTCGTCGAGACGACCTGCCAACTCGGGGCTGGGTACGAGGAGGCGGCCGACCTTGGACGAGATCACGTACTCGTCGCGCGGGTAGGCGGAGAGAAGCTGGCCGAGCCGGCGCTCGGAGAGTCCGAGTCCGTAGTGCGGTGCGGTATCGAAGTAGCGGATGCCCGCGGTCCACGCCGCGCTGACCGCTCCGGCGGCCTGCTCATCCGTGGTCTCGCGGTAGAGGTTGCCGAGCTGGGCCGCCCCCAGACCGAGTTCCGTCAGAGAGAGCCCGCGCCCCGTTGCGCGCGTCCGCATTGCCTGTTCCCTTCGTCGGTACGCAATAACCGTCCCGTAAGCATAGGCCAAACATTAGATGTATTTGGCGAATTTCGTCGAAGTATTGCGTAAAACGGCCAGTTGATCGGGAATTGGTCGGTTCAATCGGGCCGAAAACTCGGATCAGAGGGCTCGAGTGGACTCCCGCACGATGAGCTCGGGCGGCGGATCGAGCACCACGACATCCGCGATGGCGCCATCGCGGATGCGATCGAATACCGCAGCCATCGATACCCGCCCCAGTTCGTACAGCGGCATGCGCACCGTGGTCAGCGGTGGCCACGCATTGGCGGCAGTCCACGCGTCGTGGATGGCGACGATGGACAGGTCATCAGGCACGGAAACTCCGAGCGTGCGAGCCTCCACCAGAAGTCCAAGCGCGGCGTTGACGTTGGCCACCACCAGCGCCGTCGGATGCTCTGGGAGGGCCCAGAGCTCACGCAGCGCTACACGTCCCTGCTGCGGGTCGTATCCGAGGGCCGTCACGAACTCGGGTTCGACAGCGAGGCCCGCCGCGGACATCGCCTGCTCGAAACCCGCCCGGCGACGCTCGGCGCTGTCGCTGGCGGCGACGCCGTTGACGAGACCGATGCGGGTGTGGCCGAGCGAGACCATATGCCCGACCGCGAGCGCCGCTCCGGCCTGGTCGGGAAGGATGACGGACCCGACATGGTCCTCACGCAGCGAATTGATAAGGACGGCCGGAACCCGGCCGTCGAGGATGCCGGCGAGGTCCTCCGCCGCCATCTCGTCGCCGATCTGGACCAGCACACCGTCGATGCGACCCTCACCGACGAGCCGGGCAATCGTCGTCGCGGTCGGCGAGATGCTCTCCTCGCGCGCGAGCAGCACCATATAGTCGAGTTCCGCCGCGGCCTCCTCCACCCCTCGCATCAGCTCACTGAAGATCGCGTTCGTCAGGTCGGGGACGACGAGCGCGATGACGTTCGTGCGCGAGAACTTGAGCGCCCGGGCGGCGAAATTCGGGTGGTAGTTCAGCGTCCGGGCCGCGTCCTCGATGCGCTGCCGGGTCCCGTCGCTTACTCGCGAACTCGGGGCGTTGCTGAGCACCCGGGACACCGCGGATATGGAGACGCCAGCGAGCGCCGCTACGTCGCTGAGGGTGGCCACCCGCCCAGTGTAGAACCGGTGGTCTAACGTTTGTTCACGAGGTACAGGTGAGTCAGCACGAGCACGGTCTCTCCGCGCTGGCTGGTCACCGTGACGAGCTCGTGCACGTAGCCGAACTCGTCGGGCCGCTTGGCATGATCGCTCTTCTCGGTGATTTCGGCCGTCACCGTGATGGTGTCGCCGATGAACACGGGTTTAATGAACCGGATCCGGTCGTAGCCGTAGCTCATCGCCTGCGGGTTGATGTCTCCCGCGGTCATCCCGACGGCAACCGAGAGAATCAGTGTCCCGTGTGCAATGCGCTGGCCGATCGGCTGTGCCGCCGCCCACTCCGCATCCATGTGATGCGGGTAGAAGTCTCCGGTCTGCCCGGCGTGAAGCACGATGTCCGTCTCGGTGATGGTGCGGCCGACGCTCGTGCGGGCCTCCCCGATCTCGTAGTCCTCGTACCAGCGGTCGATGGTGTTCATTCGTTGTCCTTCGTGAGGCTGGACGTGATGTCGTTGAGCCGGCGAACACAATCCGCGTCGGCAATCTCCCCAGCGAGGGCGGCCGTGACCAGCGGTGAGAGGCGGTCCTGAAGCTCAATGTAAACGGCGGTGCGCGGGCGCAGGTAAGCGGCCTCGAGGGTTGCGCGTGTCCCGCGGAAGAAGTCGAGCGTCTCGGCGTTGGTGCGATCATCCTCCCAGGCCGCGGCGTTTCCCGGTTGCCCGCCGCCATCGAAGTAGACGCCGGCCTGAACCGTGGCGGAGGCCAGCCAGAACGCGTGCGCGCGGGCCTCGGGACGGTGGCGAGATCTCGCGGACACCGCGATTCCCGCACCGCCGAGCAGCGAGCCGGCCACACCACGCGGTCCGGTCGGGATGTCGACGTAGCGAAGCCGGTTCGTGCGAAAACCCTCACGCGAGTAGTTGGTGTAGCCGAACAGCAGGGGTGAGTAGGCGAACCGGTCGCCCGCCGCGAGTGCATCCGCGACCTGAATGGGGTTTTCGGCGAGATTCTCACTGGGCACCAGCGCGGCGAGTTCGTGCAGGAGGTCGAGCGCGGCGAGCGCATCCTGCTCGGGCAGGAACAGACCGTCGCCTCTCATCGGGTCTGCGCCAGCGTTGGCCGAGACGGTGACGAGGCTGGAGAACGCATCGATGGGTTTGGCGGGCCAGAGCACACGCCCCGCTCGCGCGAGCTCGAGGACCCCAGGCCAATCACGCGGCGGCTCGGCGAGAAGGTCGGGCCGGTAAGCGGCGACCTGCGCGGCGGCATCTGTTGCGAGTCCCCACTGGTGCCCCACGTGCTGGTAGCTCTCGTGGGAACGCCCGACCGACTGGGCGCCAAGAACGGCGAGCTGACCATCGTGGCCGACGCCATCCAGCGGCGCTAACAGTCCGGCTTCGGCCGCCAGTGGGACGTGTGGATGATCGAGCACGAGCAGGTCGTACTCGTCGACGAGCTGGTCGATCGGGTGATCGGCGAACGCCTGTAGCGAGCGATACTCCCACTTCACCTCGACGTCCGGTTGCACGTCTCGGTACGCCTGCGCGGCGGCCACTACGCTGCCGTACCCGCGCGCGTGCTCCCAGGTCATCCCGCGCAGTACCGTGGTCATGCGTCGCCGAATTCAGCGCGCACGGCGGCGGTGTGTTCGCCCAGTCGCGGTGCCGGCCGCGAACCGGCGAGCGTCTCGCCATCGATCCGCAACGGACTGCGGGTCGTCATCAGGGAAACCGGTGAGGCGCCCTCGAGAGGTTCGCGAGTGATCTGCTGGGTCATCGCGATCGCCTCGAAGCCATCGTGGGCGACGAGTTGTTCGAGCGTCAGGACGGGTGCACACCAGACGTCGGCGGGGTCGAGGATCGACAGCCAGTGGTCCGTCGTCTGGAGTGCGAAATGGGCGGCGAGGAGTTCTGCGACCTGATCCTGCCGCGTCCACCACTCGTCGGGGTCGTGCATCCCGGCGAGCTCCGCGATACCGAGCAGTTCGCCGATTCGATCGACGGGGTTCATTGCGAGCGCGAGATAGCCGTCGCTCGTGGGATACGTGCCGTAGGGCGCCGACAGGAAGGCGTGCGCCGAGTGCTCGCCCCCGCGCTTCACCGTGACGCTCGCGTCGTTGAGGTGCGTGCTCAGGAGTTCGAACTGCAGGTCGAGCATCGACTCCAGGAGGCTCGTCTGCACGTAACCACCCAGGCCGGTACGAAACCGGCGAACCAGGAGGGCGGTCACACCCTCGGCGATGTGACAGCTCATCAGGTGGTCGGCGATCGACAGGCCGACCGGAATGGGGCCGTTGGTGCGAGATCCGCTCAGCCACGGCATCCCGGACACGGACTGGGCGAGGAGGTCCTGGCCGGGTCGGTCCTTCCACGGACCGGTATCGCCGTATCCGGTCGCACTGGCGTAGATGAGCGCAGGATTGAGCTTCTTCACGGACTCGTAGTCGAGGCCGATTCGTTCCATCACGCCGGGGCGGAAGTTCTGGATGAGCACGTCCGCCTTCGTGACCAGGTGCTTGACCCAGGCCAGGTCGTCGGGGTTCTTCAGGTCGGCCGCGACGGATTCTTTGTTGCGGTTCATCGCGTGGAACGAGATCGTGTCCCCGTCCGCCGACTTTCCGGCGAAGGCGAGGGTACGGCCGATGTCGCCAATCCCGGGCCGCTCGATCTTGATCACGCGCGCCCCCAGGTCCGCGAGCCGCATGGCGGCAACGGGACCCGCGAGGAACTGGCTGAAGTCGAGGACGAGTACGCCGTCGAGCGGCCGAATGGTCTCGGTGGCCATTTCCGCCCCTTTCGTCGTGCTCAATCGTTTGACCAACATTAGCTAGTCGCTCGAATGAGGTCAAGATCAGACGATAACGCACGAGTTCGCGGTCGCACTCCGGAAAAAAGTGGGCCAGAATGAGCTTGCGCGAGAATTCATCTGATCAATTTGAGGAGCACCGTCAGTGCTGACAGCGAGCTATGTAGGCGACCGGACCATCAGCGTCGGAGAGGCCGAGCCGGCGTCGCCCGGACCCGGCGAGGTGCAGATCAAGGTCGCGTACACCGGCCTGTGCGGCACCGATCTGCACATCCTGCACGGAAACATGGACGCCCGAGTGACTACTCCGCTGGTGTTCGGTCACGAAATGAGTGGCACGATTTCGGCACTCGGGAACGGCGTGACCGGCTGGAAAGCTGGCGAGCCCGTCACGGTTATGCCGCTCGACTGGGATGGCACGTGTCCCGCCTGCCTGGCCGGAAATCAACACATCTGCCAGAACCTCAACTTCATCGGCATCGACTCCCCCGGGTCACTGCAGGGCTACTGGAATGTGCCGGCCGACGTCCTCGTCGCACTCCCACCGGCCCTCCGTCTCGATCATGCTGCGCTCGTCGAGCCGACCGCGGTCGCCGTGCACGATGTCCGACGCGGCAACGTGCAACCCGGCGACAAGGTCGTCGTGATCGGCGGAGGACCCATCGGCGTCCTCATCGCATCCGTGGCTCGCGAATTCGGAGGCGAGGTCGTGGTTATCGAGCTCGACCCGAACCGGCGAACCCAGATTGGCGAGCTGGGCTTCGAGACTCTCGATCCGCGCGAAACGAACCAGGTGGACTGGGTCACGAAGTGGACGGGCGGCGCGGGCGCGGACATCGTGTTTGAAGTCTCCGGTGCCGCCGTCGCAGTTCTGGGTGCCACCGACCTCGCGAAAGTGCGCGGCACGCTCGTCGTGGTTGCCATCCACCCGGTCCCGCGCGAGATCAATCTCCAGCGCCTCTTCTGGCGCGAGCTCACAATCCTGGGCGCGCGCGTCTACCAGCGAGTCGACTTCGAGAAGGCCATCGAACTGCTCGACACGGGAGTCATTCCGGCGGACCTGCTCATCACCAGGATCGTGCCGCTGTCGGAGACCCAGGACGCCTTCGCCGACCTCGAGGGCGGGCTCGCCATGAAGATCCTCGTCGACGTGCAGGCCGGATCGTGAACTCGCTCTTCGATCTCACGGGACGACTTGCCGTCGTCACCGGCGCAAAGCGCGGAATCGGCTTCGCCATGGCCGACGCGCTCGCGGCCGCCGGCGCCGACATCATCGGCGTGAGCGCAACGCTCGAACGCTCGGGGAGCGCGATCGAGACCGCCGTCACCGGCCACGGTCGCTCGTTCACCGGATACGCGGTCGACTTCGCCGATCGCGACGCCGTCGCAGCGCTCGCGCAGACGCTCGCCGAGCGGAAACCCGACATCCTCGTCAACAACGCCGGAACCATCGAACGGGCCCCCGCGGCCGATCATCCGCTCGAGCTCTGGGATCGCGTGATCGATGTCGATCTTTCGAGCCAGTTCGTCCTCGCCCAGGCCGTCGGCCGGGCGATGCTCGCGCGCGGCTCGGGCAAGATCATCTTCACCGCGTCGCTCCTGAGCTTTCAGGGTGGCATCAACGTGCCTGGCTACACGGCCGCGAAATCGGGGATCGCGGGACTGACCAAAGCGCTCTCCAACGAGTGGGCAGGCAAGGGCGTCACAGTCAACGCGATCGCACCGGGCTACATCGCGACCGACAACACGCAGGCGCTCCAGGACGACCCAGATCGGTCACGCGCCATCCTGGATCGCATCCCGGTCGGTCGCTGGGGAGCCGCGACGGATCTCGCGGGCGCAACCGTCTTCCTGGCTTCGAGCGCATCCGACTATGTGTCGGGTATCACTCTGCCGGTCGATGGTGGTTGGCTGGGGCGATGAGCGCTGAGGCGGTACTGAGCCGGCTGTCGGCCATCCGGATTGTGCCCGTCATCACGATCGACGACGCGGACAAGGCCGCGGATGTCGCGGCCGCGCTGGTCGCTGGCGGCATCGGGTGTGGGGAGATCACTCTGCGTACACCCGACGCGATGCGCGGAATTGCGGCGATTCGGGATGTGCCCGGCTTCCTTCCCGGTGCAGGCACCGTACTCACGGTGGAGCAGGTGGATCGCTGCGTGGACGCCGGGGCCCAGTTCCTGGTGTGCCCGGGGTTCGACGACGAGGTGGTCGAGCGCGCCCGGTTCCATGGCGTCGCCATTCTGCCGGGCGTCGCGACGGCGACCGAGATCCAACGTGCGCTCAAGGCGGGACTCACCGTCGTCAAGTTCTTCCCCGCCGACCGCCTCGGTGGGCTGGATACCATCAAGGCCCTGGCTGCTCCACTGGCGCAGGTGGGCTTCGTTCCGAGCGGCGGCGTGAGCGCGGCGAACATGGTCGAGTACCTCGCCCACCCCGCGATCTTCGCCGTGAGTGGGAGCTGGATGGCTCCCCGAGACATCATCGCGGCGGGCGGATTCGACGCGATCGAGTCGCTCAGCCGGGAAGCCTCCGAACTCGCGGGACGCACGGCATGAAGCCCGTCGTCACCCTTGGCGAGACCATGGGGCTGTTCCGGGCCGCGTCGATCGGGTCGCTGGCCCATGTCTCGGATTTCACTCTCGACATCGGAGGCGCCGAGAGCAACGTGGCGATCGGTCTCGCCCGACTGGGCACGCCATCCCGGTGGCTGGGACGGGTCGGCAACGATTCGATCGGTCGGAGGGTTCTGCGCGAGCTACGAGCCGAGGGAGTCGATGTCGTCGGCGTCGTGGACGACGGCGCTCCCACCGGAATCATGATCAAGGAGCAGCGCACGGCGACAGCCACCCGGGTGCAGTACTACCGCGCTGGGAGCGCGGGGAGTCGCCTTTGCGTCGAGGATCTGGCCCGCGCCGACATCCCGAATGCGTCGCTGCTGCACGTGACGGGAATCACCCCAGCCCTTTCGAACGGCGCACACGAGGCCGTGCTCGCGGCCGTCTCGATGGCCAGGGACGCGCAGGTTCCCGTCTCGTTCGACCTCAACCACCGCAGCGCGCTGTGGACGAATCATCCCGCGGCCATCTATAGCGAACTCGCATCCCAGGCGGACATCGTTTTCGCGGGGGATGACGAGGCGCGCATCCTGATACCGGGTGCGGAGACACCGGCGGAACTCGCTGCCGGAATTGCCGCACTCGGCCCATCCCAGGTGCTCATCAAACTCGGTGCCGAGGGATGCGTCGCCCAGATCGATGGGGTCGCGTACACGCGCGACGCTGTCGCGGTCAGCGTCGTTGACACGGTGGGCGCCGGCGACGCGTTCGTCGCCGGGTACCTCGCCGAACTGCTTGCCGGCCGGTCAGTCGAGGAGCGCCTGACGACTGCCGTCACCGTCGGCGCCTTCGCGTGCCTCGCATCCGGAGACTGGGAAGGTTTTCCCACCCGCGACGAACTCGGCCTGCTCGGCCGAACTGATCCGGTCCAGCGCTAGTCCAGTCGCGGGAGCAAAACCGCCGACGGATGCTCGGCGTCGGAATAGATCGCCTGATCCGCGGCGAACAGCGCGGTACCCACATCGTGACGCTCGTCGCTGCCCAGATTGCGTGCGAATCGTGGATGCGCTCCGCTCGACACCTGGACGCGGAGCCGATGCCCGCGTCGGAACAGCTGAGCGGTTGGCGACAGTTCGAGTCGGATGAGTTGCGGGTCGTCCGGAACCTTCGCCACGGCGACCCGGATGAGTCCGTCCGCGACGTTCCACGAGCGGCCGCGAGCATCCACGTCGCACAGCCGCACGAAGAGATCCCAGGTCGGCCGAGTGGAGGTCATCCAGATCTCGGCGAAAAGCGAGCCCGCGATCGTGAGGTCTCGCGGAAGTGGGTCCGAGGTGAACGTGAGCACGTCGTTCCGCGACTCCAGTGCGTTGTTCTTCTTGCGACCCGCGCCGGCGAGCAGCAGCCGTCCGCCGACGGAGGGTGTCGGCTGGGCCGGGTCGTAGCGGTACCGGGTCGGGTCGCCGGCGACGAGCTTCTGCCCAAGCGCGCCGCCCGCGCCGAGGTACCACGTCTCGCTAATCGTCTCGGGCGGAGGCCACTGGTCGAGGTCGAGCCAGTGGTCCGCACCCATGACGAACGCACGAACGCGTCCGCGACCGGCCTCGCCGCCCAGGCCGGACTGAATGGCCGTCCACTCCAGAGTGTCGAGGATCGAGGCATTGGACGCCCCCTTCGATGCGTGCGTCCAGGGGCCGATCGTGAGTCGGGCCGGCGTACCCGCCGCCTGCAGTGCGTGAAAGTCCTTCAGCTGGTCCATGAGGAACGGGTCATACCATCCGGCCACGAAGCTTGCGGGGATGCGCACTCGCGGCAGGTCGACGCGACGATCCCACGGCTCCCAGCGCGGGTCATCCTCGGTGCGCGTCACCGTGTCCTTGAAGAACGGCCACGCCATTCCGAGAACCTTCTCGTCGATGACGTTGAGGGGCAGGGTGTTCATCGACAGCTGCAGGCGCTTCTCGTCGATTCCGAGCGCAACGCGAGCGTTCGCCCTGGGGCGTTCCTGGGTGGCCGTCACCATCGCCCAGCGCGCGGCCGTGTCGAGCTCGACGGCACCCGTGCTGAGGAAGTTCTGCGCCAGCCGAGCCGACGTGAAGTGCGGATGCATCGCGACGATGTCGTCCTGGGCCTCGGCCGCGACCGCCCACTGCGTGTAGCCCAGGTAGCTGGCGCCGGCGAGGACGAGCCGACCGGTGTACCACGGCTGCGCTCGGACCCAGGCCAGTACTGCGAGGCCATCGTCGTGCTCGTGGTGCATCGCGTAGAACGGGCCGCCGGTCGAACCGAACGTGCCGCGGGAGTTCACGACGACGGTCTGGTAGCCGCGCTCCGCGTACGCCCGTGCTGCCAGGGCGGAGAAGGCCTTACGCGAGTAACAGGTGCGAAGAAGTATCGTCGGCGCATCCGTTCCCGGCTCGGGCACCCAGCGATCGGCGAGCAGGACGGCGCCGTCCGGCATCGGGATGCCGACATCCAGGTCGCCGGCGATCCGCGGGACTGTTGCCCTGGGCAGGCCGAAGATTGCGCCGAACAGCCGTCGCTCTGCGACGTGCGTTCGCGTCATGGCTGCCCTCGAGAAATTGTCGGATCTTCTTCTCTTCGGTTTAGCACGCCAAGCCGATTGGCCGCCGGACGCGACGCGCTACGACAGGATGTCCTTCGCCGCGAATCGGCCATAGGCGAGGGCGGCGAACACCACGAAGTAGCCCGCCTGCAGCCCGGCGTTCGTGCCGAAGGTCGTCCAGGAGATCGGGTCCCGCAGGAAGTCGCCGAATCCCAGCCAGTAGTTGCTGAACAGCCACGGGTGCAGCCAGTCGAGTTGGGGAAGCTGATCGAGCACCTCGGACGCAACCGAGAGGATGATCGTGCCCGCCATCGCGCCGACCGGAACATCCGTCAGGGTGGAGATGAATAGCCCGATCGCGGACAGGCCGAGTAGCGACACCGTGACGTAGAGCGCGACGAGCAGTGATCGCCCGAGTGCGTCGCCGAGACTCACCGTATCGCCGGACAGGATCGTCACCGATCCGGAAGGGAACAGCGCGAACCCAATCAGAGCGGCGGCGATGCAGACGATGAGCGTCGCCGCGAGACAGAACGCCGCCGCGCCTACGTATTTCACGGCGAGCAGCCGGATGCGACCGGCAGGCGCGATAAGCAGGTAGCGGAGGGTGCCGTTCGATGCCTCTCCCGCGATCGTGTCTCCCGCGACGACACCGACGGTGAGGGGCAGGAACAGCGGCACGCAAACGCCGAGGGCAACAAAGACGACGAACAGCCCGTTGTTCTCGATGCGATCCAGAAACGCCGGGCCCGCTCCCCCGCTGCCCGCCCGCGTGACCCGAACGGCGATGGCGATGAGGATCGGGACCGCGGCGAGCGCTCCCAGCATCGCCCACGTCCGGCGACGACGGAATAGGACGGAGAGCTCGGTGCCGAGGAGCGAAAGGCCGCTCGCCGCCCGCGGACGAACGGTGTCAGTGGTCAACGTTGAACCCCTCACCGGTCAGCGAAACGAATCGGTCCTCGAGGCTGGGTGACTCGACGGCGAATGCGCGCACCCGCACCTTCGCTCTCACGAGCGCCGCGACGATCGCATCCGGTTCGAGCGGCTTGTCACCCAGAGTGGCGATCACCTCGGGTTCGGTTGACTCGCTCGAGGACGGCTCGGCGGTCATCCCCAGCTTTTCGAGCACGGCCATGGCCGCGGCACCATCCGGCGTCGCAACTCGTGCGCGCGGTCGACCGACCCTGCGCAGGTCGTCCAGGGTGCCTTGAGCGACGAGACTGCCCGCGCTCATCACGGCCGCGTGCGTGCAGATCTGCTCGATCTCCGCGAGCAGGTGGCTCGAGACGAAGATCGTGGTGCCCTGGGCTGCGAGCGACCGCACCAGGGTCCGAACCTCGCGGGTGCCCTGCGGATCCAGGCCGTTCGTTGGCTCGTCGAGAATGAGCAGCTCCCGCGGAGTGAGCAGGGCGTTAGCGATGCCGAGGCGCTGCTTCATGCCGAGCGAGTATGCCTTGACCTTCTTGCCCGCAGCTGCGGACAGTCCGACGCGCTGGAGCGCATCCGCAACCCGCGTGCGTCGCGTGCGGCCGGGTGCATACCGGTCGGCACTGTCGAGTCGCCGGAGGTTATCGGCACCGGAGACGTACGGATAGAACCCGGGCCCCTCGACGAGTGCTCCGACGCGGGGCAGCAC
>DASXCU010000131.1:0-22576 GCA_036491035.1 Galbitalea sp. | reverse complement strand
CGGAGTGTTCCGGCCCATCGCCCGATCAACCACCGAGGCCGACTACGTACTGCAGTTGCTGCTCGAGCACGACTCCGCAGACATCCCGTACGAGGACTGCATCGGCGTCACCTACGAGCGGGTCCACACCGACCCGGACGGTGCGCTGACGGATATCGTGTCGCGCTTCGCCGCCGTCGAGCGCGCATGCGACGCAGTTCTGATCCTGGGCTCCGACTTCACCGACATCGGGAGTCCCACTGAACTGGCCTACAACGCGCGCATCGCCGCCAACCTCGGCGCACCTGTGCTTCTCACCCTTGGCGGGCGCTCCAACGAGGGCGAGGCTGCCCGCACCGCCGACCAGATGCGGCAGGTCGCCGAACTCACCACCGCGGAACTTCGCGAACAGCATGCCGGGCTACTCGCGATCGTCGTCAACCGCGCCGACCCCGACCACCTGAAAGAGATCGAGACCGCGGTCGCCACGGCCGTTGTCGACAACGTTCCGGTGTGGGCGATTCCCGAAGACCCATTCCTCGTTGCGCCGACGCTGGGAGCACTGCTCAAGGCGACGGAGTCGCGGCAGCTCTGGGGCGACCCGGCGCTGCTCGAGCGTGAGGCGCTCGGCGTTATCGTCGCCGCCATGTCGATGGAGAACGTGCTCACCCGGCTCACCGAGGGTGCCGTCGTTGTTGCTCCGGGTGATCGGGCGGATGTACTCGTGGGCGTCCTGCTCGCCCACGCCTCGGAGACCTTTCCGTCGCTGACCGGGGTCATCCTGAACGGCGGATTCGAGCTCGCCCCGCAGGTGCAGCGGCTCGTGTCGGGAATCGGATCAACACTTCCGATCGCGATGTCGAACCTCGGAACCTACGACGTGCTCCGCCGCATCCAACGGACCCGCGGTCGGCTGGCCGCCGACTCACCGCGCAAGTACGAGGCCGCCCGAGCGCTCTTTACCGCGCACGTCGACTCGGCCGAACTCCTTCGTCGGCTCGAGGTCAGCCCGGCGGGTGTCGTCACCCCGCTCATGTTCGAGTACGGGATCCTCGAGCGCGCCCGGGAGAACGTGAAGCACATCGTTTTGCCCGAGGGCAACGACGACCGTATTCTCCAGGCGGCCGCCATCCTGCTGAAGCGAAAGGTCGCGAAGCTCACCATCCTCGGTGTCGGAACGACGATCCGCTCTCGCGCGACGGAACTCGGCCTCGACATTGCGGGGGCGGACGTGATCGACCCTTTCACCTCCGACCTCCGCGAGAAGTTCGCCGAGGAATACGCACGAATCCGCTCGCCCAAGGGCGTGACCGTTCTGCAGGCCAGCGACACGGTCACAGACGGGTCGTACTTCGGAACGCTGATGGTGCACCTCGGGCTCGCCGACGGCATGGTCTCCGGCGCGGTCCACACGACAGCGAATACCATCCGTCCGGCGTTCGAAATCATCAAGACGCGACCCGGGGTCTCCGTCGTCTCGAGCGTCTTCCTCATGGCGCTCGCGGACCGGGTGCTCGTCTACGGCGACTGTGCCGTCATCCCGGATCCGACCTCGGAACAGCTCGCCGACATCGCGATCTCGTCCTCCGAGACCGCGACCCAGTTCGGGATCGAACCCCGCATCGCCATGCTCAGCTACTCGACCGGCGAATCGGGAAGCGGTGCGGATGTCGAAAAGGTACGTGCCGCGACAGCCCTCGTGCACGAGCGCCGACCCGACCTGCTCGTCGATGGGCCGATCCAGTACGACGCCGCAGCGGACGCGACCGTGGGGGCCCTCAAACTGCCGGGCTCCAAGGTGGCCGGGCGAGCGACCGTGTTCATCTTCCCCGACCTCAACACCGGCAACAACACCTACAAGGCGGTGCAGCGAAGCGCGGGCGCCGTCGCCATCGGACCGGTGCTGCAGGGGCTCAACAAGCCCGTCAACGATCTCTCCCGCGGCGCGCTCGTCGAGGACATCGTGAACACGGTGGCGATCACCGCGATCCAGGCGGCGGCAGGATGAGCCAGGTCTTCGTCGTCAACTCGGGATCGTCATCCATCAAATACCAGCTGGTGGATGTCGAGACGGGCGCGGCCGTCGGCGGCGGGCTGATCGAGCGCATCGGGGAGCCCGGTTCGCAGGCGAAGGACCACGCGGCCGGGATGAAGATCGCGCTCGACGCACTAGGCGAGGGCCGCGAGCTCGCCGCGGTCGGGCATCGGGTCGTCCACGGTGGCACCGTCTTCACCGAGGCGACCGTGATCACGCCGAAGGTCCAGAAGCAGATCGAGAAGCTCTCACCGCTGGCCCCGCTGCACAATCCCGCCAACCTCATCGGCATCCGTGCCGCGATCACCGCGTTGCCGGATGTTCCCCAGGTTGCGGTCTTCGACACCGCCTTCCACCGCACGCTGAAACCCGACGCGTATACCTACGCGATCGACGCGAAGATCGCGAAGAAGTACGGGGTGCGTCGCTACGGTTTCCACGGGACCAGCCACAAGTACGTGTCCGAGCGCGCCGCCGCATTCCTTGGACGTCCACTTGCCGACACCAAGACGATCGTGCTGCACCTCGGCAACGGAGCATCCGTGTGCGCGGTCGACGGCGGCGAGTCGATCGACACCAGCATGGGAATGACGCCTCTGCCGGGCCTCGTGATGGGGACGCGGTCGGGGGATGTCGACCCCGCCATCCTCGGATACCTTCATCGCGAAGCGGGCCTCAGCTTCACAGAGCTGGACACCCTGCTCAATAACCAGAGCGGCCTGATCGGGCTCGCCGGCGAGGGCGACATGCGCGACGTGCAAAGCGCGGCGACCAAGGGCGACGCGACGGCCGAGGCCGCCCTCGCGGTGTACCGGCACCGCATCCGTCACTACGTCGGCGCGTACCTCGCGCAGCTCGGTCGGCTGGATGCGCTCGTCTTCACCGCGGGTGTGGGGGAGAACAGCGTCGCCCTCCGCGGCCAGGCGCTCGAGGGCCTCGAGGGACTCGGGATCTCAGTCGACCCGACCCGGAATGCGGCTGACTCGAAGTCGGAGCGCTACATCTCGCCCGACGGGTCGCCGGTCGCGGTGCTCGTCATTCCGACGAACGAGGAGTTGGAAATTGCGCGGCAGACCGTCGCTGCCATTGGAGCCTGATCCGATAGAGCCAGAACCACACCCCACCGAGTATCAGGATCGTGACCAGCCAGCCCGAGCCGACCAGCAACTGGAACGTTCCGACGCGATCCTCTGACGGCTGAAGCGACTGACCGGCGCTGACGAACTGATTTCCCGCCTTCAGCGTCACGGTCGCAAAGCGGAGGCCGGATGCGGGCTGCCAGGTGACGTCGTCGCGTCCCGTTTTCGCCGCATTGCCGAGCACGCCGGTCGGAAGCGAGACGAGAGAGTTCTTGAGAAAACCGGACCCGCCGGTCGGCTGGCCCTGCGCGTTCTCGACGACCACGAACGGAGCGAGGCTCCGTGCCAGATCGACGTGGGCCTGCGCATCCAGCGTCGTCGTCTGACCCTCCCGCAGTTCGGCCGCGACCTGGCTGGCGAGTCGCAGCGGTGCGTCGTTGGCGGCGAGACGATCGAGCTGGGTGGCCACCACATAGATGGTGCCGAAGAGGATTGTCGCGACCACGATCGCCGCGATCCTCGGCAGCCGCATCGACCACCAGTTCGCTATCACACCAGCAGCTTAGGTCGGGGCGCTCCGGCTGCCCCTCCAACTGGCGGATGATTTCGGGGACCCGTCTCCCGTACACTTGATACCGGCTCCCCGCGTGGCGCCATCCAGGCCAACTCCCCCAGGGCGGAAACGCAGCAAGGGTAACCGGGCTCTGGCGGGTGCGCGGGGGGTCATTACTTTTCGGTCGGTGCACCGTGCACAATCGAGGACATTTTCGCGACACTCCGTGCAGCCGGCATGGTGATGCGGCGTATCTCACGCAACTCCTCGATTTCGCACGTATCGCGAATCCGCGACCGCTCGTTCTATCGCGGTGAGGGTATCTGGCCAGGCGCGGAGGACCTGGCGAGACGTCAGTCGCATGGTGCGGCGCCCCAGGCGCGCCGCGTGAAGGTCACGCTCACGGTCGGTCTCGAACTGGGCATCAGCGTGCCACTCCGCCCCGTCGATTTCGAGGGCGACGCAATCGTCGACGAGCAGATCCTGGTGACCGAGCCCCGGGACCGCTGCCTGGGTATCCACGTTGTGCCCCGCTCGCTGCAGTCGCAGCCGCGCAATTGTTTCGAGCCCGGAACCACTGTCGTTCACCATCCGGGCAATCCCGTCGTGGAGTCGAGCCGGTGCTCGATCGCAGAGGAGGCCCACTTCCCGCGGCGCGAGGAATCGTAAATGGATTGCCGATTCAAGCGCGGCTATGGCATTTTCTTCATTCAGGCAGCGGATGGCCTGCCAGAGCGCCTGTATGCGACCGGCCTCCCAGCGCGTGGTCATCGCAAATTGCGGTACTTCCCAATGAAGATGCACGCCGGGTGCGACCCGTTCGGACGAAGTCGGGGGCACCTGCAGGTGGAATTTGAGGGAATCGCCTGCCCACACGTTCGAGGCGCGAAGGAGGGTTACGCACGTGACCGCGCCGCCAGCCCGCGCGGCTGTGGCAGCTAATTCATCGACGTGCGGGCAGGCATAAACACCTTGGCGTAGTCGAAGTAGGCGGCCTGTCGCGACTGGGCGGGTCAGTTGACCCCGGGTCGCGCCCATCGCAATGAGATCGTGAGTCGTTGCGATATGTCCTGAGGCGCACAGCCGCGTTGTCGACATCGCCACAGTTTGAGTTTTGGCCGCGCTCAGGCGGCGAAACGAAGACTTCTTCCGCACTCATCACTCCCAGGTGGTGCGGTGAGGGAGGGGACTTTCACGTGCGAAATCGAGGACGACGTGCGGACTCGCGGGGTGGAGTCCGCCCGGACGCGGCGTGTCGCAAACGGTCTCCTCGGTTTCGAGCGCGGGCACATCCACAGGCGCGGTCGCGGGCCGACCGAGGTCGGAGCCGCCGACTATCCTGTGTAGGTGGCCACTGCCCTGTACCGCCGGTATCGTCCGGAGACGTTCGCCGAACTGATCGGCCAGTCGCAGGTGACCGATCCGCTGCGCACCGCGCTTCGCACCGACCGGGTCAACCACGCCTATCTCTTCAGCGGCCCCCGCGGCTGCGGCAAGACGACGTCCGCGCGAATCCTCGCCCGCTGCCTGAACTGTGCCGAGGGTCCTACCGATACGCCGTGCGGCAAGTGTGCGAGCTGCATCGAACTGTCGCGCGACGGCGGCGGATCGCTGGATGTCGTCGAAATCGACGCCGCTTCCCACAACGGTGTGGATGACGCGCGCGACCTGCGCGAGCGCGCCGTGTTCGCGCCGGCGCGAGACCGCTTCAAGATCTTCATCCTGGACGAGGCGCACATGGTGACGCCGCAGGGATTCAATGCGCTGCTCAAGATCGTCGAGGAGCCGCCGGAGCACGTCAAGTTCATCTTCGCGACGACGGAACCCGAGAAGGTCATCGGCACGATCCGCTCGCGCACGCACCACTATCCGTTCCGTCTGGTGCCGCCCGCCCAGATGCTGGAATACACGCAGACCCTGTGCGATGCGGAGGGCATCACCGTGGCTCCCGGCGTGCTGTCGCTCGTCGTGCGAGCCGGCGGCGGATCGGTGCGGGACACGCTGTCATTACTCGATCAGTTGATGGCCGGATCCGAGGGCTCCACCATTCAGTATGAGCGCGCGGTCGCGCTTCTCGGCTACACGAACAGTGCCCTGCTCGACGAGGTCATCGACTCGATCGGCGCGCGCGACTCCGCGGCGGCGTTCACCGCTGTTGACCGGGTCATCCAGACCGGACAGGATCCGCGACGCTTCGTCGAAGACTTGCTGGAGCGCTTCCGTGACCTGATCGTGGTCGCGGCGACCACTGCAGAGGGCGCTGCCGCCGTGCTGCGCGGGGTTCCGCAGGATGAACTCGACCGCATGGCGGCACAGGCAAAGAAGTTCGGCGACGCCGAGTTGTCGCGAGCCGCGGATGTCGCAAACGCCGCGCTCACCGAGATGACCGGCGCGACCTCGCCGCGGCTGCACCTCGAGCTCATGGTCGCGCGCATCCTCGTTCCGGAGAGCGACGAGACCGAACGCGGCGCACTCGCCCGCGTGGAGCGACTCGAGCGCCGGATCGGTGTCACCGGCGACGGTCCGTCGGCGACCCCGTCGACCGATCCTGTTGCGGCTTCGAGCGTCAAGCCGCCGGTCTCAGCGAGCTCGGCCCGAGAGAGGGTCGAGACGTCGCAGGCCCCCGCCATCGTCGCGGATGCCGCGAACCAGGCCGCCGTCACCGAGGCGGCCGACGCAGCGCAGGAAGTGAAGGCTGAGCAGGTGACTGCCGAGGCCAAAGAGGTGACGCTCCAGCAGATGCGGGACGCCTGGCCGGAGATCCTCGAGTCGATCAGCGGCAAGCGCAAGGCATGGATGGTCGTCCAGACCAGCCAGGCGCGCGCGCTGGACGGCGACGTCCTCACCGTCACCTTTGCGAACGAAGCCGATGTCGCCAACTTCAAGAAACCGCAGACCGCCGACGAGAGCGTCAGCGAGGTTCTGCGCGGTGCGATCCTCACGGTGCTCGGACTCCGCGTGAAATTCATCGCCAAGGTCGAGCCGACCCTGGCGGCCGTTGCCGAAGAGATCGCCGCATCCGAGACGGATGCGCCGGAACCGACCGAACCCGACGACGAGCCGGCAGTGGATGAGTCGGGCTGGGCCGTGGCGGCGATCCCTGGCTCGTCCGATCCGGAGCCGGAGCAGCCCGCGGCGTCGCGAGCGCCCCGCTCTCCGAGTGCCCGCACCTCCCCCGCCACAACGTCGACGGAGCCGCAGCGCTACGGCGAGTCCGTGGTGCGCGAGATCCTCGGCGCGAGCTTCATCGAGGAGCAGACCGTTGCGCCCCGAGTGACGCCGAGAGACAACTAGGCCATGTACGAGGGAATCGTGCAGGACCTGATCGACGAGCTGGGTCGCCTGCCCGGCATCGGTCCGAAGTCGGCGCAGCGCATCGCGTTCCACATCCTGACCACGGAGAGTTTCGACGTCAGTCACCTCGCGGAGGTGCTGATGACGGTCAAGGAGAAGGTGCGCTTCTGCGACATCTGCGGCAACGTCACCGAGGAAGAAATCTGCAACATCTGCCGTGACCCGCGCCGCTCCGCCGCCACGATCTGCGTGGTCGAGGAGGCGAAGGATGTGCAGGCGATCGAGCGCACCCGCGAATTCCGCGGCCTGTACCACGTGCTCGGCGGGGCGATCAGTCCCATCGACGGCATCGGGCCGGACGACCTCAACATCCGAAAGCTCGTCCAGCGGCTCGCGGATGGGACGGTGACGGAGGTCATCATCGCCACTGATCCGAACCTCGAGGGCGAGGCAACGGCCACCTACCTCAGCCGCCTCCTGGTGCAGCCGAACCTGACCGTCACGCGACTCGCATCCGGCCTGCCCGTCGGCGGCGATCTCGAGTACGCGGACGAGGTCACTCTGGGACGAGCGTTCGAGGGGCGCAGGCTCGTCGAGCAATAAAGCTGCGTCCGTTACGTCTCCGACGCGCCAATACACTTGACAGTGCAGATTTTCGTCGTCCCCGGGAGCACCGCGTGAGCTTGATCGTCCAGAAGTACGGAGGGTCTTCCGTCGCGGACGCGGAGAGCATCAAGCGGGTCGCGAAGCGCATCGTCGAGACGCGCAAGTCCGGCAACCAGGTCGTCGTCGTCGTGTCGGCGATGGGCGACACCACCGATGAGCTGATGGACCTCGCCAACGAGGTCGTCCCAGCGCCGAGCGGCCGCGAGCTCGACATGCTGCTGACCGCCGGCGAGCGCATCTCGATGGCGCTTCTCGCCATGGCCATCAAGGGCCTCGGCGTCGAGGCCCGCAGCTACACCGGCAGCCAGGCCGGGATGATCACCGACGCCCAGCACGGCTCGGCCCGGATCGTGGACGTCACGCCAGACCGCGTCCGCAGCGCGATCGATGCCGGCGCGGTCGCCATCGTCGCGGGCTTCCAGGGCTTCAATCGCGGCACCGGAGACATCACGACGCTCGGCCGGGGCGGTTCGGACACGACAGCTGTGGCGCTCGCCGCCGCGCTGGGTGCCGAGGTGTGCGAGATCTACACGGACGTCGACGGGGTCTTCACGACCGATCCGCGAATGGTTCCCTCCGCGCGGAAGATCGAGAAGATCACGAGCGAGGAAATGCTCGAGCTGGCCGCCGCGGGAGCGAAGGTGCTTTATATCCGGGCGGTCGAGTACGCCCGGAGGCACGGCGTTACCCTTCATGTACGGTCGTCGTTCAACAACAATTCAGGCACTCTGGTCGTCAACCCGGTGGAGGGAGAAAGCAACGTGGAAGAGCCACTCATCGCGGGAGTCGCGGCAGATCTGAGCCAGGCCAAGATCACGGTGGTCGGCGTCCCCGACATCCCGGGCAAGGCCGCGCAGATCTTCACGATCGTTGCCACGGCCGGTGCCAACATCGACATGATCGTGCAGAACGTGTCCCGCACGGAGACGTCGAGCACCGACATCTCCTTCACGCTTCCGAAGAGCGACGGCCCGGCGACGCTCGCCGCTCTGGAGTCATCGAAGTCGGACATCGGATTCGAGTCGCTCCAGTTCGACGACCAGATCGGCAAGCTCTCATTGGTCGGCGCCGGGATGCGAACCAACGCGGGAGTATCGGCGAAGCTCTTCACCGCATTGTTCGAAGCGGGCATCAACATCGAGATGATCTCGACGAGTGAGATCCGGATTTCTGTGGTCACGCGTGCGGACACGATTCAGCGTGCCGTGGCCGTGGTTCACTCGGCCTTCGACCTCGATGGCGACGAAGAAGCGAAGGTGCACGGAGGCACCGGCCGCTAGTTCGTGGTGCTCAACAGCACGACGATGCCGAACCCGTTCGTCAGCATGTGGGTCATCATGGATGGGCCCAGTCGGCCCGTTCTCGTCGCGATCGCGCCCGTGATCAGCCCGAAGACGAAGATCGAGACGCCCAGCACGAACAGCATGGTGAGGTTGCGCGACTCGTAGAGGTGGCCCGCCGCGAAGATGGCCGCGCTCACGACGACGCTGATCCGCGCCGCCCGGCGGGTGGTCGGCGGGCCCTCGAATTTCGCGCGACGGATGACCAGGTTGCGGATGGCTCGCATCACGAGCCCGCGGAAGAACAGCTCCTCGACGATCGGAGCGAAGAACGCCGCCACGGCGAGGCCGTCCAGCACGGCCAGCCAGCGCTCCTTCGGCAGCACGAGGTTGCCTGTCGGGGCGACCGGTAACCGGAGCACGTTGATGGCGAAGTAGTAGATGAGCGCATCCGCGATCTGGACGGCGACGGCGAGGCCGATGCCGATCAGCAGATCGATCCATTTCAGTTCGAATCCGAAATCGCGGCGCAGGCTTCCGAGCCCCCGTCTCTTCGCGACAACGATAAGGAACGCAAGGACGATGGCATAGAAGACCACCTGGAAGGTGACGGCGACGCCATCCGATCGGGGAATCCACGGTGCGCGAGCCAGCAGGTACTGGGCGCCGATGAGGGCGGAGGCGACCGCGAGTCCGACAATCGCAGCGACCATGCCCCAGCGCACGGGCTGCGGCGGGAGTGTGCCCTCCCGCTGCGGGGAATGGTCGGGCGCGCTCACAGTGTTCAGATTAGGGGGACGCATCCCGCGACACCGTAAACTTGGCCGATACCTTTTCACCACCGCGAGGCAGACATCATGAGTGCAGTTCAGGGAATCCGGATCGGCGTTGTCGGCGCCACCGGCCAGGTCGGCGCGGTCGTCCGCCAGCTTCTCGAGGAGCGGAACTTTCCGGTCGCCGAGATCCGTTACTTCGCGTCCGCTCGCAGCGCCGGCAGGACGCTCCCCTGGAAGTCGGAGCAGATCGTCATCGAGGATGCCGAGACGGCGGATCCGACCGGGCTGGACGTGGCCATCTTCTCGGCAGGGGCGACGATGTCGAAGGTGCAGGCGCCGCGCTTCGCCGCGGCCGGCGTGCTCGTGATCGACAACTCATCCGCCTGGCGCATGGACCCGGATGTTCCGCTCATCGTCAGCGAGGTCAATGCCCACGCACTCGATGAGGTGCGCAAGGGAATCGTTGCGAATCCGAACTGCACGACCATGGCCGCGATGCCGGTCCTCAAGGTACTCGACGGCGATGCGGGGCTCCAGCGCCTGATCGTCTCCACCTACCAGGCGGTGTCCGGTGCCGGGCTCGCAGGCAGCGAGGAGCTTCTGGCCGAGGCGCGCGCGGCTATCGCTCAGGACACCATCGGGCTCGTGCACGACGGATCATCCGTCGACTTCCCGGTGGCGACCAAGTTTCCGGCGACCATCGCCTTCGACGTGATCCCGCAGGCCGGCAGCTTCGTCGACGACGGCCTCGGCGAGACCGACGAGGAGAAGAAGCTCCGCAATGAGAGCCGCAAGATCCTCGAGCTACCCGGCCTGCTCGTGAGCGGAACCTGTGTGCGCGTGCCGGTATTCACCGGTCACTCCCTCTCGATCAACGCCGAATTCGCGTCGCCGCTCGCGGTGGAGCGCGCCAGGGAACTGCTCGCCGATGCGCCCGGCGTCGTGCTGATGGATGTTCCGACGCCGCTGTTCGCCGCCGGCAAGGATCCGTCGTACGTGGGTCGCATCCGCCAGGACGAGGGTGTTCCGGATGGTCGCGGCCTTGCGCTGTTTATCAGCAACGACAACCTGCGCAAGGGTGCGGCCCTCAACGCGGTCCAGATCGCAGAGATCGTCGCGGCGAAACTCGTCCCCGCGTCCTAGCCCGCCGTTCGGCAGGAGAAACTCGACACGAGGGTCACCCGACAGGAGAAATCGGGCCATTTGAAGGGCGCACTCCTGTTGAGTTGATCGCAGGTCGACCTGCCTCGAGTCGAGCCAGGATCACGTCCACACACCACTTCAGCTCGAACTGCACGAGCGGGTAGTCGAATCGGAGATTGCCGAAACTGCCGAGCACCGCGTTGCCGTCGCGCACCCGATCCCGGTGCTGGTTATGGGGCAGGTCATGGAACAGTCGGCTGTCGACTTCGACGATGAGCCAGTCATCAATCAGCAGATCCACGAAGCCCACGCGGTCAATGGATGCCTGCGGTTCGACCCGCAGTCCGGCCGCCACGCAAGCGACTCACAATTTCGATTCGGTGCCGGACATCGATTGACTGTCCAGCTGGCGACGCACTCCCCGCAGGTGACGCGGAAGAGCATCGATCAAGAGATCGAGGCCCGCAGGGCTGAGCGGTCGCTCGTGCAGCGCACTGTCAATTGAAGCAACGAGGGATGGCCGGTCGACCATGCCTGCGTTCTGCAGGAGCGCGTCAAGCAGACTGACGCGCCACTGCCTGTCGCCGCGGTTTGGAAACCTCGTGATCGCCCATACTCGCCGTTCGCCCACCGACATGGGTAGCAGCCTGCTTGCGTTTGGCCGGGTCGCGACGACGAGGCCGTTGCCGTCTGACCAGACGCCATAGGTTTGCAGGGCGGAGTAGCCTCCGAGAATCCCTCCCAGCTCTAGCGCGCGAACGGCGGGCGTTGGGGCGGATGCCGAACTGATCCATCCCCGCCGGGGTACCGCGACCCTCCCGGCAACTATCGCCCGCCTGATCGACGTCGTCGTCGCGCCGAGTGAGACGAGTTGCGATCGACGTGCAAGACCGCCGAATCGGTCAAGGTCTCGCAAAATGTCCCGTCCCAGAAGGCCACGGTGCTCGATCGGAGCGTTCTGTTCGCGAAAGATTCCGAGTTTGTGGACGGTCATCGATTACGCGATCTGCCGTGAACAGGAGTCGACCGTGAAAATGGCCCGAATTCGCCAGTTGGCCAGCCCAAATCCTGCATAACTCCGGTCGAGCAGAACTCGGGGCTTCCGCTCAGGTCGTCGGTGTCGAATACCTGTTATGAGCGAAGCCCGCGTCGCCTTCTACGGCGACTCCTACACCCTGGGGATCGGTGCATCCAGCATCGCGGCCCGGTGGTCGACGATCGTCTGCGCCGCGCGCGGATGGCGGGAGTTCAACCCGAGCATCAACGGGCTCGGGTTCGTGCGCAACCGCCGCAACTTTGGCGACGGCGACCTGCCGAGCCAGATCATCGCCAGCAACCCGGACATCGTGTTCGTGACGATGGGGTTGAACGACAACTTCGGCTTCGCGACGGATGCCGAGCGCATCCGGGTGCAGATCTCGACCGACCTCGAATACCTGCGACTCGCCCTTCCGATGGCTCGGTTCATCGTGGTTGAGCCCTTCTGGTACACGGATGACCGCCCGGATTCGCTCAGCATCATCACCGGCTGGGTGAAATCCGCGGCCGCCTTCATCGACGCCGACTACATCGTCGGGGCATCCCACTGGCTCGAGCACCACCCGGAGTGGATGGCCGAGGACGGTCTTCATCCGAACGATGACGGCTACGCGCACATGGCGGCGGAGATGGATGCCGCGCTCGCCGACCTCAGACTGCCGGCCGCCGTAAACTGAGTCAGTGAACAAACCCATCGACGTTGCCCTCATCGGTGGCGGGATCATGAGCGCCACCCTCGGGACCCTGCTCAAGCAGCTTGAACCGACCTGGACCATCCAAATCTTCGAGCGCCTCTCCGAGGTCGCCCTCGAGAGTTCCAACCCGTGGAACAACGCCGGTACCGGCCATTCGGCGCTCTGCGAACTGAACTACTCACCGGAGCGCCCCGACGGCACCATCGACATCTCGAGCGCGGTGAAGGTGAACGAGCAGTTCCAGGTGTCGCGCCAGTTCTGGTCGCACCTGCTGGACGTAGGCGCGCTGCCCGACCCGTCCGCGTTCATCAACGCCACGCCGCACATGAGTTTCGTGTGGGGCGAGGAGAACGTCGAGTACCTGCGTAAGCGTTACGAGGCGCTGAAGGATCACCCGCTCTTCACCGGCATGGAGTTCAGCACCGACGCCTCCGTCATCCGCGGCTGGGCACCGTTGCTCATCCCCGGGCGCCGCAAGGACCAGCCGATCGCCGCCACCTACATGGCCGCCGGCACGGATGTCGACTTCGGAGCTTTGACCGGCCTGCTCATGAACTACCTGAAGTCAGGGGGCGCCGACCTCATTCTCGAGGAGGCGGTCACCAACCTGAAGCGCAAGGACGGAGCGTGGCGCATCACCACGCGCCACACGATCGGCAATACGCCGGAGTTCTACGACGCGAAGTTCGTATTCGTCGGGGCCGGCGGCTATGCGCTGAACCTGCTGCAGAAGTCGGGTATTAAGGAGATCCGTGGCTTCGGCGGCTTTCCCGTGAGCGGCGAGTTCCTTCGCACCGACAACCAGGACCTCGTGCGCAAGCACCAGGCGAAGGTGTACGGAAAGGCGTCGGTCGGCGCTCCGCCCATGTCGGTGCCGCACCTCGACACCCGCGTGGTGGACGGCCACGCGAGCCTGATGTTCGGGCCGTACGCGGGTTTCAGCCCCAAGTTCCTCAAGAGCGGGTCGATGTTCGACCTGATCAGGTCGATCCGCTGGCACAACCTCATTCCGATGGTCGCAGCGGGCGCAAGCAACCTGGCGCTAGTGCGTTACCTGGTCGGCCAACTGATCGCGCGGAAGTCGACCAAGTTCGACGCGCTGCGCGAGTTCTTCCCGGATGGCGAACCGGGCGACTGGTACAAGATCACGGCCGGCCAGCGCGTGCAGGTCATCAAGAAGGATGCGAAGAAGGGCGGCGTGCTCCAATTCGGCACCGAGGTTGTCGCGGCCGCCGATGGAAGCATCGCCGGACTGCTCGGCGCATCGCCGGGCGCATCGACCGCGGTGCCGATCATGCTCGGGCTGGTCGAGAAGTGCTTCCCGCAGTCGATGGATTCGTGGCGCCCGAAGCTGATCGCAATGGTGCCGAGCTACGGCAAGCAGCTCTCCGACAGCCCGACTCTTGCGAAGAAGACGCTCACCGCAACGGCGAAGGAACTTCAGATCGCGCGCTGACCTATCGCTGGCCCCTTGACTGAGATTCGAATATATGTTCGAATGTCAGGATGCGGTGGGCAAACCAGGAGCTTGGCATTGAGCAGGCCGAAACGCTGCCCGGTCTCGCTCGCCTGAACAACCTCGTCCGCACCGTTCGAACCCCGGAGTTCGCGGGGATCACCTTTCACGAGGTGCTCGCGAAGTCGGCGCTCAACCATGTCCCCGGCCAAAGTGCGATGCCGTTCGGCTGGACTATCAACCCGTACCGCGGTTGCAGTCACGCCTGCGTCTACTGCTTCGCACGCAACACTCACACCTACCTCGAGCTCGATTCCGGCAAGGATTTCGACAATCAGATCATCGTGAAGATCAACGTCGCGGAGGTCCTCGGTCGCGAGCTGGTGAAGCCGAGCTGGGCGAGACATCCGGTTGCGCTCGGCACCAACACGGATCCGTACCAGCGCGCCGAGGGGCGGTACCAACTCATGCCGGGCATCATCGAGGCCCTGACCAACAGCGGCACGCCCTTTAGCATCCTGACCAAGGGGAGCCTGATCCGGCGCGACCTGCCGCTCCTCGCGGCGGCGAACGAGAAGGTTCCGGTCGACCTCGCGATGTCGATCGCCGTCTACGACGACGAGCTGCAGCAATCTGTGGAGCCGGGAACGCCGAGCACGGCTGCACGGCTCGCGACGGTCACCGCCGCTCGCGAGGCAGGGCTGCCCGTAACCGTGTTCCTGATGCCGATCCTCCCGTACCTCACGGACAGCCGGGCCCACCTGGATGCTGCGCTCGAGAGGGTGGCTGCTGCCGGCGCGTCCGCTGTCATGCACACGGCGCTGCACCTCCGGCCGGGGACGCGCGAGTGGTTCATGCAGTGGCTCGAGGCCGAGCATCCCGAACTCGTGCCGCGATACGAGGCGATGTACCGGTTCAGTGCGTATGCGCCGAAGGAGTATCGCAAGTGGCTGGCCGACAAGTTCCGGCCGCTTGCCCGCAAGCACGGTCTGCTGCGCGGCGAGATGAACCCGACCACCGGTACCGTGCGATCCCGTGCGCTGCGTCCGGCCGCCGCCTACGACGCGGAACCGACCCTTTTCTGACGCCCTCCTTTTGGGGCGCGAGGCGGTCCAACGCGCCCACAAGACGGGGTACTAGACCTTTCGGTGCAGTGCAATACTGCCGATAGCGTGTCCCGCTCGCGCCGAAGGAGAATCCGTGACCCAGGCTCACACGCAGCAGCTTGGGCTGCTGGCGGTGAACCGGGCGTTCAGCAGATTCGCCCACGTCACCGGCTACGCGTGCCTCACCGGTGCCGTCTTCGAAGTCATCGGATACCAGTCCGCGGCGCCGCATGCGCTGATCTGGCCGCTCCTGGTTCCTCTCGTGTTCATGATCGTGTTGCTGGTGCTGCTGGACCGTCGGCGCACGACCTTTTACTCCGTGATCTTCCTGGCGCTCGGCACGATCAGCCAGTACTGGCTGTCCGTGGAACTGCTGGCGAGCTTTTCCCTAGTGCGCGCGGGGCCGACGCTCGCTCTCTCACTGGTCGCGGTTTCCATGGTCCTGGTTTGCGGGTCGGGCTTCGTTCCTACCGTGACGATTCTCTGGGGCTTCGCCGGGTTCGTCCTCGCCCAGGGAGCGTCCGTCGCGGCCACGCTGATGGCCCGCGCGCCGTTTCATCTCGAAGCGATTTCGGTGGTGGTCGTCGTTGGTCTCGTGCTTGTCGAGGGGACGGATGCGATCACGCGAAGTCGACGCATTGCAGTGCGGCCGGAACTCGACCGCGCCGTCCTCGACGATGAGCTCTCCGTGCTGCGTTACCGCACCGAACTGCGCGCGGCGGCCCTCATGCACGACACGGTGCTCGGGGACCTCGCCGCGATCGCCGCGAGCTCAGATGGTGCTCTGCCGGTGCGGTTGCGCGACGAAATCGAACGCGACCTGACCACACTGGTCGGGCAGGACTGGCTCGCCGAACCGGTCCTGGCTGCGGACGACTCGGCGCGCGCCGACTGGCGCCGGAGCGCACTCATGGCGGCTGTGCGGGAAGCGCGCGACCTCTCGCTGACGGTGGATGTGACGGGCGATCCGGGCTCGATCACGCGCCTGACCACCGAGCGCGACGTGGCAATCGGTCTCGCCGTCAAGCAGTGCCTGGTCAACGTCCTGCGTCACGCCCAGGTCGAGCGGGCCGAGGTCGTAGTGATCGGTTCCGAGGCGGACATCTCCGTCATGATCATCGACTCGGGGCGCGGTTTCTCAGAGGAACTCGTCGCATCCGACCGACTCGGCCTGCGCCAGTCTGTGCGTCGGCGGATCGAGGGTGTCGGCGGTGACGTGCGGCTGTGGTCTACTCCGGGCCGCGGTACGTCGATCCTCATCCGAGTGCCCGCGACCTCGTCTGCGGGAGTGGCCGATGACTGACACCGGCGAGTCCTATCAGCAGCTGGATCCGGTCGGCAGTTACGGCTCGCGACCGATCACGCTGGTGATGTCGCTCGGGATCGTGGTCGTGGCGGCGGGTGCGACGGCGATCAGCTGGCCCGCGGTGTCCGACCCCATCACTGCGTATCTCGCGATTCTCGCGACGGCGGTGGCGGCGCTCGGCATCACGTTCTGGTCTAGTCCCCTTCGCGCACCGTTCCGCCGTTCCGGCTTCCTGGTCGTCACGATCGCGGCCGCGGCGAGCCTGGTGCTCTGTTCGCTGTCGACGTGGACCGCGCACACCGACCTCGTCAATCGCTGGGCACCGATCACGGTCGGTCTCATCCTCGTGCAACTCAGCTCGTATCGGCCCGCACGGGAGCTGGTGACCGCGACCATCCTCGGCGGGATTCTCGCCGGGTTCCTGGCGGTTATCCATCCGGCCGGACCTGGTTACGAACTGCCCGCCCTCGTTCGCGTGCTCGATGCGGCCCTTCCGATCGTCGCTCTCGGGCTGGGCGCGACCGAGTACTCGAGTGTTCTCGTCCGTTCGCTGGGGGAGTGGTTCGCGCGCCCCGGAAACGCCGAGCGTGCCGTGAGCAGCAGCATGAAGGACCGCGTGGTTCGCTCGGTGCACGACGATCGGGTGACCATCCTGAACGACTCGGTGGTGCCGTTCCTAACCGGACTGCTCGAGAGGAACGACGTCAGCGCCGACGATCGCGAGACGGCGAGGTCGATCGCGTTCACGATTCGTTCGGCGATGGTCGCGGATGTAAACCGCAGCTGGCTGGACTCGATCATGGATCACCTGGCGGAGGATCGCGGCGACCCTTCCATTCCGGGATCCGAGGTCGTCCAGGACCCGCATCGCGCTGCCGGTGGGATGACGACCGAGCAGCGCATCGTCATCCGCGCGGTCATCCTCGCGCTGTTCGATCACCCCGGTTTCGACTCCGACGGGTTCGCCATCCTGATCACCCTCGACAATTCGACCGCGGAGGTGACGGTCACGGCGAAGCTGGATGATGATGGTTCGGTCGCCCGCTCGGGGCTCGGTCCCTATTTCGCTGTCCTTCGAATTGCTTTTCGTGACCTGCACGTCACGTTCCAACGACCGACCCTGACACTAAAGTTTTCCTATGAGCACAAGTGACGCTGCAGGTACGTCGTCGCTCGTCTCGAGATCGCCGGTTCCGCGCGTGCGGCTGGCCATACTGGACGACCACGAGGTACTGCTCGACAGCCTCGGCAGCTGGATCGAGACCAACGCTCCCGACTTCGAACTAGTACTCAGTGCGAGCACGTGGCTGCAACTGGTGCATAGCGACAACTTTCCGACCGACCTGGTATTCATCGATTTCCAGTTGAAGGAGCCGGTCTCGATCGAGGCGCGCGTGCGAACGTGTCGCGCGGCCGGTGCGAAGGTCATCGTGCTCTCGAGCCTCGACGCGCAGGAGTCCCGCGATCGCGCGATGGCCGCGGGCGCCGCGGCGTTCCTCACGAAGTCGCTTCCGATGCGTGATGTCATGGACGCCGCGCGGCAGGTGATGGGAGTGGAACGCAACGCGAGCATCCCGCTCGACCGGCAGGCGTCGCAGGACGGGGACTTCACGAAGTCGCGCCCGAAGCTCAGCGCGGGGGAACTGGATGCTCTCAAGCTGTACGTCGCGGGCTACAGCACAGAGGAAGTTGCCGCTCAACTCAACGTTCGCTACGAGACCGCGAAGACCTACCTCCGTCGTGTCCGCGAAAAATATGCGAAAGTGAATCGTCCCGCCGGCAAGAAGGCGGATCTGATTCGCCGTGCGGCGGAGGATGGGTACCTTCACTAGTGTCAAAGCTTTACTTTCGTCACGGCGCGATGAACAGCGGCAAGAGCACGGCGCTGCTGCAGGCGGCCTACAACTACGAGGAGCGAAACCAGCAGGTGCTGCTGGCCAAGCCCGCAATCGACACGAAGGGTGAGTCGTTCATCGTCTCCCGTCTCGGCGTCAGCCGTCCGGTCGACTTCACGGTCGCACCGGATGAAGACATCTACGCGAAGTTCACGGTCGAGAGGGAGCGGGTGCTCCGTGAGCACGGCGTTGATGTGAGCTGCCTTCTGGTCGACGAGGTGCAGTTCCTGACCGAGGGGCAGGTCGATGACCTCCTGCGCATCGCCATCCTCGAGGATGTCCCGGTGCTGGCGTACGGCATCCGCACCGACTTCCAGACTGTCGCGTTCCCCGGAAGCCGTCGGCTGCTCGAGATCGCGCACTCGCTCGAGGAGTTGAAGACGATCTGCCGCTGCGGACGCAAGGCCATCTTCAACGCCCGCAAGATCGACGGCATGTTCGTCTTCGACGGCGACCAGGTCGCGATCGATGAGGGCCATGTGACGTACGAGTCGCTATGCGGCGTCTGCTACCTCGAGGAGAGCGGTGGTGTCCTGAACAACGGATGGCGCGCCAAGGTCGACTTCAGCTACACCGGCGCACCGGACCCCGACTTCAGCTGAGCGGGTCAGGGTTCATGTCGGTCTAGCGTGGACGCATGGACCACGCGGAGCTCACCCAGCGATTCGAAAACCTGACCACGGCGCACCTCACCGACGGCTGCGTTCGAGCAGGCGTCGAGGTGCGCTGTGCTCCCTCCACGGTGCAGGCGCTGTGGCCCGGGTGGCGGCTCGCGGGCCGCGCTCTGCCCGCGCGCCACTCGGGCAGCGTGGATGTCTTCCTTGAAGCGTTCCAGAGTGCGCGGCCGGGCGACGTCCTCGTCGTCGACAACGGCGGACGAACCGATGAGAGCTGCGTCGGCGACCTCGTTACGATCGAGGCGAAGGGCGCTGGCATCTCGGGGATCCTCATCTGGGGACTGAACCGCGACACCGTCGACATCCGGGAAATCGGCCTGCCGGTGTTCAGCGCGGGCACGCTCTCGACCGGTCCGCTCGCCGTTGAACCTCGCTCCGCCGGTGCCCTGTCGGCGGCGTACGTCGGCGAGTGGCGGATCACCGCCGAGGATGTTGTCTTCGGTGATGAGGATGGCGCGATCTTCGTTCCGGCCGCGGCCTTGGACGCGGTGCTGGGCTTTGCCGAGACGATCCGCGACACCGAGCGGGCTCAGGCCGCGCGCATCTCGGCGGGGACCTCCCTTCGGGCGCAGGTGCGATTCGCCGACTTCCTGGCTGCCCGTGAGGCCAACCCCGAGCTGACGTTCCGCGAGCACCTTCGCGCCGTCGGGGGAGCGATCGAGGTCTAGGCCACCGATCCGTCGCGGAGCATGCCGTCGAACTCATCCGGCGCAACGCCCCAGCCAACCAAGGTCGCCCGAACGTCGCGACCACCGGTGTCCATGGCGACCGGCGTGGATGGCGTGCTGCGGCTGAACCGGGGCGCCGGGGCCGGCTGCACGACACCGTCGATCTCGACAAAGCTCTTGCGCGCTGTGTTGTGTGGATGATCGGCGGCCTCCCAGGGCGAGAGAACGGGAGTGACGCAGGCGTCGAGGTCGGCGAATACCTCGGTCCACTCGGCGCGAGATCTCGTTCTGAACGCCGCCGCGAACCGTGCTCGCTCGGCGTCCCAGCCGGCGGGATCGAAGTGGTCGTCCGTCGAGCGCTCGACACCGAGACCGTGGAGCAGTTGCTCGTAAAACTGCGGCTCGACCGCGCCGACCGCCATGAACTTTCCGTCCGAGGTCTCGTAGGTGTCGTAGAAGGAGGCGCCACCATCGAGCAGGTTGGCGCCTCGTTCGCCCGGCCATTTCCCGGCGGCACGCATGCTGTGCAGGAACGTCATCAGCGTGGATGCGCCATCCACCATCGCGGCGTCGACAACCTGGCCGCGACCAGAGCGTTCGCGCTCGAGAAGGGCCGCGAGAACGCCGAGCGCGAGAAACGAGCCACCGCCCGCGAAATCGCCGAGGAGGTTCAGTGCCGGATGCGGCGGTTCGCCCCTGCGCCCCAGTGGTTCGAGCGCGCCGGCAACGGCGATGTAGTTGATGTCGTGACCGGGAGTGTCGGCGAGCGGCCCATCCTGCCCCCATCCCGTCATCCGCGCATAGACGAGCCGCGGGTTCACGCCCAACATCGGTTCAGGGCCGAGGCCGAGCCGTTCCATCACGCCGGGGCGAAAGCCTTCAACCAGCACATCGGCCTCACGCGAGAGACGGCGAAGGGCTGCAGCGCCGGACGGGGATTTGAGGTCGATCGTGAGGCTCCGGCGTCCGCGGTCGATCGGGCCACCAGGACCAGAAAGGACTCGGGATTCGGCCGGCCTGGAGATGCGGAGTACTTCGGCGCCGAGGTCGGCGAGGAGCATGCAGCCGAACGGCGCAGGAGCGAGGCTCTCGACCTCGAGGATGCGGGTGCCGACGAGTGGACCATTGTTCACTCGACGATTGTAAGTGAAGGGCGGTTAGGTACGGCCTACCGGCGGAACGAAAAAACGGGAACCATCCGGTTCCCGTAATTCCTGTTGCATTTTAAAAACACTCTGTCGGGGTAGCGGGATTTGAACCCACGACCTCTTCGTCCCGAACGAAGCGCGCTACCAAACTGCGCCACACCCCGATTGCTTCACCCGTTCGCGCCCTTTACAGTGCCGCACAAATGAACCTCGTCAAGAATAGCCGATATCCCGGAGGAGGATGTTCGCGACCTCCCCGTCACTCGTCAGGCTGACGCGCTGGCGCCGCGGGACTGATTGCCTTGGCGGATGCGACATCTTCTCGCCACGATGCTGGCCATCCGGGTTGTTCTTGCGGGTGCGGCGTCCTGCTTCTTTGGCCTCTTCGCCGCAGTTCCGGTCACTAATTGCTGGACGCGGTACGGGGAAGAGGCCGCAGCCGCAGGGCTGACGCCCATTTTCGGGGTGCTCGCTCTGGTCGGTTGGATCGTGCTTCTGCGGGCCCCAACGCGCCACGAGCACCAGATTGTGGCATGCACCGTGTGCCGTCATCCTGGTCGTCAGCGCGGGCCCGCTCGCGCTCCTGGCGACGGCACCGAACCTTGCCGGCCTGCCCGCGATCGATCTCGGCTGCGCTCCCTCCCTGGCTCGGTGGGCGCTGGTGTGGGCGAGCTGCTTTACCGCGATCTTCGCGCCCGCTGTCGCGAGCGCGATCGTGCGCCTGCTGCCCGCCAGTCGGCACAGGTTGCCGATTGCGGCGTTCGGTGGCGCGGCCGTCTGGGCCGCTTACCTGGTGCTGATCGGCCCGCTGTAATCGTCGTCGGTCGCATCCGATGGCAGCAGCGCGACGAGGACGGCTTCCGGCGGGCATGCGAACCGCACGGGCGCGTAGATGGATGTGCCGAGTCCGGCCGAGACGTTGAGCGCGGCGGCGCGTCCGGCGTGCGTCCAGGTGCTGAGTCCCTGCGCCTGCTCGCGGGGGATGTCGCAGTTGGTAACCAGAGCTGGGAGGCCGGGGATGCGCACCTGGCCACCGTGGGTGTGCCCGGCGAAGATCGCCTGTGCTCCGTAGGTCACGAAGGCGTCCAGCACCCGCCGGTACGGCGCGTGGGTCACGCCGAGAGTGACAGTGTTGAGGTTCGCCAGGTCTTCGTCCTGGCGCAGCTCGTCGATCGCACCGGGCAGGAGCTCGAGCCGATCCCACTGCCGGTGCGCGTCATTCACTCCCAGGAACTCGACCAGAGTGTTGCGGACGGGAAGGGTCAGCGCCGTGTTGTTGAGGTTCGACCAACCCAGTGTGTTGTCGAAATACGACTCAAGCGCATCCGTGTCCAGGTCGGCCGGGTAGTACTCGTGCCGACGGTTCGGGAAGAAGTAGGTCAACGGGTTCTTCAGGACCGGTCCGTAGTAGTCGTTCGACCCGTTCACGTACACGCCGGGGATGCCAGCGAACGAATCGAATGCGCGCACGATGCCCTGGAGACCATCCGGATGCCCGAGGTTGTCGCCGGTATCGACGATGAGGTCGGGTTCGAGGTCGGCGAGCGATTGAATCCAATCCTGCTTGGCGGTCTGCCACGGCGCCATGTGGGCGTCCGACAGGTGAAGCACTGTGATGGGCTCCGAGCCGGGCTCGAGGATCGCGAGGTATTCGCGGCGCAGCGTAAACCGATTGCGCTCCACGACGCTACCCCACGCGAATGCGGCAACACCGACCGCTGCCGCCGCGCCGATCGCGGTGGCAACGTTCCCTGCAGCCCGTCCCCGGGCTACGGACATGTG
>DASXCU010000130.1:0-16057 GCA_036491035.1 Galbitalea sp. | reverse complement strand
AAGTGAGAGCGACCCATGGTGGGCGTAGCTCAGTTGGTAGAGCACTGGCTTGTGGTGCCGGGGGTCGCGGGTTCGAGCCCCGTCGTCCACCCTCAGTAAAGATGGCTCGGTCGCAGACGCGGCCGGGTCATTTTTCTTGGGCTGTGTCAGGCTTGCTTCCGTGCCGGACACACTCGAACGCACCGATGAGGAGACGGATGTCTCCGTTGTCGTCGAGCCCGACCGACCGTGGATCACGCTGGTGTGGAACGATCCGGTCAACGAGATGACCTACGTCACCTGGGTCTTCAAGACCTACTTCGGATTCAGTGCCGCCGAGGCACGCAAGCGGATGCTCCAGGTACACAACGAGGGCAAGTCGGTTGTCGCCACCGGCTCGCGCGAGGAGATGGAGCGTCACGTGTACGCGATGCATGGCTACGGGCTGTGGGCGACGCTGCAGAAGGACGACGAGTGAAGCGCCCGAAGGCGACGCCGAACGGTATCCGACTCGTTTTCACCCGGGTGGAGGCCGACCTGCTGTCCTCGGTCGCGGACCAGCTCGTCGACCTCCTCGGCGAGGCCGACGACCACGTCGGAGACGCAGCACTCGAGCGCCTCCTGCCGGACGGTTACCGCGGCAGCGCCGAGGACGCCGACGAGTTCCGCCGGTTCACGCAGACCGAACTCGTCGACGAGAAGGTCGCCGGGGCGCAGGCGATTGTCGCTGGCCTCGCGTCTCGCGCCGAGTCGGGCGATGCCGCCCTGATGCTGAGCAAGGAGCAGGCGACCAGGTGGCTGCGGTCGATCAACGACATCCGGCTCGCACTCGCGAGTCGACTCGGGATTGTGGATGAGACGTTCCGCCCGACCCCGGGCGACGACAATTTCGCGATCTACTCGTGGCTCGGCATGGTGCAGTGGTCGCTCCTGCGAGCGGTCGATCGATGAGGCTCGACGCCGTGGACCCGGACCAGTTCGAGAGGCTGGTCACCGAGGAACTCGACCTGCTTCCCGACGACATGGTGGACGGGATCGAGAACGTAGGATTCACGACGGCCAGCCGTCCGGACGACGGATCGCTCGGCCTGCTCGGTCTCTACACCGGCGTGGCACTGACCCGTCGCGGCCAGTACGGGCACGGCGAACTGCCCGACCACATCGTGCTCTACCGGGAACCGCACCTTCGGGTGTCGCGGGACCTAGATGACCTGAAGCTCAACATCCACGTCACCCTCGTGCACGAGATCGGCCACTATTACGGTCTCGACGACGAGGAACTGCACCGACTCGGCTGGGGCTAGTCGCGCCGGTCGATCACGATGTCCGCGACGAGGTCCGGCCGTTCGCGATCGAAGAAGGCCCGCTCCTGGGCGGACCACGCATCCCAGTGCGGTTCGTACATCGCCCCGTCCCTCGCCAGGGCGCGGCGCTTTCGCGTCGGCTCATCGAGTTCGACCCACACGCCGAGCGACGCGAGGTCGCGGTTCGCGCGGCTGAGCGCGCCACTGCCCTCGACAACGAGTGGCAGACTCGGGTCGAGCTCGTGCCATTCCGCGGCGGTGCCCGTAGTCCAGTCCCAGCGCCGCCAGCGGTTCGACCCGAGGATGTCCGTCCGGACCGCGTCGCTGGCCGCCCCGAGCCCGTCCCATCCCCGGTAGACATCGTCGAGGCGAACGAGTTGCGCACCGAGCGCGGGCGCCAGCTCCGACGCGAGCTCGGTCTTGCCCGAACCCGAACGGCCGTCCACGAGCACCACCGGGCGACCGGAGGTCAGCTGGGCGAGGATCCGGTCGACGTCACTGCCCACCGAGGAACCTCCATGAGCCGGCGGCGATAGCGACGGATACCGCGGCGGCCGCGACGAGCAGCCCGACGAGGACGAGAAGCAGCTCCGGCCATCCGAATCGTGACGGGCGTGCCCAGGTACGCCTCGCGGGGCCGCCGAAGCCGCGAGCTTCCATCGCGGTCGCGAGCTTGCTTCCCCGTCGGATCGAGAGCACCAGCAGGGCGAACGCCTGGCCCGCGTAGCGTCGAACTCGACCGCGGTCGGCGGTTCCGCGCGCGCGACGGGCCAGCTCGAGCGACCGCCAGTCGTCGAGAAACAGGCCCGCGAGGCGCAGCGCTGCGAGCGACCCAAGGACGAATCGGGCGGGCAGGTGCAGCACCTGCCCGAGTCCGTCGGCAAGGTCCGTCGGGTCGACGGTGAGAAACAGGACCAGCGCCGGCAGCCCGATCGCGAGGATGCGCAGCACGGTCGCGGCCGCGAGACTCAGCGATCCGTCGGTCACCCGCGCGAACAGAAATGTGAAGTGCGTGGCGCCCGATGCGCGACCGTAGAGCGCGATGGTCACGCCCGCGAACGCCGCTGCGACGACGATCGGCAGCGCTCGAAGCACTAGCCGTTTCGCGCCGACGCCGGCCCAGACGAACAGCACGAGTTCGCAGGCCAACGCAACGAGCGCCGAGACCCAGTCCAGCGACAGGAGCAGCGCCACTCCGATCACCAGCGCCGTCGCCAGCTTGGCGACCGGGTTGACCCGGATGATCGGCTGTATCCGGGGAGCCGCCGTCGGAATCCCGGTCATCGTCGCGCCCCCGTGCGCGCGTCGAGAGCAAGCTCGCCGTCGGCGATCGCGTCGACGAAGGCGGCATCGTGGGTGATGGCAACGAGGGAGCTGCCCTCGTCGAGAAGCTCGGAGAACAGGGCAACCAGTTCGGCCCAGGTTCGCGAGTCCTGGCCGAACGTGGGCTCGTCCGTCACGAGCAGCGGGGGTCTCGTGATGAGAGCGGTTGCGACGGACAGGCGGCGTTTCTCACCGCCGGACAGGGTGAACGGGTTTGCGGCAAGGAGCCCCATCAGCCGGAGCCGAGTGGCGGTTTCGTCAATCCGGTCCGAGGCTTCGGCCGATGACAGCTTCAGGACTCGAGGGCCGATCGAGAGCTCCTCGCGCACTGTGCCCGCCAGGAACTGGTGCTCCGGATCCTGGAACACCGACCCGATCCGGGACACCAGCTCACGCGACTTCCAGCGAATCGGCGCAGAAGCAAGGCCCGCCGCGAGGGGCAAGGCATCCACGGATCCAGCGGCGGGCGAAAGCAGGCCGCCGAGGGTGAGCCCGAGCGTCGACTTGCCGCTCCCATTCGGGCCCGTGATCGCGAGCGCCGATCCCGCTCGGACGTCGAAGTCGAGCCCTTCCTGTAGTTCGGGGCCGCCGGGCCGGGCAATCCCGAGGTCAACCGCGCGGAGCACGGTCCGGCCCGGCGCCCGCGTGCGGGCGGCGACGGTTGGCGGGAATCGCGGCACCCACACTCCCTCGGCCGCGAGTCGCCGCCCCTCGCGAGCGAGAACATCCTCCGGAGAGCCGTCCGCGAGAACCCCCTCCCCCGCGCCCAGCACGATCACCCGATCGACGAGGTCCAGCCAAGTGTCGACCCGATGCTCGACCACGACGAGGGTCGAGTCCCTGTTTTCGGTGACGCGAGCCACGGCATCCCGAACTTCGACGACACCGGATGGATCGAGGTTCGCGGTCGGCTCATCGAGGAGCAGGAGCCCCGGCCGCATGGCAAGCACGCCGGCGAGGGCGAGGCGTTGCTTCTGCCCACCCGACAGCCGGTCGGTCGGGAAGTCGAGAGGCAGCGGGAGGCCCACAGCCTCGAGAGACGACCGAACCCGGCGCCAGATCTCGTCGCGCGGTATCCCGAGGTTCTCGCATCCGAACGCGACGTCGTCGCCGACCCGGGCAAGAATCACCTGCGAGTCGGGGTCTTGAAGTACCAGGCCGGCGCGGCCGCGCGCTCGCTCCGGACGAGCCTCGTCGAGCAGCAACTCGCCGACCGAATCGCCTTCATCATCGCCTCCCAGCACACCGGCGAGCGCCTGCAGGAGCGTCGACTTCCCCGCGCCGGATGCGCCGAGCAGCAACACACGCTCGCCGGGCGAAATCGACAGGTCGAGCCCGCGAACCGCAAAGTCCGCGCGAGCGGCGTGCCGCCATCCCCAGCCGTGGGCCTCGACGGAGGCCGGGCCACTGCTCCGCGTCGGCGTGGCTACCCCTTCGACGCCGTCACCACGGCCGACTCACGGCCCGCGGCGAATCGCGACAGCGCGCCGGTTCGAGCGATCGCGCGCACTAAAAGCCACGAGCCGATGCCCGCGATGATTGCGCCCGAGACGATGGCGCTGATCCCGTAACTCGTCTTGAAGGCCAGCGATGCGCCGGCATAGGAGTTGATGAAGTCGTTGATCGCCATGCCCGCTCCGGATGCGGCGCCCGCGAGGATGGCCGCCCACAGACGCCAGCTGGAGTAGAGCAGGATCGCGAATACGACCTCGGCTCCGAGTCCCTGGACGATTCCCTGCAGGATGGTCTGGAATCCGCCCCACTGCGCGCCGAGCAGAGCCTCGAGCGTCGCCGCGACGAGCTCCGTGAAGAGCGCCGCCCCGGGCTTCCGCACGATCAGTGCACCGAGTACGGCCGGAATCAACCACACGCCGTAGAGCAGCGCCTGGGTGCCGGGCAGGAGCAGTTCGAGAGGCTTCGTGGCACCCGAGTAGATCAGGTCCCACCCGTAGAAGACGACTCCAAACGCGACGCCCACGACGGCAGCCACGATGATGTCGACGACCCGCCAACGGAAAGTGATGCGGCGCTTCGGCGTCGCGGATGTTGCGGTCATTCTTTCGTGCCCTTTCGAGTGAAATGGCACGGGAGCACATTGGTTGTGCTCGAGAGTAAATCGGCCTCCCTGCGCTGGCATGATCCAGATCAGGTTCGACGGTCGGAGCTTGGAGAAGCTCCCTCTCAGCCCGGCATCACCGGACTCCCGTGTTTCTTGCCTCTACGTTACTGCAGAGTCAGGGAAGGGTCGGCTTCTCTCGTACCAGCACGACGACCGGAATGTCCCGGTCGGTCTTCTTCTGGTAGTCCGCGTAGTCCTTGTAGTAGCCGACCATCAGTTCCCACAGCCGCGGCTTCTCCGCAGGGCTGGCGGTGTGCGCGACCGTCCAGAAGGTCTCGGCACCCTGCTGGACCCACACCCGAGGATTCGCCTCGATGTTGCGATACCAGGACGGATGCTCGGGCGCACCGCCCTTCGACGCGACAACGACCACGTTCTCCCCGTCGCTCGCGCCGATCAGGCAGGTGCGTCGCCATTCGCCCGACTTGCGGCCCTGGACGGTGATCAGGACGAGCGGTGCGCCGTACCGGAACTTCGGTTTCGCGCCATCCGTCGCGACGTACTCATCGATCTGCGCCTTCACCCACCCCTGCTCGGAGTCAACGATCGGAGCGGGGGCGGAATCGTCGTTTGCAGCTGTCATACGTCCATTCTCCGCGCATCTGAGCCCCCATTACTGTCCCGGTGTCTGGGTGATTGCGTTCGAATATGTTCACTATTGACTCATTTCCGTCGCTCTGGGATAGTCTGAACCCATGTTTGGGTTGAGTTTCGAGAAGATTCTGCTCATCGGCATCGTCGCCGCGTTTCTCATCGGACCCCAAAAACTTCCGCACTACGCCGCCGTTCTCGCGCGCTTCGTGCGCCAGGTTCGCGATTTCGCAAACGGAGCAAAAGACCGCATCAAGGAAGAGATGGGTCCGGAATACGACGACGTCGAGTGGAAGAGCCTCGACCCGCGCCAGTACGACCCGCGCCGAATCATCCGGGAGGCGCTCCTCGAGCCCTCTGAGGCGCAGGCCAAAACCGAACTCCTGCCGAACCACGACGAGCAGCCGATGTACCGCATGGACCCGGTCGAATTCGACGAGCCGACACCGGTTGACGCGGCGGCGCCCGTCCCGGTAAAGGCCGTGAAGGCGGTCCCGCGCGAGGACAAGCTCGCGTCCTAACGCGAGGCGAACCGCCGCGAGCTACGCCAAGCTACACGGCGGCGTAGTTGGCTTCCTCGGAGATGACCCGTCGAGCCACCGATCGATCGTGAAGTGCGGCCGTGCCGTAGGCGCCGAAGTAAAGGACCACCATCGGCAGAGCGAGCAGGAACATCGAGAAGACGTCAGCGGCCGGCGTCGCAATCGCCGTGAACAGGATGATCAGCAGGGTCGCGATCTTCCATGACTTGATGATGGACTTCGCGGAGATGACCCCCGCGAAGTTGAGCAGCACCACGAACACCGGCAGCACGAATGCGATACCAATCGCCACGACCAGCTTCATGACGAAATCGAAGTAGTCGGCCGCCGAGATGAGAGCCGCATCCTGGAGCGGGGCGAAGCTCGTCAGCAGCGTCACGACGTGGGGAACGACGTACCAACCGGACGCACAGCCCAACAGAAACAGCGGAACGGCGGTGAAAACGAAGCCGTAGGTGTAGCGCTTCTCGTTTCTCGTCAGGCCGGGGGCCAGGAACGCGAAGATCTGGAATAGCCAGACGGGGCTGGAGATGATGACGCCCACGTAGATCGCGATCTTGAGCTTTAGGTCGAAGGCCGAGGTGATGTCGGGGTAGTTCAGCTGCGCGTGACGCGCGTGCGCGATGAGATAGATCGGCGCGCGCAGTGCATCCCACACGAAGCCGGACAGCAGCCAGCCCACGATCGCGCCGACCGCGATCGCAATGGCCGCGATCAGGATCCGCTTGCGCAGCTCGACCAGGTGCTGCCCGAGCGACATCTTCCCGCCGGCCTTGGTGCGACGGGCAGCGAACGATGCCACCGGTCTTACGACTTTGTGCTGGTCTTGTCCGCAGCGGGTGCGTCCGCGGCGCTCTTGGTCACCGCGGCGTCGATCGGGTCCGCGGCAGTGTCGGTCGCGGTGTCGCCGCCCTTGTCCTCCGGCTTGATCTCAGACTTGAAGATCTTCGCCGACTGTCCGAGGCTGCGAGCGAGTCCGGGAAGCTTGGGTGCGCCGAACAACAGCAGGATGATCACGAGGATGATCAGGAAGTGCCATCCGGTCAGGTTTCCCAACATCTGTTTGTCTCCTTAAGAGGTGTGCCGAGGCCGACCAGTGCGGATCTCGGCAATGAGTCCTGTGCTTGCAAATCTACATCCGATGTCTCCACCGACCCTGTGAGGGACGCCGATCCCCGCCTTTCGGGCCGGACGATCAACCCTGATCGCCGCTCCCGAACGCGAACTCAGCGTACGTCCCTCCATGATGCTCGAAAATGTGCGAAACCGATAGTCCCGGATGCCTCGCTCCGGTAACGATTTACTGGATTTACGGCCAAACCCGGGCATTTTGTCCCTCCTCCGGGGGTCCGACCCGTTCGGGATTTATGCGTGATGATTGACAATTTTGTTCGAATTTGAGATTTTATGTACGAGCCGGATGTAGTCTGGCGGAAATTCCCTTGCCCGTTCGAATTACAAAGGAGTAACAAACGATGCCAACTGAAACACTCAGCGCGTTCGGCAAGATTGCGAACACGAAAGTGGACAGGCGGGTCCTTCTGACCGGTGCGGTCGGCGCGGCGACAATCCCGCTGCTTGCTGCGTGCTCCACCGGTGGCGGCTCCGGCACGAAGAAAACCCAGTCATTCACCTTCGGCTCCAACGCGTCTGACCCGGTCCCCAAGAAGGGCTACCAGTACTTGATCCAGGGCTTCGAAAAGAAGACCAAGGACAAGGTCACCGTCAACACGGTCGACCACAACTCATTCCAGAACAACATCAACACGTACCTTCAGGGCAGCCCGGATGACGCGTTCACCTGGTTCGCCGGCTACCGCATGCGCTACTACGCAGCCAAGGGACTCGTCGCGAACGTCGACGACGTGTGGGACAAAATCGGCAGCAGCTTCAGCGCCGGCCTGAAGGCCGCGTCGACCGCGGATGACGGACACCAGTACTTCGTGCCGAACTACAACTACCCGTGGGGCTTCTTCTACCGGAAGAGCCTCTGGGCAGACAAGGGCTACGAGATCCCGACCAAGTTCGACGACCTGATCACGCTCGCGAAGAAGATGAAGGCCGACGGCCTCATCCCGATCGCCTTCGCGGACAAGGACGCCTGGCCGGCCTGTGGCACGTTCGACTACATCAACATGCGCCTCAACGGCTACCAGTTCCACCTCGACCTGTGCGCGCACAAGGAGTCCTGGAACCAGCCCAAGGTGCAGAAGATCTTCGACACGTGGAAGGAAATGCTCCCCTACCAGGACCCGTCGGCGCTTGGCGCTACCTGGCAGGAGGGTGCTCAGACCCTCGCCGACAAGAAGAGCGGCATGATGCTGCTCGGCTCGTTTATCACCCAGCAGTTCACCGACCCCACCGTTCTCGCCGACATCGACTTCTTCACGTTCCCGGAGATCGCCGTCGAGGGTCAGGACGCGGTCGAGGCTCCCATCGACGGCCTGATGCTGTCGAAGCGTGGTGGCCAGAACCAGGGTGCCCGTGACCTGCTCGCGTACATGGGTACGCCTGCCGGCCAGGAGGACTACTACAAGAGCGACAAGTCGAACCTCATGACAGTCAAGGGTGCCGACACGTCCAGCTACAGCGCGTTCAGCAAGAAGCTGGCCGGTGTCATCGCGGATGCGAAGAAGATCAGCCAGTTCTTCGACCGCGACGCGCTACCCGCGATGGCGTCCAACGCGCTCGAGCCCGCAATGCAGTCCTTCATCAAGGACGGCACGATCGACATCAGCAACCTGGAGTCACAGGCTAAGACGCTGTACGCCGCTCAGTAGGATCGTTCACTAATATGACCGCCACCCCCCGTGGTGACGTGGTCCCTTCGGCCGGGGCGCAGACGCGCCCCGGCCGAACTGGCCGACGACGTCACAACGTAATGCTGACCCGACGCGACAAGATCGTTCTTGGCGTGATGGTCGGTATTCCCACGCTCATCCAGCTCGTATTCATCTGGATTCCGACGCTGCTCTCCGTTGGCCTGTCGTTCGTCAAGTGGAACGGCATCGCCTTCTCGGACATCCGCCCGGCCGGCCTCGGCAACTACGACTACGTCTTCCACGACTACCCGCCGTTCTGGCCCGCACTCGAGCACAACGTGCTCTGGCTCGTCTTCCTCGGCGTGATCGCGACGCCGCTCGGCCTTCTGCTTGCCGTACTGCTCGATCAGCCGCTCCGCGGTTCGCGCATCTACCAGAGCATCTTCTTCGTTCCGGTCATGCTCTCGCTGGCGCTCATCGGGATCATCTGGCAGCTGTTCTACAACCAGAACTCCGGGCTCCTCAACTATCTGCTGGGCACCGCGGGCACGCACAACGCGGTCGACTGGCTCGGCGATTCCAACGTCAACATCTGGGCGGCGCTCGTGGCCGCGACGTGGCGGCACGCCGGCTACGTCATGGTGCTGTACCTGGCCGGACTCAAGGGCGTCGATCCGTCGCTTCGGGAAGCCGCATCCATCGATGGAGCGAACGCACGCCAGGTGTTCTTCCGGATCGTGTTCCCGGTCATGCGGCCGATCAACATCGTCATCGTCGTCATTACGCTCATCGAATCGCTACGTGCGTTCGACGTGGTCTACGTCATCAACCGAGGTACCAACGGACTCGAGTTGATTAGTGCTCTCGTCATCCAGAACCTCGTCGGTGAAGGCCAGGTGATCGGTGTCGGCTCGGCGCTTGCCGTCATCCTGCTGGTGATCTCGCTCGTGCCGATCGTCATCTACCTGAGCCGCACGTTCAAAAAGGATGCTTCCCAATGACAACCCTCAATGAACTGTCCCTCACGGACCAGCCGGATCGGAAACCCCGCAAGCAGGCAGGTAAGAAGTCGCACTGGGGCACCTACCTGTTCCTGACCGTGATGGCGGTCATCTGGCTGATCCCGTTACTCTGGTCGCTCTTCACCGCTCTTCGCCCGTTCGCCGACACCAACAAGTACGGCTACTTCAGCCTCGGCGGGCACTTCAACTTCGACAACTTCGTCACCGCGTTCGTGCAGGGCCAGGACCTCACGTACCTGTGGAACTCCGTGATCATCACGGTTCCGACGGTCGTGTTGACGCTGATCCTCGCCTCGATGATGGCGTTTGCAGTGAGCCGGTTCAGCTGGAAGTTCAACGTCACGCTGCTCATCATGTTCACCGCCGGCAACCTGCTCCCACCGCAGGTGCTCGCCGCTCCGCTGTTCGAGATGTTCAAGAACTTCACGCTGCCGTACAGCATCAGCGATTCCGGATCGCTGCTGAATACCTACACGGCCGTCATCATCGTCGATACGGCGTTCCAGATCGGCTTCTGCACGTTCGTTCTCTCGAACTACATGAAGGCGCTGCCGCACGACCTGACGGAGGCGGCATTCGTGGATGGCGCGGGAGTCTGGCGCCAGTACATCTCGATCATCCTGCCGCTGACGCGTCCGGCGCTGGCCGCACTGGGCACGCTCGAGGTGATCTGGATCTACAACGACTTCTTCTGGCCGTTGCTCTTCATCCAGTCCGGCGACCGGCTGCCGATCACGACCGCGATTAAGAATCTGCAGGGAGAGTTCCTGACGGACTACAACCTGGTGGCGGCGGGTGCTGTAATTACTGTCATCCCGACTCTCGTGATCTATCTCATCCTTCAGCGACAATTCGTCGCAGGCCTGACCCTCGGCGCGAGCAAGGGCTAGGAATGACGCACGCAGCTTCCCCGTTTCCGCCGATTGGAGTCCCCTAACATGCTTGCTGCGGCTCGCCAGTCAGTGATCGTCGCCAACATCCGGCGTGACGGTGTGGTGACGGTGTCGGAAATGGCCGACCAGTTCGGCGTCTCCGAGATGACCATTCGACGCGATATCAACGCGCTCGCCGACCTCGGCCTGCTGCAGAAGGTGCACGGCGGCGCCGCCTTTCCGGGATCGCTCAGCACCGATGAGCCCGGCTTCGAGAAGAAGTCGATCCGCGAGGAATCGGAAAAGGCATCCATCGCCCGCGAGGCGCTGTCGTTCGTCAGCCCCGGATCGGCGATCGGGCTCAGTGCGGGAACGACGACCTGGGCTCTCGCGAAGCTGCTGAGCCAGCGTCCAGGACTCAAGATCGTGACCAACTCGGTGCAGATCGCCGAGGTCTTCTACCGCGCCCACACCAACTCGACCGGGGAGCGCACCACCGTCGTGCTGACCGGCGGCGAGCGCACACCGTCCGACGCGCTCGTTGGCCCGATCGCGATCAACTCGCTGCGCCAGTTCCACCTCGACACCCTCTTCCTGGGCGTGCACGGGATGGATGAGCGCGCCGGCTTCACGACACCGAACCTCCTGGAGGCCGAGACCAACCGCGTGTTCGCCTCCACCGCGCGGCGCGTCGTTGTGCTCGCCGACCACACCAAGTGGGGCACGGTCGGCATGAACACGATCACCCCGCTGTCCGAGGTACACGCCCTCGTCACGGATGACGGCGTCTCTCCCGCCGCGCACTCGGTCATGTCCGAACACATCCCCCAGGTGCGCATCGCCGCGGTGCAGGCGCCGCGCCTCACGCAGGCCGCGCACACCGGCTCCTGAAACCATCCGCTTCGCAACGAAGGACCAGTCATGTCTTTCCTGATCCTGCGCGGGCACGGCGGGGCGCTCGTCCTCGATGTGTCCGGCGACGTACCGGTCGTTGTGCACTGGGGCGCCGACCTCGGTCCGAACGTCCCCGCGTCCGCGCTCTCGACGCTGCCCGTGCCGCACTCGCACAACGACCAGACGCAGCGCCAGGAGCTGGTGCCGCAGGCCTCGAGCGGATGGCGCGGTCGTCCAGCACTCGAAGGGCATCGCGCCGACGGATCAGCCTTCTCGCCGCGACTGCGGATCGCCGGAGACGCGTCGGACGGGAACGGCCGGGCCGAGGTCACCCTGATGGACGCGGCAGCGGGACTGAGGCTCGTCGTCGAGCTGTCGCTCACCGGCGAGGGAATGCTGCGCACCCGGAGCGTTCTCACCAACACCGCAGACACCGATTATTTCGTGGATGCGCTGCGCTCGGTTCTGCCAGTAGGCACCGGTGCCGCCGAAATCCTGGACCTGACCGGTCGCTGGTGCCGGGAGCAGCATCCCCAGCGCCAGCGGGTACGACAGGGCACATGGCTTCGCGAATACCGGCACGGTCGCACTGGACACGACTCATCCCTCTTCACCGCGGTCGGCACGCCCGGATTCACGAACCGCACCGGCAAGGTGTGGGCGACGCACTTCGGTTTCAGCGGCAACCACGAGACGTACGTGGAGAAGACCGCGGCGGGCCCCGCGCTGATCGGCTCCGGCGAGCTGTTCGCGCCAGGGGAACTGGTCCTCGCGCCCGGCGAGCACTACACGACGCCGTGGACCTACGCCGCGTTCTCCTCCACCGGCATCGACGGCATCACCGAGATCTTTCACAACTGGATGCGGGCGCGCGACGGACATCCGTCGTCGCCTCGTCCCGTGGTGCTGAACACCTGGGAGGCGGTGTACTTCGACCACCGCCTCGATCAGCTGGTCGAGCTGGCCGACCGCGCCAAAGAGATCGGCGTCGAACGGTTCGTGCTCGACGACGGCTGGTTTATGCACCGCCGCAATGACCTCGCCGGCCTCGGCGACTGGGAGGTCGATCCGGCGGTGTGGCCGGACGGTCTCGACCCGCTCATCGACGCGGTCACCACCCGCGGCATGCAGTTCGGGCTCTGGGTCGAGCCCGAGATGGTCAACGAGGACTCCGACGTGATTCGGGCGCATCCCGAATGGATCAGCGGCCCCGGCGGCGACGTTCTGCCAGAGGAGTGGCGACACCAGCAGGTGATCGACCTCGTCAACCCCGACGCGTGGCAGTACGTCTACGACCGCATCGATGCCCTGCTGCGGGACAACGCGATCTCGTACCTGAAATGGGATCAGAATCGCGACCTGACCGAGATGGGCCATGACGGCGCTCCGTCGACGTCCGCGCAGACGCGGGCGGCGTACCGGCTGTTCGACGAACTACGCAGCGCGCATCCGACCGTCGAGATCGAGAGCTGCTCCTCCGGCGGCGCGCGCGTCGACCTCGGCATCCTTGAACGCACCGACCGGGTGTGGGCATCCGACTGCAACGACGCGCTCGAGCGCCAGACGATCCAGCGCTGGACCCAGGCGATCCTCCCGCCGGAACTGGTCGGCACCCACGTCGGGCCGACGACGGCCCACACCACCGGGCGTACACATTCCCTGTCATTCCGGGCCATCACCGCGATGTTCGGCCACTTCGGCATGGAGTGGGACGTCCGCGAGCTCGAGGGTGGAGCACTCGAGGAGCTGAAGCAGGCCGTCGCGCTGTTCAAGCAGTACCGGCCGCTCATCCACAGCGGGATCGCGGTGCACGGCGACATCCCGGATCCCGCCTACGTACTGACCGGCGCGGTTGCCCGAGAGGGCTCTGAGGCCCTGTACTCGTTCGTCAGCGTCGCCACGTCGTTCGACGAGCTGCCGGGCCGGATCGCCCTCCCCGGCCTCGACCCCGATGCCAGCTACCGGATCGAGTGCGTCTTCCCGACCGCCACCAACCCGTTCAATGATCGCGGAAACGTGGAATGGATCGAGAGTGGTGCGTCGGCGACCGGCCTGTTCCTGGCCGAGGTCGGGCTGGCCATGCCCATCCTCAACCCGGAGACGGGCATCCTGATCGCCCTCACCCGGGAGTAGCCCTCCTGCATTAGGAGGGCGCACGCTAGTTGCCAGAGCCGGCGGCGTCGAGGATGCGGTTGACGGTGCGCACGTTGCGTGCGGTCAGGGTGGATCCGAACTGGCGATACCAGGCGGGCTTCAGCGCGGACTTCAGGACGCCGTCCGGAAACCACTGGTAGAGGGCGCGCTTCGTCACAACGAGCAGCTCCGGTGCGAGATCCGCCTCCGAGGGTCGATCGACGTTTCCCGGCACGACGTCCTGGTCGAGGAACGTGATGACCATTTTCGACAGGTCGTCGTAAGTCTCGAGCAGCGGGTTCTCGGATGCGATCGCCCGGAACTCGCAGATGGAGAGCACCACCACCTTCGACTTCACGCCGGTCTCCGACGCGATCGCCGCCTCGATCGCGGGAACCGCGGGCCGCGACTTCGACGTCAGCAGCACGTTGCCGCTCTGCAGGAGCGTGCGGACATCCTCATACCCGAGCACGACGAGCAGTGCGCGGAGATCCGCCATTGCCACCCTGGTCGACGGATTGACGTTGATGCCGCGCAACAGCACCACCCAGAGGTCGGCTCTATCAGTCATTGGCCGAAAGTGTAACCACCTGATCGGTTCGCCGCAGACGGCTAGCCTGAATGAACACTTCGCTGCAAGGGGATCAATGAATAGCTGGCCAGGCTCCGCGTACCCACTGGGGGCGACCTTCGACGGCAATGGAACTAACTTCGCTCTCTACAGCGAGGCGGCCGAGAAGGTCGAACTATGCCTGTTCGACGACGACCTGAAGGAGACTCGGGTTGAACTGACGGAGGTGGATGCCTACGTCTGGCACGCCTACCTGCCGAGCATCCAGCCTGGGCAGCGTTACGGGTACCGCGTCTATGGCGAGTACGACCCGAAGGCCGGGAAGCGCTTCAACCCGTCGAAGCTGCTGCTCGACCCGTACGCGAAAGCGACGTGCGGACAGATCGACTGGGACCAGTCCCTGTTCGGATACAACTTCGGCGACCCGGACTCGGAGAACAACGACGACTCCGCGATGCACATGATGCACGGCGTCGTCATCAACCCGTTCTTCGACTGGGCCGGCGACCGCTCCCCCAACACCCCGTACGCGGAGACGGTCATCTACGAGGCGCACGTGAAGGGCCTCACGGAGCTGCACCCTGGCATCCCTGAGAACCTGCGCGGAAAGTACGGTGCCCTCGCGCATCCGGTCATCCTCGACCACCTGAAGAAACTCGGCGTCACGGCGATCGAGCTGATGCCGGTGCACCAGTTCGTGAACGACTCGACCCTGCAGGAGAAGGGCCTGACCAATTACTGGGGCTACAACACGATCGGCTTCTTCGCCCCGCACAACGAGTATTCCTCTACGGGCGACGTCGGCCAGCAGGTGCAGGAGTTCAAGGGCGTGGTTCGTGCGATGCACGAGGCCGGTATCGAAGTCATCCTCGACGTCGTCTACAACCACACCGCAGAGGGCAACCAGCTCGGCCCGACCATCTCGTTCAAGGGCATCGACAACGCCGCCTACTACCGACTGGTGGATGAGACGCCCGAGTTCTACATGGACTACACGGGCACGGGCAACTCGCTGAACGTCAGCAACCCGCACTCGCTGCAGATGATCATGGACTCGCTGCGCTACTGGGTGACCGAGATGCACGTCGACGGGTTCCGGTTCGACCTCGCGGCGGCCCTCGCTCGCGAGTTCTACGACGTCGATCGCCTCGCGGCCTTCTTCGAGCTCGTGCAGCAGGATCCGATCGTCTCGCAGGTGAAGCTCATCGCCGAGCCGTGGGATGTCGGCCCGGGTGGATACCAGGTCGGCAACTTCCCGCCGCTCTGGACGGAGTGGAACGGACAGTACCGCGACACGGTGCGCGACTTCTGGCGCGGTGAGCCGTCGACGCTCGGCGAGTTCGCGTCCCGGCTCACCGGCTCGGCCGACCTGTACGAGCACGATGGGCGACGACCGGTCGCATCCATCAACTTCGTCACCGCTCACGACGGCTTCACGCTGCGAGACCTGGTCTCGTACAACGAGAAGCACAATGACGCGAACGGCGAGGACAACAACGACGGTACGAACGACAACCGCTCCTACAACTTCGGTGTCGAGGGGCCAACGGACGATGCCGCGATCAATACACTGCGTGCCCGACAGCAACGGAATTTCCTGGCGACGCTGCTGCTCTCCCAGGGCGTGCCGATGGTGCTGCACGGCGATGAGCTCGGGCGAACACAGGATGGCAACAACAACACGTACGCGCAGGACTCCGCCATCTCGTGGGTGCACTGGGACACGGCCGACCAGAGTCTGATCGACTTCACCGCAGCCCTCGTGAGACTGCGGAAGGAGCATCCGACGTTCCGGCGCTCGCGCTTCTTCGACGGGCGACCCGTCGTGCGGGGGGCCGGAGAACCGCTGCCGGACATCGTATGGCTGCAGCCCGACACCGCCGTCATGTCGCCGGCGGACTGGAGTTCGGGGTTCGGTCGAGCGATCGCCGTCTTCCTCAACGGC
>DASXCU010000129.1:0-4969 GCA_036491035.1 Galbitalea sp. | reverse complement strand
ACCGAGCTTCATGAGTCCGTTGATCACGCGATACACGGCGTTCTCGTTGCCCGGGATGAGGCTGGACGCGAGGATGACGGTGTCGCCCTTGCCGACCTCGATCTGGTGCTCGAGGTTCGCCATCCGGGCGAGGACCGCCATCGGTTCGCCCTGGCTGCCGGTCGACATGTAGACGAGCCTGTTGTCGGGCATGTCGGCGGCCTTCTTGGCCTCGATGAGGACACCCTCCGGAACCTTCAGATAGCCGAGGTCGGCGGCGATACCCATGTTGCGCACCATCGACCGGCCCATCAGCACGACCTTGCGGTTGTTGGCGACGGCGGCATCCAGAACCTGCTGCACGCGATGAACGTGGCTCGAGAAGCTGGCGACGATCACGCGACGCGGCGCCTTGGCGATCACAGCCTCGAGAACCGGGCCGATGTCACGCTCGAGAGGCGTGAAGCCCGGAACGTCCGCGTTTGTGGAGTCCGGCAGGAACAGGTCGACACCCTGCTCGCCGAGGCGCGCGAACGCGCGGAGGTCGGTGATGCGGTCGTCCAGCGGCAGCTGGTCCATCTTGAAGTCGCCAGTGTGAAGCACGACGCCGGCCTTCGTCTTGATGGCGACCGCGAGCGCATCCGGAATCGAGTGATTGACGGCGATGAACTCGAGGTCGAACGGGCCGAGCTTCTCGGTCTGGCCCTCCTTTACCGTCAGCGAGTACGGAGTGATGCGATGCTCTTTGAGCTTCGCCTCGACGAGCGCGAGGGTGAGAGTCGATCCGATGAGTGGGATGTCCTGGCGCAGCTTCAGCAGGTAGGGCACGGCGCCGATGTGGTCCTCGTGACCGTGGGTCAGGACCACGCCGATCACGTCGTCGAGCCGGTCCCGGATGGGCGAGAAGTCGGGCAGGATCAGGTCGACGCCCGGCTGCGTCTCCTCGGGGAACAGCACGCCGCAATCGACGATCAGGATCTTGCCGTCGATCTCGTACGAGGTCATGTTTCGGCCGATCTCGCCGAGACCGCCGATCGGAATGACGCGGAGCGTGCCCGGCTGCAGCTTCGCCGGCGGGAAGACGTTGGCGGGCACTAGCGGGTCGTCCCAGCGACCTTGGGCAGCGCGCCACCGGCGGCCGCGTTGCGGTCCGGCCGGAAATTGCTGAGATCGACGCCCGGAATGTCGCCGACCAGGGCGACCTCGTCCTCGATGAGCGCGGCCTCGGCATCCTCCGGCCCGACCAGTGGCAGTCGAACGCGCGGACTGTGGATGCGGCCGAGCCCGTGCAGGATGTACTTCGCCGCGACCGTGCCGGGGACGTGGGTCATGACGGCTCGCACAAGTGGCTCCAGTTGCTTGTGCTCCTTGGTCGCTGCCGCGAGATCATTCTTGTTCACGGCGTCCACCATCCGGCGGTACGGCGCCGACGCGATGTTTGCCGTCACGCCGATGAGTCCCGAGGCGCCGATCGACAGGTGCGGCAGGATGTTCGTGTCATCTCCCGAGAAGTAGAGCAGGTCGGTCTGGTTCAGCACCCGGCTGACCTCCGCGAAGTCGCCCTTCGCATCCTTGATCGCCCGGATGTTCGGGTGCTGCGCCGCTCGCAGGATCGTCTCGTACCTGATCGGGATGCCGGTGCGTCCCGGGATGTCGTAGAGGATGACCGGCAGGTCGGTCGCGTCGGCGATCATCCGAAAGTGGGTGAGAACGCCGGCCTGGGTGGGCTTGTTGTAGTACGGGGTCACGATCATGACGGCGTCGGCACCGGCCTTTTCGCTGTGCTTGTACAGCTCGATCGCGTGCGCGGTCTCGTTTGAACCGCCGCCCGTGATGATCTTCGCGCGGCCGTTCGCGACCTTCTTCGCGACCTCCACCAGCTTCAGCTTCTCCGGGTCGGTCAGTGTGCTGGTTTCTCCGGTCGTGCCCGTGACGACGATGCCGTCGGCCCCGTCGTTGATGACGTCGTCGATGTGCTTCTCTACGTCGGCCCAGTCCACTTCGCCGTCAGCGGCGAACGGCGTGACGAGTGCGACGAGCACCTGGCCAAATGGATTGTTCTGCGTAGACACGTCTTACAGGCTACCGGCACTCCGTTTGACGAATCATCGCCCGGCTCCCGACTCCCGTTCTGCAGGCAATCCATCTGCGGCTGCCTCGACGGCGCGCCAGAGCGCCGCAAGGGTGATGGATCGCCTGAACAACTGGATCGCCGTTAGGCGGAATTTGCGTCTCCACGCGCTAGAGCGGCCACAATTGCCAACTCGACCGCCGGAAGCTCGTATCTGATCTGTGAATACATGAACCGCAGCACCCGGACCCCGGCACTGCTGAGTTCGGCATCCTTTTTTCGATCCCGATACGGGTCGCTGTGGAATGCCTTGCTGTCAGCCTCGATCGCGAGATGCTCTCCGAGCAGGAAGTCGACGGGCCACCTGTTCGCAATCAAAACCTGCTGGCGGAATGGGATGCCGAGTCGCAGTAGCAGCAGCTTCAGCAACGATTCGCCACCACTATCGGACAGATGGTTCGCATGGCGGCACAGTCGCCGACTCAGAACGGGCAGGGAGTTCACCAGGGCTACCGAGTCGCCTTGCGCAAGCCTGCCGAGATTCAACGCTGATTCCAGAATGACGAATCCGGTCTCGTCGCCCTGGCAGCGAAAGATTTGATCGATCGCCGCCATCACCGACACACTGAACCGGCTCCCCGGCGAAAGCCTTCCCCTCCAGTGGACGACCGGAGGCGGTTCGTCCATCGCGGCGAGGCGTGTGTGCCGGTCGACGGGAGATCGGAGGCGTGCTGCGGAATGCGGGACTTCCAGGTGAAGGCGAGAGAGCTCCGGTACCCAGAGACCATAGTTCTGTGCTGCGCTGAGGCACGTGAGTCGCCCTCCCACTCGCCATGCGCGAATTGCGTCAGGCGGCAGCGTGTTGCTTGCGTACCAGCCCTTCCGGGGCCGGAGAATTTCACCGGTTTTCGCTGCGTGGTACAGCACACCCGGCGAATACCCGAGCGCGAGCAGCTCGTGGGTCGGCGCTATACCGCCGAGCGATCTCAGCGCGCTGACGAGCCTTTCCATGCCAACACGATGACGGCGCGCTGCTCAAATCCCGGGCAGCGCTATGAATCCGTGAGTTCTCCCGCCATTCGGCAGGCTGTGAAGCAGGGGTTTCGACTCTCGTTGTGCAGGCGATTTATCGTGACATCCGGCACGGACGCCCAACGATGGTGCGCGGATAACGGATTGCCTGCACAACGGGAGTGGAAAGAAAGTCGGGCCGCTCACGGCGGAGCGGCGCCTAAGGGGCGACTCGACCGTTGGCGTTGAAGGTGTCGGCGGTGATGGGCATGAGGTCCACCCAGAAGTTCTCCATCTTCTCTGCCACCATCTCGATCTCGCGCTGCGGGAAGGACGGGAACTGGGTGCCCTCACGCTTGGTGCGAAGCGACAGGAAGTTCATGAGCGACCGGGCATTCATCGTCACATACATCGACGAGTAGATCGTCACCGGCAACACGATGCGGGCGACCTCGCGTGCGACGCCTGCATCGAGAATTTTTTGATAGGACGCATAGGACGCCTCGCAGGATGCGCGGACCTCGGCATCCACCAGCGCCAGCTGCTCGGGCGTGCCCGGCAGGAAGTCGTAGGCGCCCGCCTTGCCCACCTGCACGAGGTTGCGCTCGGGGCCGGGCACGTAGAACACCGGGTTGAGCTCGCGGTAGCGTCCGCTCTCCTCGTTGTAAGACGCCATCCGGTGCCGCATGAACTCGCGGAACACGAAGATCGGCGCCTGCACGTAGAACGTCATCGAGTTGTGCTCGAAAGGCGACCCATGGCGGTCGCGCATCAGGTAGTTGATGAGGCCCTTGCTGCGGGTCGTGTCGAGCGACTCATCCTGAGCCGACTCGAGCGTCTGCTCACCCTGCGTCGAGACTCGTGCGGCGAAGAGCACGTCGGCGTCGGACGCGTTCGCTCGGACCAGTTCAACGGTGACATCGGATCGGAACGAAATCTCATCAGGCACGGCCCCAACGTTAGCCGGGAGTGCACGCGTAACATCCGTTCACACTCCGCCGCAGCCGCAAATTGGCCCTTAATGTTTCGCTATGAGCCCGCTCGGAGTGGTCGCGATCCTTCTGGGTCTCGTCGCGCTCGCGACAATCGCCGGTCTTGTCTGGAAGGCGACCACGGGTCGCGTCGTCGCATCCCGTCGACGCGGCAACAGCGATGCCGTCGACCTGCCAGAAGTTCCGCGCGGTGCGAGGGCGACCCTGCTGCAGTTCTCCACGGAGGTGTGCGCGCCGTGCGTACCAACTCGTCGCGTGCTCGGTCAGATCGCCGAATCGACGGATGGCGTCGCTCACGTCGACCTCGACCTCACGCATCGCCCGGACATCGCGGCACGATTCAACGTGCTGCAGACGCCGACCACTCTCATCCTCGACCGCGCCGGCATGATCCGCGCCCGCATCGGCGGCGCACCGCGTCAGGCGGATGTGCGCGCGGCACTCGCCGACATCCTCGCCGCTTAGGAGCAGCATGACCACCCAGGCCAAAGGCATCGACCCGCGCGGTCCGCGCTTTGTCGCGGGAATCACCGCGATCCTGCTCCTGGTCGTCATCGGCCTGTTCCTGGGTGGGCTGACGCTGGCCTCGTACATCCTGTTCGGCGTGATCGTCGTGATCTTTGCGATCGGCGCGTTCGGCGGCGTCGCCCGAAACCCGTGGGGGCTGCTCTTCAGGGCGACCATCCGTCCGCGACTGCAGCCACCGACCGAGCTCGAAGACCCGGCACCGCCCACCTTCGCGCAGGGCATGGGATTCGTTATCACGATCGTCGGGCTGCTCCTGTCGCTCATCCCCGGCGTGCAGCTCGCGCTGCCGATTGCCGCGGGACTCGCATTCGTCGCCGCGTTCCTGAACTCGGTGTTCGCCTACTGCGCGGGCTGCCAGATCTATCTCCTCCTGATTCGCGTCGGCATC
>DASXCU010000128.1:0-26418 GCA_036491035.1 Galbitalea sp. | reverse complement strand
GCGCTCGGACGCGGGTCGCCGATGAGTCCCGTGGACCCGCCGACCAGGCCGAGTGGTTTGTGGCCGGCGAGCTGCAGTCGGCGCATGAGGATGAGCTGCACGAGGTTGCCGAGGTGCAGGCTGGGTGCCGTCGGGTCGAATCCGCAGTAATACGTGATCGGATCGCCCGCCACCAGCGCCTCGAGCTCCTCGGCGTTGGTGGACACGGAAACGAGCCCGCGCCACTCGAACTCCGCCCAGATGTTGGCGAACGTCGGGTCGTTGCTCTGCTGCTTGAGGATCTCGGATGTCACGGCTGGCACGATCTACAGGGTAGCCGAGCGCGTGCGCCTCTTCGGTTGCGAGGCCTTGTACGGCGACACCGTCGGATCTCCCGGGATCCAGAACCGCCACGGGTAGTCGTTCGTGCCACCGGCGCCGGAGACACCAGTGCGTGGCCCCTGCTCGAAAGCGGGTCGCGCAGCCGTCAGTTCGAGCGCCACGTCCCCCGATTCGAGGTCCAGGCCGTTGTCGCCCAGCACAATACCGAGCGCCACCACCAGCCGGGCGGGACCGCGTGCGAGGTCGGCATCCAATCGACTGGTGGTTCGTCGCTCGCGCGCGAGCTCGAGCCCCTCGACGACCTCGCCCGCACGGAGAAGGACGGCCGTCGCCGTGCCCGACGGCGAAGTTACGACGTTCGCGCACACGTGCATCCCGTATGTGAAGTAGGTATAGAGGTGGCCCGGCTCGCCATACATCACCCGGTTGCGCGGCGTCTCTCCGCGGAAGGCGTGCGATCCCGGATCGATCTCGCCCAGATACGCCTCGACCTCGGTGAGGCGAACGCTCACTCCCCTGCCGTGCACGATCGCTCCGAGGAGGAGGGGCGCCACCTCAACGGAGGGACGCGACAGGAACTCGCGGTCGAACACGGGTGCCGTTAGAAGAACCGGGCGCCGCTCACGATGAGCAGGATGATCGCGGCGACCAGAAGCGCGGCGGCGACACCGATCACCGACCACTTCACGATCTTCTGGGTGCGGTTCTCTTCTGGCTTGGGCTGGTCTTTCTGCAGGGTCATTGCGATGCCTTCTCGAGGTCGCGCACTCGGCGGGTGAGTGCGGTGAGCTGTTCCGCTACGCGGTCGGGTGCGGTGCCTCCGGGGCTCGACCGGACGCCCAGCGATGCCTCAACAGTAAGGGATGCGCGAACGCCCGCCGTCAATCGGGGTGAGACGGAGAGGTACTGCTCGTCCGTCGGCTCGTCGAGCGCGAGCCCGTGCTCTTCGCAGAAGCGCACGAGTGCGCCGCTGATCTCGTGCGCGTCCCGGAACGGGACACCCTCACGGACGAGCCAGTCCGCGACATCCGTCGCCAGTGCGAAACCGGCTGGGGCGAGCTCGGCCATTCGCTCAGTGTTGAACGCGAGCGTGGACACCATGCCGGTGAAGGCCGGCAGCAGCACCTCGAGCGTCGTCACCGAGTCGAAGGCCGGCTCCTTGTCTTCCTGCAGATCGCGATCGTACGCCAGCGGCAGGCCCTTGAGCGTCGCGAGCAGGCCGGTCAGGTTGCCGATCAGTCGACCGGACTTGCCGCGTGCCAGTTCCGCGATGTCGGGGTTCTTCTTCTGCGGCATGATCGAGGACCCGGTCGAGAAGGAGTCGTGGAGCCGAACGAAGTCGAACTCCTTCGTCGCCCACAGGATGATGTCCTCGGCGAACCGCGAGAGATCGATGCCGAGCTGCGCCGCGACGAAGAGGAACTCGGCGACGACATCCCTGCTCGCTGTAGCGTCAAGCGAGTTCTCGCTCGGCGCACCGAGGCCGAGCTCTGTCGCCACGAGCTGGACGTCGAGGCCGAAACCGTTGCCCGCCAGCGCTCCCCCGCCGTAGGGCGATACGGATGCGCGCACGCGCCAGTCGCGAAGTCGCTCGAGCCCGCGAACGAGCGGCCACGCGTACGCGAGCAGGTGGTGCGCGAGCAGGATCGGCTGCGCGTGCTGCATGTGCGTGCGCCCCGGCATCGGCGCCGTGCCTGCCGCGTCGGCCTGCGCCGCGATCGTGTCGATCAATTCGACCACCAGGCGGCTGATACGCGCCGAATGGTCGAGCAGGTACAGGCGGATGAGCGTGGCGATCTGATCGTTGCGACTCCGGCCAGCGCGAAGCTTGCCGCCGAGTTCTGGGCCGGCGACGTCCACGAGACCCCGCTCCAGCGCGAAGTGGACATCCTCATCCGAGTCGAGCGGGACGAACTCCCCCGCCTCGATCTTCCGCTCCAGGGCATCGAGGGCATCGATCATCCCCTCCAGCTCGGGCGGCGTCAGGTAGCCGCCCTTCGCAAGCGCCCGCGCGTGCGCCCGCGAACCGGCCAGGTCGTAGGGATAGAGCTGCCAGTCGAAGTGGGTCGAGCGGCTGAGCGCCGCCAACTCAGGCGAAGGACCGTCGGCAAAGCGGGCGCCCCAGAGGGAGCCCTCGTTGCTGCCACCTGATTTCGGCGCGCTCAAGGTCCTACTTGCCCTGCAGGTCGCGGCGAGCAGAAATCTTCGATGGGAGCGACCAGATCTCAATGAACCCCTTCGACAGCGACTGGTCGAACGTGTCCCCGGTGTCGTAGGTGGCGAGGCTGAAGTCGTACAGGCTCTGCTCGCTCTTGCGCCCGGTGACCACGGCGCGACCGCCGTGCAGCTTCAGGCGGATGTCGCCGGAGACGTACTTCTGCGTGTCGTCGATGAAGACATCCAGCGAGCGCTTGAGTCCCGAATACCAGAGTCCGTCGTAGACGAGGTTCGCCCACTCGGACTCGACGCCTCGCTTGTAGCGGCCGAGGTCGCGTTCGAGTGTCAGGCTCTCGAGCTCCTCGTGCGCCGCGATCAACGCGATCGCGCCCGGTGCTTCGTAGACCTCGCGGCTCTTGATACCGACGAGTCGATCCTCGACGACGTCGATTCGGCCGACGCCGTGCTTGCCCGCGAGCTCATTCATCTTCTCGACGATCTGGAGCGGGCTGAGCTGGACGCCGTCAATCGCGGTCGGGATGCCGGCGGTGAAGGTGATCGTGATCTCGTCGGCATCGCGCGGGACATCCGGGTCCTGGGTGTACTCGTAGAGATCCTCGATGGGCGCGTTCCATGGATCCTCGAGGAAGCCCGTCTCGACGGCGCGTCCCCAGACGTTCTTGTCGATCGAATACGGGTTCGCGGCGCTCTGCCGGATGGGCAGGTTGTGTTCGTTGGCGTAGAGGATCGCTTTGTCCCGGGTGAGGGCAAGGTCGCGCACGGGAGCGATGCTCTTCAACCCGGGCGCGAGCGCGGCAACCGCGGATTCGAAGCGAACCTGGTCATTCCCCTTACCCGTGCATCCGTGGGCCACCGAATCGGCGCCCATCTCGAGTGCGACACGAGCGAGGTGCTTGGCGATGACCGGACGGCTGAGCGCCGAGACCAGCGGATACCGCTTCTGGTACAGGGCGTTCGCCTTCAGGGCGGGCATCAGGTAGTCGCTCGCGAACTCGTCCTTTGCGTCGACCACGACCGCCTCGACGGCGCCGCAGTCGAGCGCGCGCTGGCGGATGTCCTCCATATCCTCGCCGCCCTGGCCGACGTCGACCGCGAGGGCGACGACATCCTTGCCCGTCGCAGCGTGCAGCCAGCCAATGCCAACCGAGGTGTCGAGTCCGCCCGAGTAGGCGAGGACAACGCGCTCTGTCATGTTTCTCCTTGTTGTTCGATTGAAAGTTTAGGGGTGGGGGGTCAGTGCTCCAGCAGCCAGACGAGAAGCGCCTTCTGGGCGTGGAGACGGTTCTCCGCCTCGTCCCAGATCACGCTCTGCGGTCCGTCGATGACCTCGGCCGTGACCTCGAATCCGCGGTCCGCGGGCAGGCAGTGCAGGAAGAGCGCGTCGGGCTTCGCGAGTGCCATCAGTTCGGCGTTCACCTGGTAGAGGCCGAAGCTGCGCAGGCGTTCGGCCTTCTCGTCTTCCTTGCCCATCGACACCCAGGTGTCGGTCACGACAACGTCGACCCCGGCCACAGCTTCGAGCGGATCCGTGAACAGCGTGACCGAGCCGCCGCTCCGGGCTGCGATGGCATCCGCGTCCGAGACGACGGCCGCGTCCGGTGCATAGTCGGCCGGGGACGCGATGCGGATATGGATACCGGCGGTCGCGCAGGCGAGGACATAGGACTGGGCCATGTTGCTTCGTCCGTCGCCGAGGAACGTGATCGTGAGACCCTTCAGCTCGCCGCGGTGCTCACGGATGGTGAGGAGATCGGCCAGTAGCTGGCAGGGGTGGAAGTCGTCGCTGAGGGCGTTGATGACGGGCACGCTGGTTCCCTCCGCCATCTCCTCGAGTCCCGCCTGCGCGTACGTGCGCCAGACGATCGCGGCGACCTGGCGCTCCAGTACGCGAGCGGTGTCGGCCGCGGTCTCCTTGCCCCCCAGCTGGCTGTTGGCGGTCGAGATGATCAGCGGGCTCCCGCCCAGGTCGGCAATCCCGACCGCGAAGCTCACCCGCGTGCGCGTCGACGACTTGTCGAAGATGACCGCCACGGTCTGCGGCCCAGCGAGCGGCTTGGTGCCGAACCGGTCCTTCTTCAGTTGCTCGGCGAGGTCGAAGATCTCGAGTTGCTCCGCCGTGGTCAGGTCATCGTCGCGCAGGAAGTGACGGGTCATTGGGCGGCCTCCAGTGCCTTGGTGAAGAGTGCGAGAAATTCGTCGATCTGCTCGTCGGTGACGATCAGGGGTGGGGCGATTCGGATGCTGGTGTCGCTGGCCGCGTTCACGATGAGTCCCGCGGAGAACGCCGCCGCGACCACATCGTGCGCGACCGGCTTGGTGAGGCCCACGCCGATCAGCAGGCCGGCGCCGCGAAGCTCCGCCACCAGCGGCGAGTTCGCCGCGGCAATACCGGCTCGGATGCGCGCGCCCTTGAGGATCGCGGCATCAACGAGACCCGCGCGCTCGATTTCACCGAGCACGGCGCTTGCGGCCGTCGTCGCAAGCGGATTGCCACCGAACGTGCTCCCGTGCTGGCCGCGCTGGAACAGGTCCGACGCGTCTCCGAAGGTGATGAGGGCGCCGATCGGGACTCCCCCGGCGATGCCCTTCGCTACCGCGATCGCATCCGGAACGATCCCCTTCTGCTGGAAGTAGAACCAGGTGCCCGTACGTCCGGCACCCGTCTGGATCTCGTCGATAATCAGTAGCGCGCCGTGCTTCGTGGTCAGCTCGCGCGCGGCCTCCAGGAATCCGCTCGGCAGTTCCACAACGCCCGCCTCACCCTGGATTGGCTCGACGAAGACCGCAGCAACGGTGTCATCCATCGCCGCCTCGAGGGCGCCAATCGTCGGTTCGATGTGGTGCACACCCGGCAGCAGCGGCTGGAACGGGGCGCGCATCGCCTCCTTGGCGGTCAGAGAGAGCGAGCCCATGGTGCGCCCGTGGAACGCTCCCTCCAGCGCGAGAATTGTCGTTCTCCCCTGGTTCAGCCGCGCCAGTTTGAGCGCGGCCTCGATCGCCTCCGCGCCGGAGTTTCCGAAATACACCCGTCCGCGCTCGCCGGCACCGGACAGGCGCTTGAGGCGCTCCGCCAACTCGATCTGCGAGGGCGACGCGAAGTAGTTGGAGATGTGTGCGAGCGTCGCGACCTGGGTGCTGACCGCATCCACCAGAACCGGGTGTGCATGACCGAGCGAGTTGACGGCGATTCCGGCCAGGAAGTCGAGGTAGCGCGTGCCGTTCGAATCCCAGACGTAGCAGCCCTCGCCGCGGACGAGCACGGCCATGGGCGGCGGTGCCGACCCCATCAGGGCCGAACCGAATCGCTCCTTCCACCCTTCTACAGGCTCAGGGAGAGTTGTCATTGCGCCACCACCTCTGTTCCGATTCCGTCGGACGTAAAAATTTCCAGCAGGATCGAGTGCGGGATGCGACCATCGATGATCGCGGCCTTCTCGACCCCGTCCTCGACCGCCTCGAGGCACGCAACCATCTTCGGGATCATCCCCGATTCGAGCGACGGCAGCAGCTCCCTGAGTTCCCCGGTCGTGAGGTGCGACACCAGGGAGTCGCGGTTCGGCCAGTCGCGGTAGAGGCCCGCGACATCCGTGAGGATGACGAGTTTTGCCGCCTCGAGTGCGGCCGCGAGCGAGGCGGCGGCGGAGTCGGCATTGACATTGAGAAACTGGCCCGGCGCGTCAAGATCCGGCGCGACCGAGGACACGACGGGAATGAATCCGTCGTCGAGTGCCTCGCGGATGACCGCGGGATCCACCTCGACCACGTCACCCACGAGCCCGAGGTCGACCTCGCTGCCGTCGACGATTGTGCTGCGACGACGACCGCCGAACAGGTCCTGCGACTCGCCAGACAGTCCGACCCCATACGACCCGTGCTCATTGATCAACGCCACGAGCTCCGCGTTGACCTGGCTCTCCAGAACGTCGCGAACGACGGCCATCACCTCCGGGGTCGTCACGCGAAGACCGCCACGGAACTCGCTCGGAATACCTCGGGCCGAAAGCTCCGCCGAGATTTGCGGGCCTCCACCGTGCACGACGACCGGACGCAGGCCGGCGTGGCGCAGGTACACCATGTCCTCGGCAAACGCGCGCTTCAGGTCGTCATCCACCATTGCGTTGCCGCCGAACTTGACGACGACCGTCTTGCCCGCGAAACGCTGCAGCCAGGGCAGGGATTCGATGAGTACCGCGGCCTTGACCGCGGCGCCCAGCTCCCGGGGATTGTCGCTCACGAGCTGTACGCGCTGTTCTCGTGCACGTAATCGTGGGTGAGATCGTTCGTGCGGATGGTTGCGCTCGCCTCGCCGACCAGCAGGTCGATGACCAGGTTGACGCTGCGTGGCGTGAGATCGACTTCGTCGCGTGAGGCATCCGGCGCACCCTGGGAGCAGACGCGCACCCCGTTCATCCAGACGTCCACGTTGTACGGGTCGAACTCCGCACCGGTGGTTCCAATGGCGGCCAGCACACGACCCCAGTTCGGATCGTTGCCGAAGATCGCCGCCTTGAACAGGTTGTTGCGGGCGACCGAGCGGCCGACCTCGACGGCCTCATCCTCCGTCGCGGCATGGTCGACCACGATCGTGATGTCGTGGCTCGCACCCTCGGCGTCGGACTGGAGCTGAACCGCGAGATTCGTGCAGACGTCGACGATCGCGTACTCGAACTCGGACGGGTCCGGTTCGACCCCGGATGCTCCGCTCGCGAGCAGGCTGACCTGGTCGTTCGTCGACATGCAGCCGTCGCTGTCGAGCCGGTCGAAGCTGACACGCGTAGCGGTGCGAAGCACGCTATCGAGCGTCGCCGAGTCGACCACCGCGTCCGTCGTGATCACGACCAGCATGGTCGCGAGGCCGGGCGCGAGCATCCCCGCACCCTTGGCCATCGCGCCCACCGTCCAGCCGGCGTCGCTCGCGAACGAGGAGGTCTTCTGGATCGTGTCGGTCGTCATGATCGCGGACGCGGCGGCCGAGCCACCCTCCGTGCTGAGCGCAGCGGCCGCGGCCTCGACTCCGGCGAGTACCTTGGCCAGGTCGAGCTGGTCGCCAATCAGTCCGGTCGAGCACACGAGTACATCGCCCGACGAGACCTCGAGGGCGGTGCCGACGGCCTCCGCCGTGGCGTGCGTGGTCTGGAAACCCTGGGCACCGGTGAAGCAGTTCGCTCCGCCGGAGTTGAGGACAATCGCCGCAACCGTACCGTCGGCGATGACCTGCTGAGACCACAGAATCGGGTTCGCCTTTGACCGGTTGCTGGTGAACACCGCGGCCGCGTTCAGGAGCGGTCCGCGGTTGACGACCAGCGCGACATCCGGCTTCCCGCTGGACTTGAGCCCGGCTGCAACACCGCTGGCCTCGAACCCCTTTGCTGCGGTGACGCTCACGGTGCTACTCCGTTCGTGGTGAGGCCGAGGGTCTCCGGAAGACCGAGGGCGATATTCGCGGACTGGATGGCGGCCCCCGCAGTGCCCTTGACCAGGTTGTCGATGGCGGTGATCGTGACCACCCGCCCGGCTGCCTCGTCAACCGCGATTCCGATCAGGGCTGTGTTGGCGCCGAGTGTGTCCGCGGTGCGCGGGAAGTCTCCCGGCGGAAGGACCTGCACGAACGGCTCGTCCTCGTAGGCGTCGACGAACGCGGCCCGAACGGAAGAGGCCGTCGCGCCGGGGACGAGCCGGGCGGTGGATGTGGCGAGGATGCCCCGCGACATCGGCACGAGCATCGGCGTGAACGAGACGGTGACTCCGGTACCTCCCGACGCTGTGAGGTTTTGGATGATCTCGGGCGTGTGCCGGTGCGTACCGCCCACCGCGTACGCGGAGGCCGATCCGAGTATCTCGCTCGCGATCAGCTCCGGCCTGGCGGCCTTCCCCGCGCCCGAGGTGCCGACAGCGAGAACCGCGACCAGGTCATCCGGCCGGAGAAGACCCGCGCGAATCCCGGGGGCGAGCCCCAGCGAGATGGCCGTGACGTTGCATCCGGGGACCGCGATCCGCTTCGCGCCAACCAGGTTGTCGCGCTGCGCTCCCCCGGCGGCGAGCGGAAGCTCCGGGAGTCCGTAGGGCCACGCACCGAAGTAGTCGCCCCCGTAGAACTGTGCCCAAGCCGACTCATCGGTGAGGCGATGATCCGCACCGCAGTCGACAACCAGGGCCCCGGCATCCAGTGCAGCCGTCAGCTCCCCGGACTTGCCATGCGGCAGGGCCAGGAACACGATGTCGTGTCCGGCGAGGTTCTCCGCCGTGGTCTCAACGAGCACGTGGTGCGCGAGCGAGCGCAGGTGGGGCTGCACTGTTCCAAGCGGCTGGCCGGCATTCGAGAAAGCGGTAACGGTCTTCAGCTCGAACTCGGGGTGGGTGGCGAGTAGGCGCAGCACTTCACCGCCTGCGTAGCCACTCGCGCCGGCAACGGCAACGGAGTAGGTCATGGTTGGGCCTATCGATCGAATCGGACGAGGAGTCTGATGCGGCGACGCTACGCGGCTGAAAGCTCAGCGTGCTGGCATAACCAGCGGCGGGCGTCGCCTACGATCGGCGCGCGCGACGCTCTACACGAAAACTGCCCAGACGACGAAGGTCGCTGGTTGCCGTTCCGCGGATGTCCACCCGCCCACCATATCGCGCGCAGCTTTCGTGCGCGAATCGGCGGATTATTGCGCTCTGCCTATGACCGTTTCAGGAACCTGTGGTGCGGGTGCGACTGGCGCTACGGATGTGACCCAACCACTCTCATCCGCCACTCCGCTCCCACACCTTCCTGAAAAAGGTTGAGGCTAGTCGCGGAGGGACGCCCCGTGGCGCTGTGCCGCCAGCGTTACACCCGCGAGCTTCGCGTCGCTGGCCTCCGCTGCGGTGAGCGTTCGGTCGGGAGCGCGGAAACGCAGGGCGAACGTGAGCGACTTCGAGCCGTCCGGGGCCCCCTGGCCCCGGTAGTCGTCGACCAGGCTGGCGTGCTCGAGCAGGTCGCCCGCACCCTCGACGACCGCGGCGAGCACGTCGCCGGCGGGAACGTCGATACCAACGACGAGCGAGAGGTCCTGGGTTGCTGCAGGCATCGTGACGATGGGTTGCGGAGCGACTTCCGGTCGAGCCAGTTCGATCAGAGCGTCGAGGTCGAGCTCGGCGACGGCCACGACTCGAGGCAGGTCGAGCTCGTCAGCAAGCGAGGGCAGCAACTCGCCGGCGAAACCCACCGAGCGATCGCCGACCCACAGCTCCGCCGTGCGACCCGGGTGCAGCGCGTGATGCGATCCGCTTGCCACGCGGATATCGACCGCGAGAGCGTGACCGATCTGTTCGACCGAAGCCAGAGCATCCGCGAGACCGGATGGTGCGGCCGCAACGCCCGGCTGCTTCTCGATCGCGTCACCGAGGAAGATCGTGGCGACGTGCCAAGGCTGCGGCGGAATGCTTCCGTTCAGCTCCGCGAGGCGCTCGGGACCGGGGTGTGCCGGACCGATCGGAAGTGGCCCACTGCCGTACTTCTTCCCCGCGACCGGCTCGAAAACGACGCCCACCTCGAACAGCGCGAGGTTCGTGAGGCCGCGGGAAAGGTTGCGTCGGACGATCTCCAGCATGCCGGGGGTGAGCGTCGTGCGCAGGAACGGGGTCTCGGCATCGAGCGGGTTCGCCAGCCGGATGGCGGGGACCTCACCGCCCTCCGCTCCCCCGAACTCGTCGATCTGTGCCCGCGACTCGAATGGGTAGGAGATGATCTCGGTCGCTCCACCAGCCGCGAGTGCCGACGACAGCGAACGACGAAGGCGCTGGGTGCGCGAGAGCCCGCGTCCCGGCGGCGCGACGGGAAGAACCGACGGAATCCGGTCGTACCCCACGATTCGGGCGACCTCTTCCGCGAGCGTGGCTGCGTCGATGAGGTCGGGACGCCAGCTGGGCGGCGTGACGATGAGGATGCCGGCGCCGGCTTCGACCGTCGCGCCCACTTTCTCGAGCGAGCTGACGATTTCGTCGTCGCTGTACCCGATGCCGATCAGTTTCGCGATGAATCCGTCGCGGAGCTCGATCGGTGCCAGTGGAACGGAGAAGTCGAGCTGCGTGCCCGTTGACTCGATCGTTCCGCCGGCGAGCTCGGCGAGCAGGTCGGCGACACGCCTGACCGCTGCCGCACCGATCTTCGGGTCGACACCGCGCTCGAAGCGCTTGGACGCCTCGCTCGGCAGTTTGTGGCGCCTCGCGGTGCGCGCTATCGACACCGGGTCGAAATTCGCCGCCTCGACGAGAACCCGAGTGGTCGTCGCGCTGATTTCCGTCGTCGCCCCGCCCATCACCCCGGCCAGCCCGATGGGCCCGGAATCGTCGGTGATGAGCAGATCTTCCGCGCTGAGGATACGGGTCTGGTCATCCAGCGTCACGATCGTTTCGCCCGCCGCAGCGCGCCGAACGACGAATCCACCGGCGACCCGGTCGTAGTCGTAGGCGTGCGTCGGCTGCCCGAGTTCGAGCATCACGTAGTTGGTGATGTCGACCGGAAGCGAGATGGAGCGGATGCCCGCGAGCGTCAGTCGACCAATCATCCAGGGCGGAGTCGGACGCGTGGGATCGACGCCCGTCACGAGCAGTGTGTTGAAGGCGTTGACGCCCGAGCGGCCGCGGATCCCGCTCGGATCGTCGATGGTCACCGGGAAGGTCTCTACGAGCTCGACTCGAGGCCCGGCTTCGATCTTCGAGATCGGGTCCGTGAACGCGGCTCCCGTCGAATTCGAGTATTCGCGAGCGACTCCCCGGATCGAGAACGCGTAGCCGCGATCGGGTGTGACATTGATCTCGACCGCGAAGTCATCGAGCCCGAGGAGAGCGATAGCGTCGTCACCCGGCTTGGGGTCAAGTCCGAGTGCGGCCAGTCGCAGGATGCCGTCGTGCTCCTCACCGAGTCCGAGCTCACGCGCTGACGCGATCATGCCGTCGGAGACGTGGCCGTACGTTTTGCGCGCGGCGATCGGGAAGGGACCGGGCAGGATGGCGCCGGGAAGCGACACCACCACCTTGTCGCCCACCGCGAAATTGTGGGCGCCGCAGACGATGCCTCGAGGCTCGGCCTCGCCGACATCCACGCTGCACCAGTTGATCGTCTTGCCATTCGACTGTGGTTCGGGCGTGAACTCCAGAACCTGCCCTACGACGACCGGTCCGGTCACGCCGAATGTGTGGACGTCTTCTTCCTCGAAACCGACGGCGACCAGCGCGGCCAGGAGGTCGTCCGCAGTCGCCGACGCCGGAACCTCGACGAACTCGCGAAGCCAGCTAATTGGGATTCTCACACCAACACCTCACGCATCAGACGACCAGCCCGAACTGCTGCGAGAAGCGCACGTCGCCCTCGACCATGTCGCGCATGTCGTTCATGTCGTTGCGGAACTGCAGTGTGCGCTCGATTCCCATGCCGAAGGCAAAGCCCTGGTATTCGTCCGGGTCGATGCCGGCGGCGCGCAGTACGTTGCTGTTCACCATTCCGCATCCGCCCCACTCGACCCAGCGTGCTCCACCCTTGGCGTTTGGCTGCCAGACATCCATCTCGGCGCTCGGCTCGGTGAACGGGAAGTAGTTCGGACGAAGACGGATCTTCGCGCCGGTGCCGAACATCGCTCGGGCGAGATGATCCAGGGTTCCGCGGAGGTTCGCCATGGTGAGACCCCGGTCGATGGCGAGGCCCTCGATCTGGTGGAAGACGGGCGTGTGGGTCGCGTCGAGCTCGTCGGTCCGGTAGACACGACCGGGCGCGACAACATAAACCGGCAGCGGGCGATCCAGCAGTGACCGGATCTGCACCGGACTGGTGTGCGTGCGCAGCAGCAGGTGCGAATCGACGGGATCGACGAAGAACGTGTCCTGCATGGCGCGCGCAGGATGATCCTCGTCGAAGTTCATTGCGTCGAAGTTGAACCACTCGTTTTCGAGTTCCGGGCCTTCCGCGATCTCCCAGCCCATGGCGATAAAGATGTCGCCCATCTGCTCCATGAGCAGACTGAGCGGGTGGCGCGCACCGGCGCGCCACCGGGTTCCCACCGCGGTGACGTCGACGGCCTCGCTCGCGAGCCTCGCCGACTCCTCTGCGAGCACCAACTGTGCCTCGCGCTCGGCGATGGCCGCGTTCACCTGCCCGCGGGCCTGCCCGACGATCCTGCCGAGGGTCGCCTTCTGGTCGTTCGGCGCATCCTTCAGCGACGCGTTCATGCGGGCGAGAGTCGACGACTCCCCCGTAAACTCCGTGCGCGCCGCCCTCAACTCGGCCGAGGATGTTGCTGCGGCGACGGCGGTGAGTGCCGCAGCGACGACCTCGGCGGCCGCCGAATCTGTGATGGGGGTGGGTTCTGACACGAGGCCCGAGTTTACTAGAGGCGTGAGCAGTGTTTTGGTCCTCGGCGGCACCGGCTGGCTCGGGCGAGAGCTGGTACGCGCCGGGCTCTCGGCCGGCGACGACGTGGCCTGTCTCGCGCGCGGCGAGAGCGGCGCGGTTCCCCCGGGCGCCGAATTCGTGAGATCCGATCGAAGTGCCCCGGATGCGTACGCCGCCGTTGCGGACCGCGACTGGGACCGGGTCATCGAGCTGTCCTGGGACCACGATTTTGCGGTTGGAGCACTGGATGCGCTGGCCGAAAGAGCGGTCCACTGGACTCTCGTCTCGACCATCTCGGTCTACGCCTCCAATTCGACGCCGGGCGCGGACGAGTCGGATCCCCTCCTCGAACCCGACGATCCGGACGACTACGGCAAGGCGAAGGTCGCCATCGAACACGCCAGCGCTGCAGCGCTCGGGGGTCGGCTACTCATCGTGCGACCGGGTCTCATCGCCGGTCCCGGCGACCCGAGCGACCGGTTCGGCTACTGGGGCGCGCGATTGGCGCTCGCCGGAAGCGACAACGTCCTGTCGATGGAGGTTCAGGATCGAACCGCTCAGATCATCGACGTGCGCGACCTCGCCGAGTTCGCGGTGGCGTCCGGAGGTGTCGGGATTCTCAACGCCGTCGGCACCTCGGTCCCTCTGGCTAGTGCGATCGAGCTTGCGTCGACCGCCTGCGGCTTCAGCGGTCGACTGGTCGTGGTCGACGACGAGTGGCTCCTCGCCCACGATGTGCGTTACTGGGCGGGCCCCCGATCGCTTCCGCTCTGGCTGCCACTAGAGGATGCTGCGATGACGACGCGGAGCAACGCCGCTTACCTGGCCGCCGGCGGCGGCCTTCGCCCGTTCGACGAGACAGTGCGCGATGTCCTCGCCGACGAGGTCGAGCGAGGGGTGGATCGGGAGCGGCGCGCGGGCCTCACCCGAGCCGAGGAACTACAGCTGCTCGACGAGATTCGGCACTAGTCGCGCTGGGCGAACGCGCTCTCGTACAGGCAAACGGATGCCGCGGTCGCCAGGTTCATCGACTCTGCCGCCCCGTAGATCGGGACCGCGATCGCCTGGTCGGCCAGGGCATAGTTCGCGTCGGTGAGCCCCCGGGCCTCATTGCCGAACAGCCAGGCGGTCGGTTTCGCGAGTATGCCGTCGCGGCGTGCGGTCAGAAGATCGGACCCCTTGATGTCGGCGGCCACAACCTGCATTCCGGCGGCATGGGCGCGCTCGAGAACGGTCTCGAGCTCGGCACCCATCGCCACCGGGAGATGGAACAGGGAGCCCGTCGTCGCACGGACCACCTTCGGGTTGTAGAGATCTACGCTTCGGCCAGTCAGGATGACGCCGTCGGCACCCGCCGCATCCGCTGCCCGGATGATCGTTCCGGCGTTCCCCGGATCGCGAACCTCTTCGAGTATCGCGATCAGCTTCGGACCATCCGCGAACAGGTCTTTCACCGACGTCGGAAACTGCCTGCAGGCGGCCACGATGCCCTGTGGTGTGACGGTGTCCGCCATGCTGTCGAGCACCTCTTCGGTGACGAACTCGATATCGATCCCGGCCGCCGCCGCACCCTGCGCGATCTCGGGATAGCGATCGACCGCCGTCGGCGTTCCGTACAGCTCGCTGAGCAGCTCGGGGCGAAACCGGAGCGCCTCGGAGACCGCCTGCGGTCCCTCCAGCAGGAACAGTCCCGTCTGCGCGCGGGCATCCCGCTTCGCGAGCTTGGCGACCCCGCGCACCCGCGGAGATCGCGGATTGTCGATCATGCAGCCAGCATATTTGCCCGGGAACAACAAAACGCCCCGGCGCGCACAGTGAAGTGCGGGCCGGGGCGTTTGTACAGGTTCGTTACGCTGCGTCGACCTTCGGCGCCGACGTGTCGGCGGGCAGTGCCGCCTTGGCCGTCTCGACGATGGCCGCGAACGTTGCGGGCTCGTTGACCGCGAGGTCCGCGAGGATGCGACGGTCGACCTCTATGCCGGCCAGGTTCAGACCCTGGATGAGGCGGTTGTAGGTAAGACCGTTCGCGCGCGACGCCGCGTTGATCCGCTGGATCCAGAGGCGACGGAAGTCACCCTTCTTCTGGCGGCGGTCACGGTAGGCGTAGACGAGGGAGTGTGTGACCTGCTCCTTGGCCTTGCGGTAGAGGCGCGAACGCTGGCCGCGGTAGCCCTCGGCGCGCTCGAGCGTGGTGCGACGCTTCTTGGCGGCGTTGACCGCTCTCTTTACTCTTGCCATGATCTAATTTCCGTCTCTACTACTTGCCCAGCAGGCGCTTGATTTTCTTGGCGTCTTGCGGCGCAAGCACGACTTCACGGTTGAGGCGGCGAGTGACCTCGCTCGACTTGTGCTCGAGGTGGTGGCGCATACCCGCACCCTGCTTCATGACCTTGCCGGAGCCGGTGATCTTGAAGCGCTTCGCGGCGCCCTTGTGGGTCTTCTGCTTAGGCATTCGTTTCGTCCTTTGTTGGAGCAGCCGCCGGCTTGGCGGCTGCCGTGGTCTTGGGTGCGGTTGCACGGGGTGTTGCTGGCTTTGGTGCGGCTGGCGCCTTCGGTGCAGCGGCCTTGGGGGCCGCCTCAGCCTTCGGAGCCTCAATCTCAGTTTCCGGAGCCTTGGGCGCCTCGGCCTTGGGAGCTTCAGCCTGTGGTGCCTCGGTCTTGGGTGCCTCGGCCTTCGGCGCCTCGGCCTGTGGAGCTTCAGCCTTCGGTGCCTCGGCTGCGGCCTCGGCGACTGCTGGTGCAGCCTCCGTTCTCGCCGGCCTGTTGGCCGCCTGCCGCGCCTGGGCTTCGGCCTTCGCCTCCGCCTTGTTCTTCAGCGGACCGATGACCATGACCATGTTGCGTCCGTCGATGGTGGGTGACGATTCGACGGAGCCGAACTCCGCCACATCTTCGGCAAACTTTTGCAGGAGACGGTGACCCTGCTCGGGTCGGGACTGCTCACGGCCGCGGAACAGGATCATGGCTTTGACCTTGTCACCGGACTGCAGGAAGCCCTCGGCGCGCTTGCGCTTCGTCTCGTAGTCGTGCTTGTCGATCTTCAGGCGGAAACGAACCTCCTTGAGGATCGTGTTCGCCTGATTGCGCCGGGCCTCTTTCGCCTTCTGCGCCGTCTCGTACTTGAACTTGCCGAAGTCCATGATCTTCGCGACGGGTGGCTTGGAGTTGGGAGCAACCTCAACCAAATCCAGGTCGGCCTCGCCAGCCAAACGAAGAGCGTCTTCGATGCGGACTACTCCGACCTGTTCGCCGTTGGGGCCAACAAGACGGACTTCCGGAACTCGGATTCGGTCATTGGTACGCGGATCGCTGATACGTGTCTCCTTCTAGAAATCGTGTGGCCCACGCTCGCAAAACGGATGCTTTGCGGGCAACGCAAGAAGGAGATTTCACGTCAATTTCTTGACGACGCCCTAGCTATTCCTCGTGCGAGGAACGGAGCGTTACAACCCGGTAGCCTTTATGAGGCGGCCAACGGGTGGGAGATTCTCCACTTTCGTACCGAGCGCAGAGCACTCGGAGCCGCAATAAGAATAGCAGAGAGTGACGATCATGAGCGAGCCGGGCGAATTCGATACCAGCGAAGAGGCTCGCGATATCGCGGATGTGCCAGCCGTCGAGGTGATCAACACCGTCGCCGTGCACCTTCTCAGCGCCGCCGCTGTCAAGCTCGGTCTCGCGGATGATCCCGAGAACCAGCTCGACCTCGACGAGGCGCGCAAGCTCATCATCGCGCTCGCGGGACTGGTTACCTCGGCCGCGCCGGAGATCGGCGACCAGCACGCCCGACCGCTCCGGGACGGCCTGCGCTCCCTGCAGCTCGCGTTCCGCGAAGCATCCGCGTTCCCGGATGCCCGCGGCCAGGGCCCTGGGGAGAAGCTCACCGGTCCGGTTTATTAGCGGCTAGAACCAGCGCTCGAGCACCTGGGCGACCGCATCCGAGTCGTGGTGTTCGCCCACTTCGGATGCCGCGAGCTTCACCTCGGGTTCGGCGTTGCCCATCGCGACGGAGCGACCCGCCCACCGGAACATCTCCAGGTCGTTCGGCATGTCGCCGAAGGCGATCGCATCCGCGGGATCGATCCCCCAGCCCCGCGCGAGCTCGTCGATGACGCCGCCCTTCGAGACGCCCGCCCGAGAGATCTCGATGAGGCCGTCGATCCCCGAGCGCGTCACCTCGAGTTCGTCCGGAAACCCGGTCGAGAACGCCTCCCAGATGTCTGCGAACTGGTCGCCCTCCACCCGAATGAGTCCTTTCACGATCCCCGCGTCGGTGATCTCCGCCAGGGAGCCGCGCGGCATCTTGTAACCCTCTCTAAATCCTCGCTCCCCGCGGATGCCGACGTCGGGCATCCCCTCGACGGCGACCAGAAACTCGAAGCCCCGTTCCCGAACCGTCTCGACGGCGCGACGGAACACGTCCCCGTCGAGCAGGTGCGCCTCGAGGATGTCGCCCGTCGCGATGTCCAGCACGATCGCGCCGTTGTAGCAGAGCGCGATCGAGTGCCCGAGGCTCTGCTTGATCGGTTCGAGCAGCCGGACTGGGCGGCCGGTGGCAATGACCACGCGCGCGCCCGCGGCAGTCGCGCGCTCGAGCGCCGCCGCGTTGCGGGGCGAGACCGTGTGATCCACGCCGACGAGGGTGCCGTCGAGGTCGACGAGGATGAGGCGGGGCGGTTTTGTCCCCGGAGCGAACTCAGGCACGGGCGAGCTTCACCGTCATCGAGTCCACCCGGGTAGCGATGATCTCGCTCGCCGCCCACCGTTCCTGCTCACGCCCGAGCAGTTCGGCGAGAGCAATTTCGTCAAGCCCGTCGATGAGGGAGAGCTGGACGATTAGTTCCGGACCCGCGAGTCGAGCATCGGAATCACCCGGCGCGAGCTGGATGGCGACGATCGCATCCTCGCCCTCGGCCGCATCCATGAACTCCGCGAGCACGGCTTCGTCCGCATAGCTGGGTTGCCACGGCTCGTTCTGGGCCATCGCCCAGAGCGCGGGACGCCTTATCGCGAACTCCGTGTCATTCGTGGCATCCAGAACGACGAGGTCCGTCCCCTCGCCTGCGGCGGCCAGCGCCACACGGACACCGTCCGCCGGGATGGGCCGAGCCCCGGGATTCCAGTGCGACATCGCCGACACCGAGGTGAACGCGGGCAGCACCGACCGACCATCGGGGCCGGCAACGGTGATGATCGACAGTTCCTGTGTCTTGTCAACCAGGTGTCCGTTCGGTGTCGTTCCGACGTTGCCGGCGTGCGCGACGAGTGGGATCAACAGTCGCGAGACGCGCACCTCGTCCACCACCTCGGCCTCGCCGAGCTCGCGGGAACGGAATCGCTTCAGGGCCTCGAGCAGCTTCGCGGGCGCGCTTCCGTCATCGCCGGAAGATTCGGCGTGCTCGAACGATCGCCCCTCCCACGGGACGCCGGCGGAATCTGTCCCCGACATCAGTCGCGCGCCGCGACGAGCGCTTCCGGAAGCGTGAATGCTCCCGCATAGAGCGCCTTGCCCACAATCGCTCCCTCCACGCCCAGCGGAACGAGCGTGCGGAGTTCGACCAGGTCCTGGATGCTCGAAACACCGCCGGACGCGATAACGGGCTTATCGGTGTGCTCGCACATCGAACGCAACAGGTCGAGGTTGGGTCCGGTCAGCATCCCGTCTTTGTTGACGTCGGTGACGACGTACCGGGAACAGCCGGCGGCCTCGAGCCGGTCGAGTACCTGCCACAGGTCTCCGCCCTCGCGAGTCCAGCCCCGCGCCGCGAGCGTCGTCCCGCGGACATCCAGGCCGACCGCGATGCGGTCGCCGTGGGATCGGATGACCGCGTCCGCCCATTCCGGGTCCTCGAGCGCCGCCGTGCCCAGGTTCACCCTTCGGCATCCGGTCTCCAGCGCGGCGGCGAGCGACGCGTCATCCCGGATTCCGCCCGACAGCTCGACGCCCACGGACGCCGGCGTATTCGCAACGACGCGCTTCAGCAGTTCGTAGTTGTTGCCGCGGCCGAAGGCTGCGTCGAGGTCGACCAAATGGATCCACTCGGCACCCTGATCCACCCACTCGTTCGCGGCATCGATCGGGTCGCCGTAACTGGTCTCGCTCCCCGCTGCCCCCTGCGTCAGTCGCACGGCCTGGCCGTCGGCGACGTCGACAGCGGGCAGGAGGGTAAGAGCAGGTGAGGTCATCGGGCGCTTTCTGGAGAGTTACAGGCTCGCGAGCCAGTTGCGGAGCAGACGGATGCCCGGTTCCCCGGACTTCTCCGGATGGAACTGGGTGGCGGCGAGCGGACCGTTCTCGACGGCAGCCAGGAATCGACCGCCGTGCTCGGCCCAGGTCAGTTTCGCCTGCTTCATGGGCGGGGTCGGGTCGAGGTCCCAGTCCTGGGCCGCAAACGAGTGGACGAAGTAGAACCGCTGGTCCCGGATGCCGTCGAACAGCACGGAGTCCGCTGGCGCATCCACGGTGTTCCAGCCCATGTGCGGAAGGATCGGCGCCTCGAGCTCGCGCACGACGCCCGGCCATTCGCCGAGTCCCGGAGTCTCGTTTCCGCGCTCCACCCCGTTGTCGAACATCACCTGCATGCCCACGCAGACACCGAGCACCGGACGGCCGCCGGCCAGTCGACGCTCGATCAGTTCGCCGCCGCGAACGGCATTCAACTGCTGCATCACCGCCGAGAAGGCCCCGACGCCCGGTACGACCAGGCCGTCGGCGGCAAGGGCTCGAGACCGGTCGGCCGTCAGCTCGACGGTTGCGCCCGCGAGCTCGAGCGCCTTCGCGGCCGAGTGAACGTTGCCGGAGCCGTAGTCCAGGACCACGACGGAGGGAGCGACCACGTCAGAGCGCACCCTTGGTCGACGGGATGCCCTTGACCCGAGGATCGAGCGCGACCGCCTGGTGGAAGGCGCGCGCAAACGCCTTGAACTCCGCCTCGGCGATGTGGTGCGGGTCTCGTCCCGCGAGCACGGTCAGGTGTACGGTCAGGCCCGCGTTGAACGTGATCGCTTCAAATACGTGGCGAACCATGGAACCCGTGAAGTGGCCGCCGATCAGGTGGTGCTCGAAGCCCGCCGGCTCGCCGGTGTGAACGAAATAGGGGCGTCCGGAGATGTCGATGACGGCCTGCGCCAGGGCATCGTCGAGAGGCACGAGAGCGTCGCCGAACCGCGAGATGCCTGCCTTATCCCCCAGCGCCTGTGCGATGGCCGTGCCGAGAACGATTCCCGTGTCCTCGACGGTGTGGTGGATGTCGATCGCCGTGTCGCCGGTCGATTTCACGGTGAGATCCACGAGCGAGTGCTTCGCGAATGCCGTCAGCATGTGGTCGAAGAACGGCACGGACGTGTCGATCAACGACTCGCCCGTCCCATCGAGATTCAGCGTGAGGTCGACGCTTGACTCGCTCGTCGAGCGCGTCAGGTGCGCGGTTCGGTCGCTGGTCATGCACCGATCCTACCGAGAGCGGACGGCAGCCCCTCCGCCGTGAGTCGCGCGAGGACATCGAGGAATTCGGTCGTCTCGGCTTCGGTTCCGGCCGTCACACGCAGTGACTGAGGAATGCCGAGATCGCGGATGATGATGTCGTTCGCCAGGAGCGCCTCGAAGAGGGCGTGCGGATCGGCAACTCCCCCGAACATCACGAAATTCGCCCAGCTGTCGTGCACCGGGTATCCGAGTTTCGGCAGCTCCCGAAGCAGGCGATTGCGTTGCGCCTTGATGTCGTCGACCATCGCCAGCATCTCCTTCGTGTGAGCAAGGGCAGCGATGGCGGCCGCCTGCGTCAGCGCGGACAGGTGATAGGGCAGGCGCACGAGGCGCAGCGCATCGGTGACCGCGGGGTCGGCGGCAAGATATCCGACACGCGCTCCCGCGAAGGCGAAGGCCTTGCTCATGGTCCGGCTGACGACCAGGCGCGGGCGTCCGTCCAGGAGGCTGAGCGCCGTGGGCAGTTCCGCCGGCGCGAACTCGGCGTAGGCCTCATCGACGAGCACCATCCCGTCGGTCGCGTCGTACGCGGCAACAATCGTGTCGAGGTGCAACGGCGTGCCGGTGGGGTTATTGGGCGAACAGAAGAACACCACGTCGGGGTGCTCGCGCTCGATCGCGGCGACAGCGGTCTCGGGTGAGATCCGATACTCCTCGTCCCGGTCGACGCCGATCCAGCGTGTACCGGTACCCGACGCGATGATCGAGTGCATCGAGTAGGTGGGCCGAAACCCGAGAACGCTGCGACCGGGTCCGCCGAACGCCTGCAGGAACTGCTGCAGGATCTCGTTGGATCCGTTCGCTGCCCAGATCTGGTCGATCCCAAGGCCGTGGCCGAGATAGTTCGCGAGGCTCTCGCGGAGGCTCGTGAATTCACGGTCCGGGTAGCGATTCACCGTGCGGATGGCGGCGGCCAGTGACGATTCGATGTCGGCCGCCACGTCCTCCGGGATCGGATGCGTGTTCTCGTTGACATTGAGCTGGATACGCACGTGCTCCTGCGGCGCACCGTAGGGCGTCTGTCCGCGGAGATCGTCCCGGATGGGGAGGTCAGCGAGTGAGGTCACGGCCCAATCTTAAGTGGATGTCGCCCCTGGTCTTACGCGAGAACCGCCCGCGTCAGCGTCGATTACGAGTGCGAGTACTTCGCGGGGATGCTCAGGTGCTCGCCGGGGTAGATGTCGGCCGAGCTCATGTTGTTCACCGACATGATGTCAGCGATCACGTCACGGGGGTCGGACGCGGGCGCGATCTGCTTCGCGACGGCCCAGAGAGTCTCGCCGTTGACGACGGTGACCTTCGCCAGCGGAGTCGACGAGCTGGTCGCGGTTGCGCCGCCAGCGTTGATCCCGAAGAAGAGAGCCGCAGCGACCAGCGGTGCCGCGATGATGGTGAGGAGAAGCGTGCGACCACGCTTCGTCATGCGAAGGCGCGAACGCCCAACAGCCGCGTAGGAGGAGACAGCCGCGTAGGAGGAGACCGGCGCGTATGAGTTGGACGAATAGCCGCCTGCGATGATCGCGCTCATTGTGTTCTCCCTCTACGTGTCAACTGCACTTGCTTTTTGCTCAGGACTGCTTGGTTCTCGCATCCGGTGCGGTGGCCGCTCGGCCGGGAGCGGAACACCGTCACCGGATGCGAAGCTTTGTACCGAACGTATCTTCGATTATTCGAAAATGCAAGCCGATATTCGAACATGGAGACGACTTTTTCGCCGACACACTCGAACAGGTGTTTCTTTTGAGCCCCTAAACGGATACAGTTTCGATTGTTGCTGGATTCAGATAACCAGCGGCCACCGACATTTGAACCGCACCGCAGGGAGAAACCAAGTGGATGAAGCAGCCGAGCGTCCCTCAACTCGTCGACGTACGAGCCTGAGTGACAAGCAGCAGGCGATTCTCGAAGCCATTCAGGTTTCGCTCGATTCCCGCGGCTATCCGCCGAGCATGCGTGAAATCGGCGACGCCGTCGGGCTCTCCTCTCTTTCGAGCGTCACCCACCAGCTCAACCAGCTCGAGCTCAGTGGCTACCTCCGTCGCGACCCGAACCGTCCGCGCGCGATGGAGATCCTGATCGATCTGCCCCGTTCCGAAGACGCCACTGTTTCCACCCCGTCCTTCGGAGACGCGGTTATGGTGCCGCTCGTCGGCCGCATCGCCGCCGGTATCCCGATCACGGCGGAGCAGCACATCGAAGAAGTCTTCCCTCTCCCCCGGCAGATCGTCGGCAAGGGCGAGCTGTTCATGTTGAAGGTCGTCGGCGACTCGATGATCGATGCGGCGATCTGCGATGGCGACTGGGTTGTCGTTCATCCTCAGCAGCACGCGGAGAATGGTGACATCGTCGCGGCGATGCTCGACGAGGAAGCAACCGTCAAGGTGTTCCGTCAGCGCGACGGGCACACTTGGCTGCTCCCCCGCAACACGAGCTTCGAGCCGATCCTCGGCGACTTCGCGACCATCCTCGGCAAGGTCACCGCGGTCCTGCGCAGCGTGTAGCTATCCCGCCGGGGGCGGACCCACCAGACTGGTGCCATGACACTGGCCCAGGCGCTACTAGGCTTCGCGCTGGTCGCCGGCGTGATCACGCTCATTCCGGGTCTGGACACCGCGCTCATCCTGCGGGCCGCGCTGACCCAGGGCAAACTTCACGCGTGGGCGTCGGCCGTCGGCATCGGCACCGGCGCACTCATTTGGGGCATCGCCGCCGCCGTTGGCGCGTCTGCGCTGCTGGCAGCATCCGAACTCGCCTTCACGCTGTTGAAGCTCGCCGGGGCGGCGTACATGGTGTTTCTCGGAGTCCGGTTGATCGTCGTGAGTTTCCGCAAGGGCGTGCACGAGTTACCCGCCACGGAGCGCCCCGGCGGGTCGATACACGCCGCGTTTGTGCGGGGCCTACTGAACAACCTGCTCAACCCCAAAGTCGGCGTCTTCTACATCGCGACCATCCCCCAGTTCCTGGCGGTCGGCGTAGCACCGGTCTGGATGGGCATCCTTCTCGCCCTCGTCCACGACGCCGAATCCATCCTGTGGTTTGCGGTACTCATCTACGGGGCGAACGCTCTGCGCCGCTGGCTGAACTCACCGCGCGTGGAGCGCATCATCGACCGCGTCACCGGTTCGATCCTCGTCGCGTTCGGAGCGATCGTCGCCTCCGAGTCGCGTTTTTAACCACTCGCCTCCGCGGTGGCGGGAGAACCTGCATCCGTGGCGGGAGACGTGAGCACGCGGCGGGAGTAGCTACTCCCGCCGCGGTACCGTTTCTCCCGCCACCGGCGGAGCGGACGAGCCGCGCTAGACGGACGCCTTCGCCCGGACGGCGCGCGTCGCCTCGAGGATGTTCTTCAGCGACTCGACCGTTTCGGTGTAGCCGCGGGTCTTCAGACCGCAGTCGGGGTTCACCCACACCTGCTTCTCCGGGATCGATGCGAGCGCGATCTCGAGCAGCTCGGTGACCTCCTTGACGGACGGAACGCGCGGCGAGTGGATGTCGTAGACGCCCGGGCCGATCCCGCGAGCGAAGCCGCTGCGCTCGATGTCCGGAACGACATCCATCTTCGAACGCGCCGCCTCGATCGACGTTACGTCCGCGTCGAGCCCGTTGATGGCATCGATGACGACACCGAACTCCGAGTAGCAGAGGTGGGTGTGGATCTGCGTCTTGTCCTCGACACCGGCCGTTGCGAGCCGGAACGCGCCAACCGACCAGTCGAGGTAGTCGGCCTGGTCCTTCTTCTTCAGTGGCAGCAGCTCGCGCAGGGCGGGCTCGTCGACCTGGATGACCTTGATGCCGGCCTTCTCGAGGTCTTCGATCTCGTCGCGCAGCGCCAGCGCGACCTGGTTCGCGGTGTCGCGCAATGGCTGGTCGTCGCGAACGAAGCTCCAGGCCAGGATGGTCACGGGCCCCGTGAGCATGCCCTTCACCGGCTTCTCCGTGAGACTCTGCGTGAACGTCGACCAGCCGACCGTGATGGGTGCCGGGCGTGAGACGTCGCCCCAGAGCAGCGACGGACGCGTGCAGCGGCTGCCGTAGGACTGGACCCACCCGTTCTCGGTGACGGCAAAGCCGTCGAGGTTCTCGGCGAAGTACTGCACCATGTCGTTGCGCTCGGGCTCGCCGTGCACGAGCACATCGAGGCCGATCTCCTCCTGCAGGTCGACGACGCGCTTGATCTCGTCCTGCATCGCGCCGACGTACTCACCCTCGGTGATCTCGCCCTTCGCGAACCGAGCGCGCTCGCGGCGGATGTCGCCGGTCTGCGGGAAGGAACCGATGGTCGTCGTGGGCAGCGGAGGCAGACCGAGCGCCGCATCCTGAGCCGCAAGACGGCCCGCGTAATCACTGCGCGCGAAATCCGCGGGAGTCAGCTCGGCGGCGCGGAGGCGTACCTTGCCGTCGCGCACTCCCGGAGCGTCGTGACGGTCGTCGAGGGCGGCGGTGGCGGCATCCAGCTCGGGCTGGATCTTTGCCTTTCCGTGGTCGAGACCGGCAGCGAGCGTGGCGACCTGCCCGACCTTCTGGTCGGCGAATGCCAGCCACGTCTTCAGCCGGGCGTCGAGCGACGGCTCGTCATCGACGTCGTGCGGAGTGTGGAACAGGCTGGTGGACGACGACACGGCGACATTCGGGCTGAGTGCCTTGAGCGACTCGAGCTTCTCCCACGCTCCGGCGAGGTCGCCGCGCCAGATGTTATGGCCGTCGATGACACCGCCGACGAGCACCTTGTCGGTCGAGAAAGCCGTCGGCACGGCGCCGCGAACGAGGTCGAGGCCGATCGCCTCGACGCCGGTCTCGCCGAGGACGGGGAGTGCGTCATCCAGGCTGCCGTACGGGGCCGCGACGAAGATCTGCGGGCGGGTCGCAACAGCGGACAGCAGGTCGTAAGCCTTCCTGGTTGCCGCGAGAACCGCGGCGCGGGGCACCTCGATGCTCTCGCTGACGAGTCCGGGCTCCTCGAGCTGAACCCACTCGGCGCCGGCGGCGAAGAGTGCGGCGAGGAGCTCCGCATAGACGGGAAGCAGGTCGTCGAGACGGTCGAGCGGCGAATAGCCCTCCGGCGCGCCCTCGCTCGGCTTGCTCAGCAGCAGGAAGGTGACCGGGCCGACGAGGACCGGACGCGTGCGGTAGCCGGACGCCGTCGCCTCCGCGACCTCGCGGACGCGACGGTCAGACGCCAGTGAGAAGGCCGTCTCCGGGCCGATCTCCGGCACCAGGTAGTGGTAGTTCGAGTCGAACCACTTCGTCATCTCGGCGGGGACGTTGTCGCCCTCACCGCGCGCGATCGTGAAATAGCCCGCCAGGTCGACCGAGCCATCGGCCTTTACCAGCGACGCGAAGCGCGTCGGCACGGCGCCGACCGTGACCGCGGTGTCGAGCACCTGGTCGTAGTAGGAGAACGCCTCCGGGATCGAGGAGTTGTTCTTGTCAAGGCCAAGAGCCACTAGGCGCTCGCGCGTCGCGGTGCGAAGGCCGGCGGCCGTGGCCTCCAGCTCGTCCGCCGTGATCGTGCCCGCCCAGAACGACTCGACGGCCTTCTTCAGTTCGCGGCGACGGCCGATGCGCGGGTACCCGAGAATCGTGCCGGTCGGAAATGGGGTCGTGCTCATGCGTGCTCCTTGGTTGCGGTTGCGCTGGTTGATGGTTTCGTTTGGATGCCGACGGCGTCCAGGACGTCGAGAACGGCTTCGTGTTTGTTGTAGGTGCAGAAGTGCAGGCCGGATGCCCCGCCCTCTAGAAGTTCGAGTGAGAGCCGCGTCGCGTGGGCAATACCCACCGCGTACTGCCGCTCCGGGGTTTCGGCCGCGACCAGCTCGGCGAGCAGGTCCTCGGGCAGCGTCTCCTCGATGAGCTCGACGATCCGGTGCAGCCGCGCCGGCGACACGATGGGCATGATTCCAGGAAGGATGCGCATTGTTACGCCCGCCTCGCGTGCGAGCGAAACGAAGCTGAGGAACTCGTCGGCGTGGAAGAACAGCTGCGTGATCGCGAGGTTGGCCCCGGCAGCCTGCTTGGCCAGCAGCGTGTCGAGATCCTGCTGGATCGACCGCGACCGCGGATGCCCGTTCGGGAACGCCGC
>DASXCU010000127.1:0-20926 GCA_036491035.1 Galbitalea sp. | reverse complement strand
CGGGCTGTAGTACTTCAGGTCCCGGGCGACTTTGGTGTGCTTCGCCTTTTGACGGCCACGCCCCATGCGAGACCCCCTCTTTAGAAATGCGTTCAGACGACAGGTGAAAAGCTAGCGATCACTTTATCACTCTCACCTGTCTCCAAGATGCCCGTCCCCAGTGGCTCGCTCCGGGAGGCGACCAAGTAACGTTGACGCGTGGCCACCGCGGGAACTGACACGTCAGTCGTCGTGATCGGTGCGGGCCAGGCTGGCCTGTCGGTCGCGTACTACCTGCGTCGTCTTGGCCTCGATCCGAACAACGATTTCGTCCTCCTCGATCGTGGCCCCGGTACCGGCGGAGCCTGGCAATTTCGCTGGGAGGCGCTGCGCATCGGGTCCGCTCACCACATCAACGACCTGCCGGGGATGGATGAGCTCGGCGTCAGTTTCGAGACCGCGGATCGCACCATCCCCGCAAAGGAAGTCGTTGCGGATTACTACCGGCAGTACGAGCAGCACTACGGCCTGCAGGTCGTGCGTCCGGCATCCGTCAGCTCCGTCACGAACAACGGCGCGAACCTGCTCGTCACCTTCACGGACGGCGAGGATGTCCAGGATGTGACGACCGACATCGTCGTCAATGCCACCGGCACCTGGGGCGCGCCATTCGTCCCCTGGTACCCCGGCCGCGACGATTTCCTGGGTCGACAGGTGCACACCAACGACTACGCCAGCGCGCGCGAGTTCGCCGGACAGGACGTCATCGTCGTGGGTGGCGGAACGTCGGCGGTGGGGTTCCTGCTCGAACTCGAGGAGGCGGGCGCGGAGACCACCTGGGTGACGCGTCGCAACGTCGACTTCCTGGATGGATCCGAGTTGAACATGGAGGCCGGAACGGCCGCGGTTGCGATGCAGGATGGGGCGGCCCGGGCCGGTCGCGCGCTCCCGAGCATCGTGAGCGGCACCGGGGTTCCGCGCACCCGTCGCATCCAGGCCGGGATCGATCGCGGCGTGCTCCGTCCAAAGCAGATGTTCACGCGGATCGGGGCACACGGCGTGACCTGGGCGGACGGCACGTATCGCCACGCCGATGTCATCGTCTGGGCGACGGGCTTTCGCCCAGAGCTTCGGCACCTCGCGCCACTCAAGCTGCGCGAGAAGGAGGGCGGCGTGGTCGTCGCTGCGGGCTCATCCTGGAAGGACCCCCGGGTGTTCTTCGCTGGGTACGGTCCGCAGGCGTCGACCATCGGCGCCAATCGCGCGGGGCGACTGATCGCCCGCCAGGTGATCTCCTCGCTGAGCCGCCTGGACGCTGCGCCGAGCTACTGATCTGCGTTTGCGGTCATGGCCGTGTGCACGACGATTGCCGCCGCCGCCGACCACGCCTGCGGTCGGCACGCGGCCGGGTAGGGCACCGGGCGTGAGAACGCGGTCGCCGGATCTCCCGAATGGAGTTCGGGCATCCGGTAGTCGAAGGCGACCGCCGCGGAGAGGAGCCCCTCGGACAGGGTCCGGGCCTCGTCGGCGAAGCCCGCAAGCGTGAGGCCACGGATTGCGATAGCCGTGTCGTGGGTCCAGACGCTGCCGCCGTGATAGCTCAGCGGCCAATACCCGGCCGAGTCTGTGGAGAGAGTTCGTAGGCCGAACCCCGAGGACAGGGGGGAAGAGATCAGGCGTGCCGCAACAAGCGAGCTCTGCTCGTCGTCCAGGATGCCGGTTCCGAGCAGATGCCCGATGTTGCTGGTGAGCGAATCGACTGCGCGTTTGTCGGTGTCGAGGGCGATCGCCGGATACGCGCCTCCCTGGTCCTCGACCCAGAACTGCGTGTTGAATCTGGTGCGAAGGCGTTCCGCCCAGTCGCGCCACTTCGCGCCGTCCCGCCCGTATCGCTCGAGGAGAGCGGCGCCGCGAGTGGCCGCCTCGAAGGCGTAGCCCTGCACCTCGCACAGTGCGATAGGGGCGGTCGCGAGCGTTCCATCCCTCCACTGCACCGAGTCCCCGGAATCCTTCCAACCCTGATTGCTGAGACCGTTGTGACTCGAGTTGATGTATTCGAGCAGGCCGTCGCCGTCGGCGTCCCCGTAGTCGCGCATCCAGGCGAGGGCCGCCTCGAGGGTGGGGAGAAGGCCGCGCACCTCGGATTCGGACATCCCGGCATCGGCGGTGTCGCAGAGGAGAGCGATCCAGAGCGGGGTGGCGTCGATGGTCCCGTAGTACAGCGGAGGCAGGGTGACGGCCTCCGGCCCGAGGTGCTGTGTGGAACGCCGCAGCTCGTGCGGTATTTTCCCGGGCTCTTCGGCGGAGGCCGCATCCACTCGCGTTCCCTGCATGTCCGCGAGCACATGGAGCGTGTCCCTCGCCAAGGATCCGCCCAGCGGCACCAGGAAGCGGGCCGTCCAGAGCGAGTCTCGTCCGAACAGCGTGAAGAACCAGGGTGCGCCCGCCGCGATGAATGCCGAGCCGGCGCGCTCCAGGGTCGACATCCTGAGCGCGGTGAGGTCGTCTCGCGCTCGCGACATCCACCGGTCGAGCGCCGGGTCGCCGGTGGCGTCCGGCCAACGCCAGTCCGGTGCCGTGGTGGCGGGTCCGACCACGGCATCCTTATCAGTCGCGGTGATCCGCCAGGTGGTGGACACGTCGCCGTGGGGCGGGACCTCGAGTTGCCAGACCAGGTGGAGTCCGTCGCCGGCAACCTCCACTCGCGCGTCCGACTGGAGGGTCACGGTTACGCCCTCCGCGCCCCAGGTCGCGCCGCGCGCCTCGCGGCGCATGGCGATGGGCGTCGCGGCGAGCCCGGCTTTGATGTCGTCCATGCGAGCGAGATCGGAACCGAGCTCGACCCGCACCTCCACCCGGATCCCGTACGCGAGACCAGAACTCACGGTCACCGTCTCGTCCAGTCCCGTCGGCGTCACGGTTCGCGTCTCCCGACTCCGGACCCGGGGATCGGCCGTACCACCGTCGAACTGGCGCAGTACCCCCTCGAAATCGACCCGATTGGACCCGTGCGGCCGTGCCGCGATCACCTCGGCTTCCCGCCCATCGAATCGAATCGACTGGGACGACAGGATGCGGGTATCCGACAGGTAGGCGCCGTGGATTGGCCGTGCACCCATCGCGCCGGACGCGTCGGACCAGCACTGCGTCGGGGCCAACAGGATCACCGTCTCGTCGGACAGAAGCGGCTGCAGTTCCGTCACTCCTTGACCGCCCCATCGCTGGCGTTGAGGATCTTGCGTTGGAAGATGAAGAACAGCAGGGCGACCGGTAGCGTCATTATTAGTGCTGCCGCCAGCTTTAGCGGGTAGCGATTGGCCGCACCGAGCTGCCCCGACGCGAGCGACGCGACGCCCTTCGTCAGGGTCGTCAGGTTTGGGTCATTTGCCGACACGATGAACTGGGCGAGCTCATTCCACGAGCCCTGGAACGAGAGGATGAAGATCGTTACTAGCGCGGGGCGGGCCATCGGAAGCACGATCGACCAGAACGTACGAAACGTGCCAGCACCGTCGATGCGCGCCTGCTCCTCCACGCTCTGCGGAATCGACTCGAAGAAGTTCTTCATGATGAAGACACCCGCCGCGTCGACGAGGAGCGGCAGGATCATGCCGGCGTAGGAGTTGTAGAGCCCAAGCGTGTTGAGTACGAGGAACTTCGGGATCAGCAGCACCACGGAGGGCACGCTCATGATGCCGATCAGACCCGCGAAGATCACGCCGCGCCCGCGGAAGTGAAGGCGCGCGAGCGCGTAGCCGCCGAGCGAGTCGAAGAACACTCGACCCGCGGTGACGATGACCGTGACGACGACGGAGTTCTTGAACCACAGGGGGAAGTCCGAGTTGGCGAACAGCTGCTGGTACGCAGCGGTGGACCAGGTCGGCGGCACCAGCGAGATCGGGCTCGCCGTTGCATCCGCTTCGGTTTTGAATGAGGTGAAGACCTCGATCAGGAACGGGTAGATGTACAGAATGCCGATCACGACGAGCACGGCGTAGACGAATGCGTTGCCCCACATTTGCCGTGGCGACAGGTGCTCGCGGAACCGGGCCTTGCGGGGCGGTGTCGGCGGCGACACCGTCGCCGGCGTGGCCTGGACTGCGACGCTCATACCGAACCTCCCGCTCGATTGACCTGCGCGGCCGTAGCGAGACCGACGGCGACTTCCATACCAGAGTTGTCGTTGTCGTCCCCGGAATCGCCGCCGTCTCGGGCGGAGGTGGGCAGGTGGTACAGCCGCATTCGGCGCTTCGAGACCTTGCGGTCGCGCAGGATGAAGCGCTGCAAAATGGTGAAGAGCACGATGATCACGAACACGAGAAAACCGATCGCGGCGCCCTGCCCCCAGTTCTGATTTTTGAACGCGGTCGAGTATGCGAGGTAAGCCGGTGACGTCGTGGTTCCCGCCGGTCCGCCCTGGGTTCCCGTGTAGATCTGGTCGAAGATCTGCCATCCGCCGATCAGCCCGAGCGTCAGGACGGTGAAGAGGGTCGGCCGGAGCTGCGGCAGCGTGACGAGCCGGAAGCGCTGCCACCCGCTCGCACCATCCACCATTGCCGCCTCCTGTACCTCACCGCTGAGGTTCTGAAGAGCCGCGAGGAACAGGAGCATGAAGGTGCCGCTCGTGGTGAAGATCGCCATGAAGATGAAGGCGGTCATTGCGACCGAGGGTCCGCCGATCCAATCCCACCAGGACACCCCGAGGAACGTGTGCGCGGTGAGCGCCGTCGGCCCCTGCTTGATCCCGAGGCCGGCAAGACCGTCCTGGATGATGCCGGATGGCTCGCTGAACCAGTTCGGTCCGTGAACGCCGATCCAGGCGAGCACGTTATTGATCGCGCCCGACTGGCTGAACAGGAATAGCCAGAGAACCGTGATCGCGACCGAACTGGTGACCGACGGAAAGTAGAACGCGGTCCGGAAGAGCCCCCGACCGCGCAGGATCTGTCGGTTGACCATGATCGCCAGGAACAACGCGACGATGGTTTGGATCGGCACGACGAAGATCACGTACCACGCGTTGTTCTTGAGTGCCTGGCCGAAGTTCTGCTCCGTTAGGCCGCCGCTCGTGAGAACAGAGCCGAAGTTCTGCAAACCCACGAACTTGACACTGCCGGTGAACGGGCTGCCATTGCCGTCCCAGTTCGAGAAGCTGACCCACAGGGCCATCAGGATCGGAATGACCAGAAACAGCCCGAGAAGAATCAGGGTGGGGGCGGTGAAGAGCCACCCCGACCCGGCCTCTCCCCGATTGATGCCGCTGCGGGAGCGACGAGGGAGAGACCGGCCCGTGACGGTTGTCATCGACGTCTACTTGACCGTCGCCTGCAGGTTTGTCTGAACAGCATCCAGGATCGTCTTCGGATCGCTGGTCGCCAGTGTTTCGAGTTTCGAATCGAAATCGGTCACGACGGCCGCCGACCCCTTCGAAGCCGGCACCGTTTGCGCGTAGGTCGCTCCGTCGAGGAACGGGATGAGCGTCGGGTTCTGCTTCTTCCATGCGCTCGCGGCCGACTGGATGGATGGCAGCACGCCGAAGGCGGAGGAGAACGCGAGTTGGTCCTTCTGGCTGGTCAGCTGTTCGACGAGCTTGAGCGCCGCTTCCTGGTTCGGGCTGTCCTTCGCGATGCCCCAGCAGTTGGTGTAGACGAGCGTGCCCTTGCCTTTCGGCCCGGATGGCAGCGGTGCCACCGTGTACTTGACCGACGGGAAGTCGGACTTCAGCTCTCCGGTCACCCAGTTGCCTTCCACGGTCATCGCGGCCTTGCCCGCGCCGATCGCCTGGCCACCGTCGCCCTCGCCGACGTCCTTGGCGTACTTCATGACTCCCTCGTTGAGGAGCTTCTTCACGTACGTGAGCGCGGTCACATTGGCTGCGCTGTTCGCGGTCGCCTTGGTGCTGTCGGCGTTCATCAGGTTGCCACCGGCCTCGACCATGAACGCGCCCATACGCTCGTACTGGCCGTTCATGCTGAGCCCGACGACGCCACCGGTCGTGAGCTTCTTCGCAACCGACTCGAGCTGGTTCCACGTGGTCGGGATATCCGACTTCGTCAGCCCGGCCTTCGCCCACAGGTCGTTGTTGATCACGAGCTGCAGCGTAGAGAAGTCCTTCGGTGCGCAGTAGAGCTGGTTGTTGTAGGTGAAGGCCTTGGTGAGCGACGGGTAGAAGTCGCTCTTGTTCGGGAGCATGCTCCCGTACGACAGCAGGTCACCGGCGGAGGCGTACCCGGCGAGGTCGCCATTGCCCAGATAGAACACGTCGGCGGGGCTGCCCGAGGCGAAGCCCTGAGCGAGTTGCTGGCCGAGATCGCTGGCCGCGATCACCTTCGCTCCCGTCCCCGAGCTCTTCGACCACGAGGCGACAGCGGAGTTCACAGCCGTCGTCTCGGTGGGGCCCGATGATCCGATCAACACCGTCAGTGCCTTTTTGGATGAGGTGAGCTTGCCGCTCGAGCCGGTGCTGGTGCCACTGCTGAAGCCGGTGCCGCACGCGGCGAGCGTGAATACGCCGGCAACGGCAACGGCGCTGGCGACGAGCCAGCGATTGCGTCTTTGCATGATGTCTCCCTGTGCAGTCCCGTGGTCGATTTCCTCGAGAGTTGTTTTTTGATCGTTCAAATTGGAAGTGAATCCTCTAGATTTGAACGATCAAACTTCCTTGACGATAGACACGCCCTTCTCGCCCTGTCAACGGGTCGAGCGAGGACCACGGAGAAAGGCAACCGTCGTGGCACACGCCCACTCGCCCGATCGACCCTCGTCAGCAGGGAGGCCGCCGACGGTGCTGGACGTCGGGCGCGTGGCCGGTGTCTCCCGACAGACCGTGTCGAACGTGCTCAACTCGCCCGACGTCGTGCGACCGGAAACCCGTGACCGGGTACAGCGGGTGATCACCGAACTCGGGTACCGCCCACACGCCTCCGCCCGGCGTCTGCGGACTCGGCGCAGCTCGACTATCGGCATTCGGCTCGACCCGATGACCAACGGTATTTCGGGATCTGTGCACGATCGATTCCTGCACGCGCTGACCGAGCAGGCCGACGCGCGCGAACTGCGGATCATGCTGTTCACGGCCACCGATCCCCATGACGAGATCCGTCAGATCCGTCGCCTCCACGAGGGATCGGATGTCGACGCGTTCGTGCTCACGTCCACGATGTTCGGTGACCCACGCACCGAGTGGCTCGTGGAGCAGGGCATCCCGTTCGTCACCTTCGGACGTCCGTGGGGAATTGACGATCTGAACGATCCCGCCCATCGCTGGGTGGACGTCGACGGTCGCGCCGGGCTAGGCCTTGCCACCCGTCAACTGCTCGGCGAGGGAGAGCGCCGCATCGCCTTTCTCGGCTGGCCGAGCCCGTCCGGCACGGGTGACGATCGTCGTCGCGGCTGGCGTGAAGCCATGGAGGAGGCGAGCGGACTAGCGCCAGCGGAACTCGACCGGCTTCAGGTCGGAGTGACCGACGGTGTCGCAGAGGGCCGCGAAGGCATTCGCGCACTGCTTGATGGCGGGGTCGAGATCGATTCGATCGTATGCGCGAGCGACTCGCTGGGACTTGGAGCACTGCTACTGGTCGGCCCTGATGTGCCGGTGATCGGCTACGACAACACGCCCGTCGCCGAGGCGGTCGGACTGTCGAGCGTCGAGCAGCCGCTCGATGAGGTGGCCCACGGTGTTCTCGATCTCATTGCAGACCCGAACGAGGGCGAGCCGGGTGGCGGCCCATCCCGGCATCGCCTGGTCAGACCGCGGCTGGTAGTGCGTCACCGCCGCATCGCTCGCCCGCGCGACTAGCGATCGACTCAGCTCAGCATCGTCGCGAGCAGGTATCCGGCCGTCGCGGTCGCCAGACCGATCGCGAGGTTCAGGATGACGCTGCCGAGCGCCGTTCGCAGCCTGCCCTGCATCACCAGTTGGATCGTCTCGACGCTCCAGGTGCTGAACGTGGTCAGGCCGCCGGCAACACCGCCGACCAGGATCAGGCGAAGGTCCGGAGAAATCGCTCCCGTGGTGGAAAGTCCGACCGCGACACCGCCGATCGCCGCGCCGACCACGTTAACGGTGAAGACCGCCCACGGCAGCCTGCCCGACCGCTTCGCGTAGGCGAGCGAGACGAGGTACCGGACGACGGACGCGAGACCGCCCGCGAGCGCAGCGGCCCAGATCACTCGTCCACCTCGATCGTGGAGCGGCTCGCGCGGGGTGTCCCGATCCACATCCCGAGCGCCGCGGCACCGAAGCCGAGCACGAGGGTGACAGCCAGGTAGGCGAGCGCGAGAAGCACCTGGCTGCTGGCGGCCAGCGTGACCATGGAGGCGATGACGGCCGAGAAGGTGGTGAATCCGCCGAGCAGGCCCGGGCCCAGTCCGGCGCGGATCCAGGCGGGGGCGACCGGCCAGACGCGCGCAACCAGCACGGCGAGCACGAACGACCCGAGAACGTTGATGATCAGCGTCGACCAGGGGAACTGCTGGTCACTGTGCACGAGGAGCGCATCTCCGCACAGTCGCAGCGCCGTGCCGAGAACACCACCGATCAACACTGCGAGAAGGCTGCGCACCATGGTTACTTGGGTTTGTGCGTTGTCGATCCGACAGCTTCGCGCTCGGCCTTGTCAGCTGCGCGCTTCTGCGCAGCCAGTTTCTCGGCATTGCGTTTGGCGTTCGCCGACTGCTTCGCGCCGGAGAGGCGTGGCTCGCGCTGCTCGCCGGCTCGAACGGCGGCCTTCGTCGCTGGCATGGGGCGGCGCAGCACCGGACGCAGTGGTTCGCCACGACGATCCTGACCGGGAACCGGACGCGAGCGACGGCCGTAGATCAGTTCGGAGGAGTCGAGCAGCCACGGCACCAGCGCGATGACGACCCCGTGCACGAGCATCAGCTTGTGCCGGATCCGACGGCCCTTGTGGTTGTGCAGCAGCGCCTCCCACCAGTGCCCGACGATGAACAGCGGCGTGTAGATCGTGACGACCTCGGAGCCGTGTTCCTCACGTCGGGAGCGGATGTACTTGATGAGCGGGAGCGCGACCTCGCGATAGGGCGACTCGATCACACGCAGGGGGATCTCGATGTTCTGCTCGAGCCACTGCTCCTGGAGTTTCTTCGTCTCGTCGTCTTCGATGGAGACGTGCACGGCCTCGACGCTGTCGTGGCGAGCCGCGATGGCGTAGTCCAGGGCCTTCAGTACCGGCTTCTGCAGCTTGCCGACGAGGACGATCGCGTGGTCACCCTTAGCGCCGAAGACCGTGGTGGGGTCAGCCTCGATCTCCTTGTCGACATCCCGGTAGTACCGGTTCACACCGAACATGAGTAGGAACAGGATCGGCATCATGATGAAGACGAGATAGGCGCCGCTGAGGAACTTCGAGATCGTGACGATCACGAGCACGCTCGCCGTGAATGTCGCTCCGATCGAGTTGATCGTCAGGCTCACCCGGATGTTGCGCCGGTTGGGCGGATTCGTCCTGAGCAGTCGTATCCAGTGTCGGATCATTCCGCTCTGGCCGAGCGTGAAGGAGACGAAGACTCCGATGATGTAGAGCTGGATGAGCGAGGTGACATTCGCCTGGAAGATGACCAGCAGCACGCCGGCGGCGAGCGCCAGGATGATGACGCCGTTCGAGTAGATCAGGCGGTCACCGCGGGTGTTGAGTGCCTTGGGCGCGTAGCGGTCCTTTGCAAGGACGGAGCCGAGCAGTGGGAATCCGTTGAAGGCGGTGTTGGCCGCGAGCAGCAGCACGAGTGCGGTGGCCGCCTGCACGATGAAGAACAGCGGGGAGTTATTGCCGAAGGTGGCCGACGCGACCTGCGCAATGAGCGACCGCTGCGGCACGATGCTGCAGTTCTTGAAGCCGATCAGGTCGCACGCCGACTGTGCGTAGTGCACCTGGCTGATCAGCGCCACCGCGACTAGTCCGATGAAGAGCACGATGGCGATCGAGCCCAGGAGGACGAGCGTCTTCTGCGCGTTCTGGATCTTGGGACGGCGGAAGGCCTGCACGCCGTTCGACACGGCCTCCACACCGGTGAGGGCGCTGCATCCGCTCGAGAACGCGCGAAGGATGAGGAGCACGAACGCCGCCTGCGCGATGTTCTCGGGTTTTACGTGGTAACTGGCCGACTCGGCGATGGGGGCGTGACCGGTGGCCCACTCGACCAGGAACGTGATGACCATCACGGCGATGCTGACGATGAACAGGTAGGTCGGGACAGCGAAGGCCTTACCGGATTCGCGCACGCCGCGCAGGTTCACGGCCATGAGGATGAGCAGGCAGACGATCGCGATCTCGACGCGGAACGGGTTGAGGAACGGGAAGGCCGAGATGATGTTGTCCACGCCGCTCGCGACAGAGACGGCGACGGTGAGGACGTAGTCGACTAGGAGCGCGGACGCGACGATCAGCCCGGCGACCTCACCGATGTTCTTGCGGGCGACCTCGTAGTCGCCGCCGCCGCTCGGGTACGCCTTGACCAGCTGTCGGTAGGACAGCACGACGACGGTGAGCAGAATGACAACGGCGGCCGCGACACCCGGCGCGAAGGCCAGGAATGCCGTGCCGCCGAGGAGGAGGATGAGCAACATTTCCTGCGGGGCGTAGGCAACCGAGGAGAGCGCATCGCTCGCAAAGATGGGGAGCGCGAGGTACTTGGGGAGCAGCTGCCCCTCGAGTTTGTCAGACGGCAGTGGCTCGCCAATCAGCCACCGTTTCGGCGACCGGGCTTCGTTAGTCACGAGGGGCGAGCATACTCCACGCCGGTAACCGCTCCAACTGGCTCGCGGTCCCGTAGTTCCTTCGTTATGGACGCGAGCTATGGACGAGAGTTGCGCAGGGATTCGCTCACGGCCCGACGCACACTCTCCAGTTCGGTTCGGAGCACCGCGATCGTGTCTGCGGCGAGGTCAGCGTGCGCCATCCATTCGCGCAGCTCCGACCGCACCTGGTGGCGGAATTCCGACAACAGGATCTCGGCGTCCTGAAGATTACCGCGGCTCTGGATGCGCACGCCGGGAGCGTCGCCGCGGATGGTGCGGCCCGCTTCGCGGGACTCGGTTCGCGCATCCCGCGCAGCCGCGGCAAGGTCCGCGCGCAGGCTCTTCATCGCGTCGTTGACCGACGACCGGACCTCGTCAGCGAGGCGCCGCACCGAATCCGTGACCTCGTCCTCGATGCCACCTAGTTCGCCCTCCCGATCGGAGAGTTCGGCTCGCCCGGCATCCGTGATCGAGTAGACGGTCTTGCGGCCGTCCGCCGACTTGGAGACCAGTCCCTCTTCCTCGAGTTTCGCGAGGCGTGGATAAATCGTGCCCGCGCTCGGAACGTAGGTGCCCCCGAAGCGATCGCCGAGTGCCTGGATTAATTCGTAGCCGTGTTTGGGCGACTCGTCGAGCAGGCTGAGCAGATAGAGACGGAGATGTCCGTGTCCGAAAACCGGTGTCATGCCTTGGCGCCCCGGAACCGTGATGTCTTCGCGGGCTGGGCATCGGGCACGTGCAGGACGGTGACGTTTCCGCTCACCGTGTTGGCGCGGAAGTCGAGCCACGAGTGCTCGAGCTTGCCGTATTTGCCGTTGTAGGTGCCGCGGATGTTCGTGATCTCCGAGTCGTCCAGCTGGATGCGGCCGCCGATGGTGCTGATGCGGTAGTCGGTCGCCTGGTCGCCGGCGAGACGAGTCGTGATGTTGCCGCTCACGGTGTTGATCTTGATCTCGTCGGGGGTCCCCTTGAGGTCGAGGAAGACATCACCGCTCACGCCGTCGCAGCGGAACCGGTTGACGTCGCCGGAGACGGTGATGTCGCCGCTGACCGTGTGGGCCGAGATCGTGCCGATGTGATTGCCCACGGCGAGTTCGCCGCTGACCGAGTTGAGTGTGATGTCGCCCTTCAGGTCGTCGAGCACGAGGTCGCCACTGACGGTGCTGATGGTCGCGTCGCCGTGCAGGCCGCTGATCAGTCCGGTGGACGACACCACGCCGAACTTCAGTGCGACGGCGTGCGGGACGAGGATGCTGACGTCGGCGCGCGCCGATCCCTGGAAGCTGCGGAACACGTCGATGAAGTTGTCCCAGCGCAGCTGCGGGTGGTCGATCTCGAGCGAGTCGCCGTCGAGTGTGACGCGCAGTTCCTTGCCGGATACCGAGTGCACCTCGATGCGGGTGCTCGCCTCGTCGTGGCCGACGATGTCGACCTGGCCGCGCACGAGGGCGACCTTGAGGTTGCGAATGGGTCCGAGGTCGATCACTTTCGGCCCTTCGATGAGCCACTTCTCTTCGGCCATGTGCTTTCCTTTGCTTGATCCGAAACTCACGATATATCGCGTCTTATGGAACTCACGATATATCGCGTCTCCGCCGCACGCAAGTCGAATTGCAAGTTCCCGGTTGACCTTGACGCAACGTCAATGTCTAACGTGGACTGCGGAAGGAAAGGAGGGCACCGATGGAATGGTCGATCGTCGACATCGCGAGGCTGGCGGGAACAACATCACGAACGCTTCGTCACTACGGCGACGTCGGACTGCTGGAGCCGAGCCGCATCGGCAGCAACGGCTACCGCTACTACGACGAGGATGCCCTCCTGCGACTGCAGCGCATCCTCCTGCTCCGCGAACTCGGCCTGGGTCTGCCCGCAATCGGGGAGATCCTGGCCGGCCAGAGCGACGGCTCGCGCGCCCTCTCGAACCATCTCGTATGGCTCGAGCAGGAGAAGGAGCGACTCGACCGGCAGATCGCCAGTGTCGAGAGCACGATCCGAAATCTGGAAGGAGGGAAACAACTCATGGCAGAGCAGATGTTCGATGGGTTCGACCACACGCAGTACCAGGCGGAGGTCGAGGAGCGCTGGGGTGCCGACGCGTATCGAAACGGCGACGCGTGGTGGCGGGCCAGGTCCGAGGACGAGCGGCGCGCGTATCGCGCCCAGCACGACTCGATCGCGGCCGACTATCAGACGGCTCGGGATGCTGGCGACGCGGCAGACAGCGCGACCGTTCAGGCGATCGTCGCCCGGCACGTTGACTGGCTGAACCTGGCGTCGTCCATCACGGGCGGTGAAATCACGGCGGACCGGCTGCGCTACTACGGCGATATGTACGTCGGTGATCCGCGGTTCGCCAAGAACTACGGCGGAGCGGACGGCGCCGACTTCGTGCGGGACGCATTCGGCTACTACGCCGAGCACTCGCTGTAACTCAGGGCGCGGCGACCTCGTCGGACGGTTCGATGGAATCGGCCGGCGCGGTCGCCGCTGCGGGCTTTCCGCCCGGCACGGTCAGCCGCGGGATCGTGATGGCCACCATCGGTCCGATGAGGAGCGCGAACACGACGGTGCCCGGGCCGAAGTTGCCGCCGAGCGCCCAGCCGATGAGCAGCACCGTCACCTCGATCGCGGTACGGACCATCCAGATCTTCCAGCCCGTCCGGGCATGGATGCCCGTCATGAGTCCATCGCGCGGCCCCGGCCCGAGTCGCGCCCCGATGTAGAGCCCCGTCGCGATCGCGAGGAGAACCAGCCCCGCGACGAAGAACATCAGCTGGAAGAGCGGCTCGTGCTGTTGGGGAAACAGGGCGAGGCCGAGTTGTGCGCTGGGTCCGATGATCAGCACATTCGCGACGGTACCGACGCCCGGACGCTGACGAATCGGGATCCAGCACAACAGCACGGCCAGTCCGATGATGTTGGTGAGCAGCCCGAACGGCAGTCCGGACTGCTTCGCGATCCCCTGCGTTAGGACATCCCACGGCGCGACGCCAAGACCCGCCTGAACCATCAGCGAGATGGCGATGCCGTAGCCGAACAGTCCGACGACGAGCTGGACAATACGGCGGGTAAAGAGAAAGCGCGGCGACATAGTTACATCCAATTGCATGATTGGCCTTTTGCTGCAATGCCAATATTGCTAAAGTGGCCTTATGACCTCGCTGTCCGCGCGCTCGATGACCCAATTATTGGGTGATTGGCGTGACTCGGAGACCGGGGCCGCCTACGCGGGCCTCGCGGATCGCATCCGCCTGCTGATCCTCGACGGCCGCATCCCGCTCGGCACTCGTCTGCCCGCGGAGCGGGAACTCGCGTCTGCCCTCGAGCTCAGTCGCACCACTGTCACGGCTGCGTACGCCGTCGTGCGGGACGCGGGCTTCGTCACGAGCACGCAGGGCTCTGGCAGCGTCGCACGCCTGCCGCATTCGACACCGCGCGCGCCGGATGAGGACCGCGCCGACCTGCTCGACTTCACGAGGGCGAGTCTCCCGGCGTATCCGGGCGTCGCTGCTGCTGCCGCGCGCGCAGCCGAAACGCTGCCCGCTTACCTCGGGCAGAGCGGCTTCGACACGATCGGTCTACCGGTGCTGCGGGAGACGATCGCCGCCCGATACGGGTCGCGCGGACTTCCCACCCACCCCGACGAGATCCTCGTGACGATCGGTGCCCAGCACGCGATCGCCCTGCTTGCCCGCGTGCTGCTCTCGCGGGGAGACAACGTGCTCGTCGAATCGCCGAGTTATCCGCACGCTATGGAGGCGCTCCGGGACGGCGGTGGGCGGCTCAGACCAGTCAGCGTATCGACCGACGGTGGATGGGATGAGGCGGGACTGGAACAGGTGCTCCGTCGATCGAGCCCGACGCTCGGGTACCTCATGCCGGACTTCCAGAACCCGACCGGCCAGAACATGTCGGAGGAACTGCGCGAGAAGGTCGCGGGAATCGCCAACGCGGTGGGCACCGTTGTGATCGCCGACGAGACCATGGGCGAGCTCGCCATCGATGGATCGCCGTCGACGCTTCCGTTCGCGGCGTACGGCAGCGCCGGCTCCCGCCCGATCCTGGTGGGCTCGGTCGGCAAATCACTGTGGGGCGGACTGCGGATCGGCTGGATTCGGGCGGAACGCCCCATCATCCAGAGGCTCGCACGAGCCCGCATGTCGGGTGACCTCGGCACGCCGCTGCTCGAGCAGTTGATCGTCGCCGACCTCCTGCGCGACTACGACGCGATCCTCACGGTGCGGCGCGAACAGCTGCGTGACGGTCGCGAGTACCTGCAGGGCGCGCTCGCCGAGCGCATCCCCGAGTGGGACGTGCCGATGCCGCCCGGCGGTCTCACGTTCTGGATCAATATCGGCGCGCCCGTCAGCTCGCAGCTCGCACTCGCCGCACGCAACGAGGGTCTGCTGATCAGCGCCGGTCCACGCTTCGGCATCGACGGTGCCTTCGAGCGCTTCCTGCGCATCCCGTACTCGCACCCCACCGCCGAACTCGATCGTGCCGTGGATGCGCTGGCCCGCGCCTGGGGCACGGTCGGTCGCTACGCGATCCCCGAACAAACCGAGCTGGGCGTGCTGGTGTAACGGATACCCAGCGGGGTACCGTGGCTGCAAAGACCCACCTTTTGCACAGGAACGTCCTCCCTGGGGTGTACGTGACGTTCAGGTTGGCGCTGGGATACTCGTTGCTATGCATCTCCTGTCAGTCTTCAGCCTGCGAAATCGCGCCCTGATCGCCCTCATCACGATCGTGATCGGCGTGTTCGGGTTCGTCGCGCTCTCGAGCCTGAAGCAGGAGCTGATCCCGTCGATCCAGCTGCCGTCGGTGTACGTCGTAACGTCCGACCCCGGGGCGTCCCCGTCGGTCGTGAGTCATGACATCAGCACGCCGATTGAGACGGCCCTGCAGGGCATCGAGAACCTCGACAGCACCACGGCGACGTCGAGCACGAACAGCTCAACGGTCACGGCATCGTTCGACTACGGCACGGACATCGCCACCTACGAACAGAAGGTGCAGGTGGCGATCGACCGGATCACGCCGACGCTTCCGTCGGGCGTGACGCCACAGGTGATCACCTTCTCGACCACGGACCTTCCGATCATCTCGATGGCTGTCACGAGTGATCTCGACCGGCACACGCTCGCCTCGAGACTGTCGAGCCTCACCCTGACTAACATCAAGCAGCTGGGCGGCGTCAGCAACGTCAGCCTGCTCGGCGCTCCGACGCAACGGATCACGATCACGCCGGATGCGACGAAGCTGGCCACTGACGGGCTCACCGTACAGTCCATCAAGAACGCCCTCGCCGCGAACGGAACCCTGCTCGCGAGTGGATCGATCACCGAAAACGGCAAGACGCTGACGGTCCAGTCGGGGAGCAAGGTCGGTTCCGTCACAACGCTGCGCGCGCTGCCGCTGATCGGCACGGCTAGCTCGACCGTGGGCATCCCCGGCCACTCCGCCGTCGTCACGACACCGAAGGTGTTCGCCCTCTCGGATGTTGCGACGGTGTCCCGCGTGGATAATCCGGTCACCGGCTACTCCCGTGTCAACGGCAAGCCATCCGTCACCGTCTCCGTCACGAAGACCGCGGACGGTAACACGGTCGCCGTTTCCAAAGCGGTCAAGGACGACATCCCGACGCTCGAGAAACAGCTCGGCGGAAACACGAAGTTCACGGTCGTGAGCGACCAGGCTCCGTCCATTACGACCTCGATCAACAGCCTCGCCGAGGAAGGCCTGCTCGGCCTTGGGTTCGCCGTCATCGTGATCTTCGTCTTCCTGATCTCGCTGCGCTCGACGATCGTTGCCGCAATCTCCATCCCGATCTCCGTGCTGATCACCTTCATCGGCATGCTGGCCTTCGGCTACACCCTCAACGTCATCACGCTCGCCGGTCTCACGATCGCCATCGGACGAGTGGTGGATGACTCGATCGTCGTCATCGAGAACATCAAGAGACACCTCGGTCTCGGCGAAGAAAAGCTGCCGGCGATTCTCGCCGGGGTGCGCGAGGTCGCGGTCGCGGTTACCGCGTCCACGATCACCACGGTCGCGGTGTTCCTGCCGATCGCGCTCGTCAGCGGCCTTACGGGAGAGCTGTTCCGGCCGTTTGCCCTGACCGTCACCATCGCGCTCGCCGCCTCGCTGTTCGTGGCGCTCACGATCGTTCCCGTGCTTGCGTACTGGTTCCTGCGGGATCCGAACATGGTGCGATCGAAGCAGCCGCGGTCGGCGACGGTGCTCGGCGCCTTTCTCTGGGTAGCGGTCGTCCTTCTCGTCGGAGTCGGCGTGGTACTCGGAATCGCGCTTGGCAGTGGACACTACGTGTTCCACACCGGTCATCTCGCTGCCCTCCGATTCCCCCTCGTGCTCTCTGCCGTGGCACTCCTGCTGATCATCGGGCTGATCATCCTTGCCGTCTTCTACCGGCGCGTGCACGAGCCGGCGGTGCGGAAGCCGGGCACCGTCGTCGAGCCGTCCTCCGAGGATGAACTCGAGCGGCCGACCCGGCTGCAACGCGGCTACCTTCCGGTCATCCGCTGGACGTTGCGATTCCCCGCCATCGTTCTGGTCGCGGCCGTCGTCATTCTCGGCGGCAGCGCGGTGCTGGCGGCGACGAGCCTCACGACCAACTTCATCGGCAACAGCGGGCAGAACACCCTGACCGTCACGCAGACCCTCGACAGCTCGAGCAGCCTGGCGGCTCAGAACTCCGCGTCGAAGAAGATCGAATCGACGCTGCGCGGCATCAGGGGCGTCGACACGGTCGAGGTCTCGATCGGGAGCGGTGGCAACTCCCTGCGTGCGGCATTCGCGGGCGGCGGCTCGACGACGTTCGACGTGACGACCGCCGCGAAAGCCGACCAGGACGCGCTCCTTGCAACGATCACGTCGAAGATGAAGGCGATCAAGGACGAGGGCACGATCAAGGTGTCGGCCGCGTCATCCGGCCTGACCTCGTCGAACATCGAGATCGACGTGACTGCGGGCAGCAGTGCCGACCTGGCCGCCGCATCCAAGGCGCTGATTGCCAGGACCGAGAAGCTCAGTGGGGTGTCGAGTGTCACCAGCAACCTGTCCGCGTCACTCCCCTACATCGGCGTGGTGATCGACCGGGCGGCCGCCGCGAACGACGGGCTCACAGAACTGCAGGTCGGGAGCGCGGTCGCACAGGCGATGAACCCGTCGTCGACCGGGAGCATCGTCGTTGGCGACACCACCCTCGACCTCTACATCGAGAACGCGAGCGCGCCGACCACGCTCGCCGCGCTGAAGGCGTACCCGATCACGACGGCTCTCGGAACCACGGTCCCGCTGTCCGACCTGGCGACCGTCAAGACGGTGAAGGGCCCATCGAGCGTTACGACTATCAAGGGGCTGCAGAGCGCCACGATCGAGGTCGTACCGAACACCAGCAACGTCGGCAACCTGTCAGCCGAGGTGCAGACGGCCGTGACGAAGACGAAGATCCCCGCGAGTGCGACCGCGGTCCTTGGTGGGTTCACCACCCAGCAGGGCGACGCGTTCAGCCAGCTCGGCCTGGCGCTGCTCGCCGCCATCCTGATCGTCTACGTCGTCATGGTGGCCGCGTTCAAGAGCCTGCGACAGCCGATCCTGCTGCTCGTCTCGATCCCGTTCGCGGCGACCGGTGCGATCGTGCTCCAGGTGCTGTCCGGCGTTCCGCTGGGCGTCGCCTCGCTGATCGGTGTGCTGATGCTCGTTGGAATTGTGGTGACCAACGCCATCGTTCTCGTCGACCTGATCAACCAGTACCGAGCTCGGGGGATGAAGACCGCGGACGCAATCGTGCACGGTGCGAGTCGACGACTCCGACCGATTCTCATGACCGCGCTCGCGACGATCTTCGCGCTGCTGCCGCTGGGACTCGGCCTCTCCGGCCACGGCAGCTTCATCTCGCAGCCACTCGCGATCGTCGTCATCGGCGGACTCGTCTCGTCGACCCTGCTGACCCTGGTCGTCCTGCCGGTGCTCTACTACCTGGTCGAAGGCGCCAAAGAACGACGGGACGACAAGCGGGCGAGCCGAGTCGCCGCGGACGACGACGATCCCATGCCGCACCACGCGGTGCCGAAGCACGCCAACTAGACGCGCTTCTCGTAGCAGACGCTGTTCGGGTCCCCGGCGTACTTCCCGAAGTTCGGGATGAGCGTGAAACCCTCGCGCTCGTAGACGTGAAGAGCCGCGGCCTGCAGCGGGCCGGTCTCGAGCTGGATGAGGCCGACCCCGCTCTCGGCCGCGAACGATTCGACGGCGCGCAGAAGCTGCGCAGCGATGCCACGACCTCGAGCGGCGGGAGGGACGAACATCCGCTTCAGCTCCGCGGACCCGTCGCCGCGATCGACGAGCGCCGACATTCCGAGCGCCTCGCCATCGTCGCGTGCTACAAACACCGTCACGCCCGGTCGTTCCAGTTCCTCGACACCCAGGAGATGACTGCTCTCGGGCGGGTAGAGGGCGAGCGTGAACTCGTCGCCCTGCCGCATCAGCTCGAGGAGCTCCGGCTGGCGGGGTGCCTCGATCCGGACGGCGACGGTCACGAAGTGGTGGCCGCGGACGCGTGGTGAATGAGCACGGAGCGGTAGAACGCGATGATCCGAGTGCGCAGGTCAGGGGTGAGCATCGCGATCGAGTGCAGCGTGCCCGGAACGGTGACGAGCGTCACCGGCACATGAGCCGCTCGAAGCCGAGCAGCGAAGGAGGTCGACTGGGCCAGGGGGACCAGCTCGTCGGTGGAGTGCAGGATCAGGAAAGGCGAGTCGGTCGAGTCGACGTTGTCCACGGGCGAGGCTGCCACCGCCTGCGGGCACGCAGCGAATGACGCGCAGCCAAGATACGACAGCACGCGGGGCTTGAGGATGTCCGACTCGGCTGTACGACCGGTAAGGTCGACCGGTCCGCTCAGCTCGACCACCGCGGCCACCCGATGGCCGACATCCAGGGCTCCGCGACCCGCGGTGCCGAGAAGTGAAGCCAGATTGCCTCCCGCCGAACCGCCGAATGCCCCGATCAGTGTCGGGTCGATTCCGAATCGACTGGCCTGGGCGGGCGCACGCATCCACTCGACCGCGGACTCGACGTCGTCGAGCGCGTCGGGGAAGTGGTGAACGGGAGCAAGCCGGTAGTCGACATCGGCGACGACGTACCCGGCGGAGGCGAGCCACTGGCACTCGCGTCGCCACTGCGGTTCCGCCTTGTCGCCCTCCATCCAGCTGCCACCGTGGATGGCGACGATCGCGGGCCGGAACGCGATCGACGACCCCTGCGCCGCTGCCGGCATACAGATGTCCAGCCGCTCGGCCACTCCACCGTTGTCGGCGTAGGTGAGGTCGGGAAGCACGGTAATGTGCGTCGTCGTCACCGCCGCGCTCCTGACCAGGACGTGCCGACCGGTGTGCTCGTCGGTTTTCGGGGTCTGCGAAGCGCAGCCGGACAAGAGTAGTCCGGCCACAAGAAGGGCCGCGAGAGTTCCAACCCTCGCGGCCGGAAGAGAAACGGCGCGCATAGCTAGGGTGATATTAGTTCGATTTGCCGCAAATGGAGTAACGTAGGCAGGTCGGCTCAAGACAGCGCGAGCATTTGCGCAAGGTTTTGTCAGTCTTGCGGGCCGGTTTTCCAGCGAAAACGTTGGAAAAAATCACACGAATGTATGTGACGGCTCGGGTCATCGAGTCCCTCTCCAGGGATTGCCCCGATTCCAGTGGTGCTCAGTTCTGGCTCTGTTGTTCAGAGGAACGTGTAGAACGTACGCGCCGCATCGCAGTAATGCGCCATGTACGTAACTGAACAATCTCGGAAAGAGCTATGCCTCCCTTCAACAAGTCCGCACCCAAGCGTGCGGCGAACACCACCGCTGGCGACCGCAAGGCCGGCAGCAAAGCAGCAGGCCATCGCGGCTACCGCCCGGCCGACGCTGCTGCCGCGCCCAAGCAGCGCTGGACCCAGTCCGACCGTGCCAAGCGTGCGGAGGGCCGTCCGGAACACACCGACAACCGCCCGAACTGGAACCCGCGCGAGAAGCCGGCCTACCAGCCTCGCGGAGAGCGTTCCCCGTATGGCGACCGCCCTAACCGCACCGAGCGTCCCGCGTACGGTGACCGTCCGCAGCGCAGCGAGCGCCCCGCCTACGGCGATCGTCCTGCCCGCACGGAGCGTCCGGCGTAC
>DASXCU010000126.1:0-5146 GCA_036491035.1 Galbitalea sp. | reverse complement strand
CAGCGGGTCGCCGAAGCCAGGCGACTCGGATTCAGCACCGTCATCGACTCGCAGGCCGAACAGCTGCACGAAGCACTCCGCGTCGCGTTCGCAAACGCCCGCTCCGACGCGGACGACGTCCCCGCGTTCTGAGCCCGCGGTTCCGCTGTGAGTTGACGCGGGCTGTCGCCCGCGTCCCTCACACGCGACAACGCGCGTCGGGTCGCACTCATCCCACCGCGACCGAAGCCAACGACTGATCCGCAGACAATGCTCGGTGAATGCCACAACCCCGTCCGCTCCCGCCAGAGTTAGTCCCCGCCTTCAGCTACGCCAATGGCATCGACAATGGTGTTACTGCCCGGCGACTCCGCAACGCAGACATTGCCTCTCCATTTCGCGGTGCGCGCGCCACATTCGTGATTGATGACCTACCGTCACTGGCGCGCGCATACTCACCCCTGCTCGGCCCGGATCGCTACTTCAGCCACTTAACTGCCGCACAGTTGCTGGGCCTGAGGATGCCCGAAGGGTTCGTGCCGCGATCCTTGCACGTCACGTCAGTGCATCCGCTCCGAGCAGTGCGCAGACCGCACATCACGGGCCACCAGGCGCACGAACGTAAGTCCGTGCTGGTCGGCGTCGTACCACTGTCAGACCCGCTCGACGCGTGGCTCGAATGCGCCGCACTCCTCGACCTCGACGACCTGGTCATCATGGGTGATTCGCTCGTGCGTCGAAAGGCCCCGTTCACCACCCTCGCGCAACTCCGCGCGGCAGCATCCGGTTACCGAAGCAGACGCGGCGCGCGGACAGTCGCGCAGGCCATCCCGCTGATACGCGCGAATACGGATTCGGCACGAGAAACGGTGCTCAGGTTGGTGCTAGCCCGAGCCGGCTTCCCGGAACCCGAAGTCAACGGCATCGTAGAGAACTCATTAGGACAACCGATCGCCCACGGTGACCTTGTGTTCCGCGAGTACCGCACCATCGTCGAGTACGAGGGCGATCACCATCGGACGGATGAGCGCCAATTCAACATCGACATCGACCGGTTCGATGAACTCGCCGAAGAGGGCTGGCGTGCCATCCGTGTGTCGAAAGCACTGCTTCGGAGACGCGCGACCCTTCTCGGCAGGGTGGACTCCGCACTTCGCGCGGGAGGATGGCGCCACTGAGCCCGCCACTTGACTCGGGTTGTCGCATGGCTAGTGGTTGAGCGACAAGACGCGTCATCTCGAGGGCGCCCAGACGCGCGCGCGGAGTCAGGCGCGGGGCAACTCCAGGGCGCTGATGATGTCGGCCGGTCTCGCCTGCATGGTGTCGGGCCCGGCGATGTCGAACCAGACAGTGCCGATCACGCCCTCGTTCTGCTTGAGGAAATCGAGGAGCGCCGGCGCCAGGTAGATCTCGGATAGACGCGCATCCGCAACCTCCTGCTCCACCATCATCGCCGCGTAGGTCTCATCCGAGCTGAACAGCAGCAGCATGTACTGGTCGGCGTCCTCCTCACGGAAGACTCGGACCTGATTGCCGCCTGGAGACTCCAGCATCGGGACGAGGACGCCCTCGTTGCGAAGGGCCAACGCAACGCCGAGCGAGTCCTGCGCGGCAAGCGCCGTGGAGAGATCGGATGTCATTACTTCAGGATGAACTGGGGCGAGTCGGTCTTCGCGGACGTCACACCGTTGACGGTCACGGTGAGGTGATAGCTTGCCCCTCCCGCGATCACCTGCGGCGGGTTGGTCGCCGAACACGCCGCCGGGTTGGAGCGCGTACGCGACCAGGCGAATGGCGTGCTCTTCACTGCGACGCCCGGCTGCAGCGTGGTTGTCGCCGCCTCCGGCTTCGACTGGCAATCCTTCGAGGACCAGATCTTCTCCGTGCCACTCGTGATCACGTAGACCTGTTTGTCGCTGCCGTCCGAGAACGAGCACGCGGCCGTGCCGGTGTTCGTGATGCTCAGCGAGATCATCGGATCGACGCCCGCCGCGTAGGTGACGGCATCCGTGATGCCGACCACCTTAACGTTGGCCGGGTTGCACGCCACAACGTTTGCGACCGCAGTGTGGGACGTCGTGTTCGTCGGGACGGCAGCAGGTTTGCCACCGCCGGGACGCACGACGATGAGGATGATGACGACGATCACGGCCACGATGCCGACAAGAACGAGCAGCCGGCGGCGCCAATAGACGTTCCTTGGCTGCGGGCCGACGGGATTCCGAATCGTCGACATACTTGAAGGCTAACTACAGAGCCTTCAACATCCTTGTATTGCCTAGGGTGTTTGGCTTTACTCGGCTCAGATCCAGGAACTCGGCGACACCTTCATCCTGCGACCGGACGAGCTGCGAGTACACGTCGGCGGAGACGATGTCTTCCCCGATCGGGGCGAAACCGTGACGTCCGAAGAACTCGGTCTCGAACGTCAGGCAGAACAGGCGGGTGAGCCCGAGCGCGTGCGCCTTGGCCTCGATGTCGGCCAGGATGTCCGACCCGACGCCCCTGTGCAGCCACTCGTCGGCGACGGCCAGCGTTCGCACCTCGCCGAGGTCCTCCCACATGACGTGCAGGGCACCACACCCGATGAGGGTGCCGTCGCCATCGGTCACGACCCGGAACTCCTGCACCGCCTCGTAGAAGACGACCCGCTCCTTGCCGAGCAGGATGCGCCGCTGAACCAGCGGCTCGACGAGCGCCTGGATTGCCGGGATGTCCGAGGTGCGGGCGGGGCGCACGGTGAAGCTCACGAGGCGATTCTATTTGCTGGTTGAGTAGCGCACGGCGAAGCCGTACGAGTATCGAAACCGGGTTTCGATACTCGTCGCTTCGCGGCGCTACTCCACCAACTGCAGTGCCCTACGCCTCGACGGCTACCGGCTCGGGCTCGATCGCTCCGGGCTGGCGGCTCGTCGTGATAACGAACTCGTTGTCCAGGTAGTCGACGTGCACGTGGTCGCCCGCGTTGAGCTCGCCGTGCAGGATCTTCTCCGACAGACGGTCTTCGACCTCGTGCTGCACCGCGCGGCGCAGGGGGCGAGCACCGAGGGCCGGGTCGAACCCGATCTCGATGAGCTTCTCCTTCGCAGCGAGCGTGAGCTCGATGGTGAGATCGCGGTCCATGAGACGAACCTTGAGGCGGCTGATGAACAGGTCCACGATCTGCAGCAGTTCTTCCTTGTTGAGCTGCGGGAACACGATCGTCTCGTCGACGCGGTTCAGGAACTCAGGCTTGAAGTGCTTCTTCAGTTCGTCGACGACCTTGCCGCGCATGCGGTCGTAGTCGGTCGCCGTGTCGCCACCGAGCTGGAATCCGACCGGACCATTGGTGATGTCCTTGGTTCCCAGGTTGGTGGTCATGATGATGACCGTGTTCTTGAAGTCGACAACACGACCCTGTCCATCCGTCAGTCGTCCCTCTTCCAGGATCTGGAGGAGCGAGTTGAAGATGTCCGGGTGTGCCTTCTCGATCTCATCGAACAGCACCACGGAGAACGGCTTGCGGCGCACCTTCTCGGTGAGCTGGCCGCCCTCTTCGAACCCCACGAATCCGGGAGGGGCACCGAACAGTCGCGAGACCGTGTGCTTCTCGCCGTACTCCGACATGTCGAGGGAGATCAGGGCGTTCTCGTCGTCGAACAGGAACTCGGCGAGCGCCTTGGCCAGCTCGGTCTTACCGACACCCGTGGGGCCGGCGAAGATGAACGAACCGGATGGACGCTTCGGGTCCTTCAGACCAGCACGCGTGCGGCGGATGGTCTTGGCGAGAACCGAGATGGCCTCCTCCTGACCGACGACGCGCTCGTGCAGCGCCTTCTCCATGAAGATGAGCCGGCTGGACTCCTCCTCGGTCAGCTTGAAGACCGGGATGCCGGTGGCCGCAGCCAGAACCTCGGCGATGATTCCCTCATCGACGGTTCCGCTGGTGCCGGTGTCGCCCGACTTCCACTGCTTCTCGAGGCGAAGGCGCTCACCGAGCAGCTTCTTCTCTTCGTCGCGCAGGGATGCGGCCTTCTCGAAGTCCTGGTCCTCGATCGCCGCTTCCTTCTGGCCGCGGACGACGGCGATCTTCTCGTCGAACTCCCGCAGCTCCGGCGGAGCGGACAGGATCGAGAGGCGAAGACGTGCGCCCGCCTCGTCGATCAGGTCGATGGCCTTGTCCGGAAGGAACCGGTCGGCGACGTAACGATCGGCAAGGTTCGCGGCGGCGACGATGGCGCCATCCGTGATCGAAACCTTGTGGAACGCCTCGTACTTGTCGCGCAGCCCCTTGAGGATGTTGATGGTGTGGGGCAGCGAGGGCTCGTGAACCTGCACGGGCTGGAAGCGGCGCTCGAGCGCGGCATCCTTCTCGAAGTGCTTGCGGTACTCGTCGAGCGTGGTCGCGCCGATCGTCTGCAGCTCACCGCGTGCAAGCAGCGGCTTCAGGATGGATGCGGCGTCGATCGCGCCCTCCGCAGCGCCCGCACCGACGAGGGTGTGGATCTCGTCGATGAAGACGATGATGTCGCCGCGCGTGCGGATCTCCTTGGTGACCTTCTTCAGGCGCTCCTCGAAGTCACCGCGGTAGCGGCTGCCGGCGATAAGCGAACCAAGGTCGAGCGAGTAGAGCTGCTTGTCCTTGAGGGTCTCCGGCACCTCGCCCTTGACGATGGCCTGGGCGAGTCCCTCGACGACGGCGGTCTTGCCGACGCCGGGCTCACCAATGAGAACAGGGTTGTTTTTCGAACGGCGGGAGAGGATCTGCATGACCCGTTCCATCTCTTTCTCGCGTCCGATGACCGGGTCGAGCTTTCCGTCGCGCGCAGCCTGGGTGAGGTTGCGACCGAACTGGTCGAGAATCTGCGAACCCTTGTCGGGCGTCGCGTCGTTGCCGCCGACGGCAACAGCTTCCTTGCCCTGGTAACCCGAGAGCAACTGGATGACCTGCTGGCGTACCTTGTTGAGGTCCGCGCCGAGCTTCACGAGAACCTGGGCTGCGACGCCCTCGCCCTCGCGGATGAGGCCGAGCAGGATGTGCTCGGTGCCGATGTAGTTGTGGCCGAGCTGCAGCGCCTCGCGCAGGGACAGCTCGAGAACCTTCTTCGCACGAGGGGTGAAGGGGATGTGACCGGTCGGCTGCTGCTGGCCCTGGCCGATGATGTCCTGGACCTGCTCGCGAACGGAG
>DASXCU010000125.1:0-22560 GCA_036491035.1 Galbitalea sp. | reverse complement strand
GGTTGAAAACAAAATTACTTTATTACCGGCCGGTCGGAAAGTAATTCTGTCAGATCGACTGGGGTTGGTCAATTTCCGCTGGGTGAGGTCAGGACAAGCGCTCGGTCAGGTGCACATCGATACTGTCGCCATCCGACTTGTGAATGGCGCGACGAATCGTTCCCGCGACAGGGAGCTTGTGTGTACCGTCCCCGAGCGCCATGAACGCGCCGCGGAACGGGTGACCGTCGATCGTGCCCGCGACCTTGACCAAGCCGCGAGTACCGAAGATCGTGGCCGAGTCGGGCAGCTGGACACAGGTCCAGGTGTCACCCTCGCGAACCTTACCCAGCACTGCGCTGAACCGGATGTCGAGCGGACCGATAATCTCACTCATGTCGCCTCGAGCACGCTCACGTAGTTCGCGATCGCGAGGCCACCCATGTTGTGCACGGCCGCTCGTCGTGCGCCCGGCAGCTGCATTTCGCCGGCCGTTCCGGAGAGCTGCATCGCCGCAATCACGTGCTGCGAGACACCCGTTGCGCCAACTGGATGCCCCTTAGCCTTGAGGCCGCCGGAGAGATTGATCGGCAGCTTTCCGTCGCGGTACACCCAGCCCTCATCGATCGCCCGGGCACCTTCGCCGCGATCGGTGAGGCCTATGACCTCGTACAGGATGAGCTCGGCGATGGTGAAGCAATCGTGCACCTCCGCGAAGTCGAGCTCGTCATTCGTGACGCCTGCGAGCTCGAGCGCACGCTCCCATGCGGCGACCCCGGCCGCGAACTCGGTCGGATCGCGCTTCTCGAGCGGCAGGAAGTCGTTGGCCTGGGCGAAGCCGGTGAGCCGGACCGGCGAGTTCGTCGCGGCCGAATTCGGCGCTGTCGTCAGAATAACGGCGGCCGCGCCATCGGAGACCGGCGAGCAGTCGCTGCGCCGCAGGGGCGCCGCCACCATCGGGTTCTGGTCCGAGACGGTACGACAGAATTCAACTGACAGGTCCTTGTGCAGTTGCGCGTAGGGATTCGCCATTCCGTTGCGGTGATTCTTCGACGCGATCGAGCCGAGAACATCCGAGACGCCGCCGTAGCGATCCTCGTAGACGTTCGCGGTGTTGGCGAAGAGGCCGGCGAATCCGCTCACCGACTCTTTCCCCGCCATCTCGTAGTCCGCGCCGAGCAGCGCCGCGCCGACCACGGACGCCGAGGCCTGCGTCATCTTCTCCGCTCCGATCACCAGCACAGTCTTCGCCGTTCCGGCCAGCAGCGACTTCACGCCATGCTGGAACGCAGCGGATCCCGACGCGCACGCGTTCTCGACCCGGGTCGCGGGGACACCGAACAGATCGTCTGAGATCTGGAGGGCGAGAGACGAGGCGAACCCGAGTGAGAGCAGTCCGGAGTTGAACTGGCCGAGGTAGATCTCATCGATGTCTTTGGCTTCGATTCCGGCCGAAGCGATCGCCTCGCGGGCGACCTGCACGATGAGAGACTCCAGCGTCTCGTCGGCGAGCTTGCCGAACCGCGAGTGACCCCATCCGGTCAGCAGAACATCGGTTCCGAAGCGGTCCTTCACGGTCACGGCGTTACCTCTTTCTTTTCGGCGTGCGCTTCGAGGAACGCATACAGCTCCTGGTCGTCGACCCCGGGGAACGTTCCGCTGGGCAGCGGAGACAGGATGTGCGCGTGCAGCTTGGCGCTCGTCCAGGCCTTGCCTGCCCAACGCTCCGCGAGTTCGTTTGATGGCGACTTGCAGCAGGACACGTCGGGGCACCGGGAGAGCGTGCGGTTCGCGGTCTCGCGACCACGGAACCACTTCGCGTGCACGAACGGCACGCCGATGGTGATCGAGAATTCGTCGTCGGGTCCGGTACCGGTCTGGCAGGACTCCCAGAAGGTTCCCTCCGGAGTGTCCGTGTACTGGTAGAACTCGGTCGTGCGGTTCGTGCGGTCGAACGCCTGTCGACCGGCCCAGTAGTGACAGATCAGCTGGCCCTCGGTCGAGCCCGTGACATCCACCGGCAGACGAAGGCCGTCGTTCTCGTACGCCTTCGCCACCGCCCCGTCGTCGCCGACGCGAAGGAAGTGCACGTTCATGTCCAGGTGCGAAGTCGCGAGGTTGGTGAAGCGGAGCGCCGCCGCCTCGTGCGTTACGCCGAACGCGTCGCGGTAGTCCTCGACGGCGATGTTGTGGTCGGCCTTCGCTGCCTCGAGAAACTCGACCGACTGCTCGAGCGGCATGAGGCACGCCGTCGCGAAGTAGTTGATCTCGAGCCGCTGCTGTAGGAACTCGGCGTAGGTCCTCGGCTCGTGGTGCGCGAGCAGGCGGTGCGCCATCGCCTGCAGCGCCATCGACCGGATGCCGTGGCCGCCCGGGATCGAGGCCGGCGGCAGGTAAATGCGCCCGTTCTCGAGGTCGGTGACCGATCTCGCGGAGTGCGGCAGGTCGGGCACGTGAACCAACTCGAACCCGAGTTGCTCCGCCATCCTCGAGACCGCGCGGTGGGTGAGAGCGCCGCGGGAGTATCCGACCTTCGTCACGAGTTCCTGCGCGAGCGCATCGATGTCGGGCAGGTAGTTGTTCTTGGTGCGCATGAGCTGGCGCAGCTCGGTGTTGGCACGTCGAGCCTCCTCCGGTGTCGCGATCGCCTCGCGGGAACGGCGGGCCAGCTCGGCGTGCAGGCCGACGATCACCCGCAGCGTGTCATCCGTCATTCCGCGGGACGCGCGAAGCGTCGGCAGGCCGAGTGAGGAGAATAGTGAGCCCTGCTGCAGCTGGTCGAGACCGATCTCCAGGGCCGCACGCGGGGACGGCGGCTCCTCCGACAACAGGTCCGAAACCTGAATATCGAGAGTTTCCGCGATCCGATTGAGCAGCGATAACCGTGGCTCACGTTTGCCGTTCTCCATGAGGGAGAGCTGGCTTCCGGCGATGCCGACCGCCGCACCGAGCTCGTCCAGCGTAAGTCCCTCGCTGGTGCGGAAGTGCCGGATGCGCTGCCCGAGGGTCATGAGGTCGCTCATTCTTGAACCATATCGAAAGTTCCGGGATTTTTACCACGGGTTTTCTCAATATCCGTCCGAAATCCGGCGCAAGCTGTAACAAACAACGGAAAGACGACCCCCATGACCACCACGTTGCACCGCCCGACCACTCCCGGGAAGGCCACGCCCCTTCCGGCTCACGCCGTCCCGGTTCGTGTCGAGATCGCAGCTTTCGAGAGCCCGGTCGGCACCGACCTGCGGGTTATCGAGTGGGTGTCCCAGATCGCTGAGCTCACACATCCGGACGAGATCGTCTGGTGCGACGGCACCGCGGCGGAATTCGATCGCATCACCAGGCTGCTGGTCGACCGCGGCACGCTGACCCGGCTGAACGCCGAGCACCGCCCGTACAGCTTCCTTGCGCGCAGTGACCCGAACGATGTCGCCCGCGTCGAGGACCGCACCTTCATCTGCAGCGAGCGCGAAGAAGACGCCGGCCCCACCAACAACTGGGTCGCTCCCACCGATATGCGCGCAACACTCGATCCTCTGTTCGAGGGCAGCATGGCCGGACGCACGATGTACGTCGTCCCGTTCTCCATGGGTCCGATCGGTTCCCCGTTCTCGAAGCTCGGGGTGCAGGTCACCGACTCCCCCTACGTGGTCGCCAACCTGCGCATTATGACGCGCATGGGATCCGAAGCGCTGAAGCGCATCCGCGCCAACATCGAGTGGGTGCGCGCCGTGCACACCGTCGGCGCACCGCTCGCCGACGGCGCGCAGGATGTTCCGTGGCCGTGCAACCCGACGAAATACATCACCCACTTTCCGGAGACCCGCGAGATCTGGTCTTTCGGTTCGGCGTACGGCGGCAACGCCATCCTCGCCAAGAAGTCCTTCGCCCTGCGCATCGCGTCCGTGATGGCGCGCGACGAGGGCTGGCTCGCCGAGCACATGCTGATCCTGCGCGTGACGAACCCGCAGGGACGTGCCATGCACGTCGCGGCGGCGTTCCCGAGCGCCTGTGGCAAAACCAATTTTGCGATGCTCACGCCATCCATCCCCGGCTGGACCGTCGAGACGATCGGTGACGACATCGCCTGGATCCGCCAGGGGCCGGATGGTCGGCTTCGCGCCATCAACCCCGAGGCCGGGTTCTTCGGTGTCGCGCCAGGGACGGGTCCGAAGACCAACCCCAACGCGGTGGAAATGCTGTGGGGCAACACGATCTTCACCAACGTCGCGCTGCGCGACGACGGTGACGTCTGGTGGGAAGGCCTCTCGAAAGAGCCGCCGGCGAACCTCATCGACTGGCAGGGAGAGCCCTGGTCGCCCGAATCGGGCACGCCCGCCGCACATCCCAATTCTCGTTTCACTGTCGCTGCTGCCCAGTGCCCGTCCATCTCGGACGACTGGGAGCACCCGGACGGCGTCGTTCTCGACGCGATAATCTTCGGCGGCCGCCGAGCTTCCAACGTGCCCTTGGTGGTAGAGGCGCGCGACTGGAATCATGGTGTCTTTTTGGGCGCCACGATTTCATCGGAGCAGACGGCGGCCGCTGAAGGCACTGTCGGAGAGCTGCGTCGCGATCCCTTCGCGATGCTGCCCTTCTGTGGCTACAACATGGCCGATCACTGGCAGCACTGGCTCGATGTCGGGCAGACGCTGCGCACGACAGCGAAGGTGCCGCGCATCTTCCAGGTCAACTGGTTCCGCACCGACGAGGACGGCTCATTCCTCTGGCCAGGCTTCGGTGAGAACGCCCGCGTACTGGAGTGGATTATGAAGCGCGTGGACGGTCAGGTTGGAGCCAAGGAAACCCCGCTCGGTTACGTGCCCACCGATTCCGGCTTCAACGTCGATGGACTTCCGGATGTCGATCTCGGCAAACTGTTCGCGATAAACCACGACGCGTGGCTGGCTGAGTCGGATGACACCGAGTTGTTCTTCAGTACCTTCGGCAAGAAGGTCCCTGCTGAGCTCTACGAACAACTCGAGACCCTGCGCGGGAAGCTCCGCTCCGACGACTAGATCGCTTTAACCGATCTCGAGGAGTTCCGTGTCAGAGCGAACGCATGCGCGAGACGAGGGCGCCCGCCGAAGCGCGGGAGCGAGATCGTCAGTCGCGGGTAATCTGCGGATTGAGTTCGTCCGCAAGCGCTTCGAGTGCCGGTAACGCCGCGAAAAGGGCCTTTTGCTGGTGGAGCGTGAGACGGTTCACTCGATCCGCGACCGCGTCGGCGCGTTGAGCACTGATCAGGTCGTTGACTTGGCGCCCGTCGTCGGTCGCCTCGACCGTGGCTGACCGGAGGTCCGTTTCGTCCCGCGACCGCACAATGAGCCGCGCATCGTCCAGCTTGCCGACAATCCTCGAGACCATCGTGGGGTTCAGTCCCTCGAGAGTCGCGAGGTCGGTAAGACTCAGCGGTCCTCGGACGGAAATGAGGCTGAGGGCAGATGCCTGGGATGGAGTTAGTCCGAGCCCCGCTGCCGAGGGGTTGAGGTGACGCGAGAGTCGGGAGATCACTCCTCGCAGTCGAACGATGGACTCTGTATCCACAGACTTCGCTCTCTCTTTATGGGTCGACCCAACCATTATGGCGCAGAGAATACTTGCTTATCAGCAAGCAACGTATTGTTAGAGAGTGTCAGCAATCGAGGAGCCCGCTGCGAGCGGCGTTCCATCCCATCTCGGTGGCCATTCCGAACTCGGTGATGCCGCGACACCGGTGCGCGACGACACACCACATCCCCGCCGGCGCCTGATCTTCTTTATCGTCTCCGTCTCGCTCTTCATGGCCGCCGTCGACCAGACGATCGTGGCAACCGCTCTGACCTCAATCCAGAAGGACCTGCACACGGGCATCCAGTGGGGCGGCTGGACAATCACGATCTACTCGCTCGGCCAGGTGCTAATAATGCCGCTGGCGGGCAAATTCAGTGACATGTTCGGCCGCAAACGCATCTTCATGATTGCCGCGATCTTGTTCACATCCGCGTCGTTGCTATGCGGCCTATCTCTCAACATCTACATGCTCGTTGTGCTGCGAGGACTGCAGGCCATCGGCGGAGGTGCATTCATGCCATCGGCGAGCGGGCTGGTCTCGGACCACTTCGGGCGTGACCGGGATCGCGCTCTGGGAATGTTCACCAGCATCTTCCCCATCGGAGGCGTAGTCGGGCCGATTCTCGGCGGAATCTTCGTCACGTACTGGTCGTGGCGGGGAATTTTCTTGATCAACGTTCCCATCGGGATCATCCTGATCGTGCTCGGCTTCGTCTTCTTCCCGAAGAGCGTCACGAGGCCGGGGGCACGAGTCGATGCGTATGGCGTCGTGCTGCTGGGCGTTCTGATCCTGTCGGCGATGCTGGGAATCACGTACCTCGGGGACGGCTCGAACTCCCTGCTGAGCGCGGGCTTCATCGTCCCGGAGGCCATTGCCGCCCTTGCCACCTACCTCTTTATACGACACTCGAAGCGTGGCCGGGACCCGTTCATCGGCATTGGATTATTGCGCGGTCACGGCTTCGGAACAATGAATCTGATCAACTTCCTGTACGGAAGCGCCGCGCTCGGATTCGGCGCGCTCGTGCCGGTGTACGCGCATGAGCGGTTCGGGATAGCCGTGCTCGGAGCTGGCACTCTGCTGACCGCGCGCGCCGTCGGAATTATCGCGATCGCGTCTCTTGCGGTTCTCGCGCTGCGCCGAACGGGGTACCGGTTGCCCATGATCGTCGGCTTCCTGATCATCGGGGCCGGACTGATCATGATGGTGATTTCGCCCCCTCACGTCAGCGAGTATGCGTGGCTCTCAATCAGCGCCGGCGTCACCGGACTCGGAATGGGCCTGTCCGTTCCTGCAGCCAACAATGCCGTGATGCAACTGGCCCCAGAATCGGTGTCCGGGATCGCCGGCCTCCGAGGAATGTTCCGCCAAGGTGGGTCGATCGTGGCCGTATCGATCGCGACCGCCGTAGCGGCGCGCAGTTCGGATCCCGGGACGGCGCTCGGTGTGGCGATTTTCGTCTTCGCCTGCCTCATCATCGGCGTCGTACCACTCATCGTCCTCGTGCCGGAGCATCGCGGGAGATGGTAGTGAATCGCGAAAGGCTATACTATTGTTTGCATGCCCGGGTCGTCTCCCCTTATAGCCCTCATCAGCGCAACACCCACAGCCATCGGCCCGGCGGCTGCGTCAATTTCCGATCAGATTCCCGACGCTCGTGTCTGGAATCTGCTCGATGATCGACTGCTCAGCGATGCCAACGCCGCAGGCCTCGTGACGCCACAACTGGCGCAGCGGATGAACCGGCTCATCAGCCACGCGATTCTCGAGGGCGCAGATGCGGTGCTCCTCACCTGTTCGATGTACGGGCCTGTTGCCCAAGCGTTCACTGCCGAGATCCCTGTGTTGCCCCCGGATGACGCTGGCTTCTCTGAGGTCATTGCCTTGGAAAGCTCCCGCGTGTTGATCGTCGCATCGTTCGAAGCCGCACTTGCCGACACGACTTCCCGATTTACGAACGCGGCCCAACTGCATAACTCAGAGATCGAGGTCACCGGAACCGTTGCTGCAGGAGCGCTCGAGGCCGCAGGCGATGGAGACTACGACGCGTTGCTCCGTGCCGTGGTCAGCGCGTGCGAGCCATTCCGCACCGAGGTGGACGCAGTATTTCTCGCGCAATACTCGCTAGCTCCAGTGGCAGCCGACCTGTCGGAGGCGATCAAACTACCGATCTTTTCCGGGCCGGCGAGCGCGGCCGCTTACTTGAGCAAGCGGCTCGACTCCGCCGGCAGCACTTCATGATCGGCGCCATCGCTGACGACTTCACCGGGGGGACGGATGTCGCAGTGGCCTTCCGTCGCGAAGGGCTGAGAACGCTTCTCTATTTCGGAGTGCCAGACGCTAACACCGTTGCGCCCGCAGCAGACGCGGCGGTCGTAGCTATCAAATCCCGAATGTCGACCGCGCGCGACGCCGTGCGAGAGTCGACCGCAGCGCTCGAATGGTTGCGGGCAAACGGGGCGGAGCAGCTCTACTTCAAGTACTGTTCGACCTTCGATTCCACCTCGCGCGGAAATATCGGACCGGTGCTGGACGCGCTGAGTGAACTCGTCGGTTCCGCGAGCGTGGTGCAGACGCCGAGTTCGCCTGAACATTTCCGCACTCAGTATCAGGGCTACCTTTTCGTTGGGGAGGAGCTGCTGTCTGATTCGCACATGAGAAATCATCCGGTGACGCCGATGCACGATTCGGCACTTCGTCGACTGCTTGGCAAACAGACCTCCGCCTCGGTCGGGGTGATACCGCTGGCCACGGTGCGCCAAGGTGTCGACAGCATCCGCAAAGCGATTGCCAAAGGTGAGTCCGCGGGAGATCGATACCTGTTCGCCGACGCGATCGACCGAGACGACCTGCTCCTCATCGGCCGTGCGGTCGTCGATGATCTGCTTGTGGCTGGCGCCGCGGGTCTCGCCGGCGGACTTGCAGCGGCGATCGCAGAATCGTCGACGTCGCTGATCGGGCACAACGCTCAAGCCGATGATGTCTCCCCGCATGATGCGACGGTGGTACTCGCCGGCAGCTGCGCGGCTCGCACTCTCGAGCAGATCGCAGTGATGAAGGACCTGGGTCATCCCTCCCTGCGACTCGACCCGCTCGCTTTGCCGGATGCCGCAGAGTTATCTGCTCTCGCGATTAGGTGGTACGACGGGCTCCCGCGCGGAGCGGCACCTCTCATCTACACCTCTTTGGAACCGGAACCTCTCGCGGAGGTCCAACGCAAACTCGGTGTGGCGCACTCGGCTCGAATCCTTGAAGATGCGATCGGAATGACCGCAAGTGCACTCGTGGAACGGGGAGTCAATCGCATCATCACCGCGGGCGGCGAGACCTCCGGTGCCGTGGTTAAAGCGCTCTCAATAACTGAGGGTCTGATCGGCCCGGAAGAAGCCCCTGGTGTGCCATGGATTCTCACCGCGCGCGGCGTCTCCCTTCTTCTGAAGTCCGGCAATTTTGGGGCGAACGACCTGCTCGCTACAGCCTCGGCGCGCTAAAGCCGGTCGGGACCAGCGAGGAGTCCGGCGTCGCGAAACGCGACGGCGCTCGATGGCTCGGCGAGCAGGCGAAGAAGCGCAAGGGCAGCAGGAGTATCTGCGGCGGCAGCGCCTAGGGCCACCGAGAATTCGGTGTAGTGCTGGGTCGCTTCCGGCAACGGTCCAACGATCGCCACCTCCGGCACGAATTTCAGTTCGCTCAGTTGCTGGATGGCGAGATCCGCGCGACCGTCCACGATTGCGAGGGCCGTGAAGCCCTTTTCGACAATGGTGGCTTTCGCATTGACCTGCTCGCCGATACCCAACCTCTCGATCAGTTCGGCGAAGTAAATTCCACTCGCACCCGCTCGCGAATACGCTACCGAGCGGGCATCGAGAAGTGCCCGCTGTAATGACTCGGGTGTGCTGATGACCGGGACCTTCTCTCCTCTCGCCACCGCTACTCCGACTCCCGCGCGCGCGATGGGCACCACGGTCGACCGGTCGATCGCGGCCGCCTCGACCAAGTCGTCGAGTGCGGCAGTCACCGCGATAATCACGTCGGGTCGCGCGCCACCGCGCACGAGCTCGACGAGCACGGTCGTGGGGTCGTAGGTGATGGCGAGTTCGACCGGGTTCTGCTCCAGAAAGCGCGGGAGCAGCACGTCATCGAGCGCTCCTTGAACGGCGAGCGCACTGAACAGAGTGAGGGGCGCGTTCGTGGGGCCGGATTCGGTCACGATGCGGACCGGAATTTGTCCATCCAGGTCAGCCCCTCGACCGTTCCGGCGACCGGGGTGTACTCGCAGCCGATCCACCCGTCGTAGCCGAGTGACTGGATCTGGTCGAAGACGAACGGCCACGCGATCTCACCTGTGCCCGGCTCCGTGCGGTGTGGTGCATCCGCAATCTGGATGTGCGCGATGAGCGGGAAGAGCTTGTGCAGTCGAGTCGCCAGATCTCCCTGGTTGACCTGCAGGTGGTAGACATCGAACATCACGCCGAGGTGGTCTCCGCCGATCGACTGAACTACCGACGCAGCCTGCTCCATGGACTCGAGAACGAACCCCGGAGCGTCGCGCTGATTCATGACCTCGAGAGCGAGCGTGACGTTAGTTGATGCGGCCTGCTCAGCGGCCCAGGCGATGTTGGTGACGTAGGTCGCGAAAGCACGATCCCGTGAGACGTCATCCGGGCGAATGCCGGCATTCACATGGATCACGCTGGCGCCGAGGGCGACCGCGTACTCCAGAGCACTTAGGTATCCGGTGCGAAACTCGTCGACGCGATCGGGGATGCAGGCGGATCCATTTCTGGTCGGAGTTCCGGGTGAACCGGTCGGGCAGTTGATCAGGACCAGTTCCGACAGTCCGGCATCGGCGAGGCACTTGTTAAGAAAATCTGCTGTGTACTCGTACGGCGACGAGTACTCCACGGCCTCGAAGCCGGCCTTTGCCGCGGCCTCGAAGCGCTGCTCGAAGGGCAGTTCCGTGAAGAGCCATTTTAGGTTGGCGTCAAAACGTAATTGTGCCTTTTCGCTCATTGGTCATTTCTCCTTAGTTCGTTCTTCGTATTCGCTCGGATTGCGGCCCGAAGCCCCGACTACCAGATGCCCTTCGCCTGCCCACCGTCGCAGCTCACAAATGTGCCCGTTACGTAGGAAGCTGCTTCCGAGCTGAGGAAGCCCACGACAGCACCGAACTCGTCCGGACGGCCATACCGCCCCATCGGGATGGCGGCCTCGCTCGCCTCGCGGATCTCCCTCACCGGAACTCCACGCTTGGAGGCTCGCTTGTCATCCAGGAACGCTACGCGCGCCGTGTCGATGCGGCCCGGTATCACCCCGTTGACAGTGACCCCGTCTGCAGCGACGGCAGCGGCCACGGTCTTCAACCATGCGGCGAGGGCCACCCGGCCACTATTCGAGTACGAGAGGTCCGGAAGGGGTTCGCGCACGCCCGACGACAAGACCGCGACGACTCGTCCCCAATCCGCCCGCCGCATCGCCGGCAGCAGTCGGGTCGTCAGCTCGATCGGGGTAACGGTGAGAAGTTGGAGCGCTGTACGCCATTCGTCTGGGTCGGTCCCATCGGCCGGTGCGGCCGGCGGCCCTCCCGCGTTCAAGACCAAAATGTCGACTCCTCCGAGCAGTCGCTCGGCCGCAGAGGCGACCTCCGAGGCGGCGTTTGGGTCGGTCGCGTCGGCCGCGAACACGTGCACAGTGAGCTCAGGGTGGGCCGCGCGAAGATCTGCAGCGGTTCCCGCAAGACTCGCCTCATCCCGAGCCCACAGCAGCAGGTCGCATCCCTGGGTTGCAAGCTGAGTTGCGATAGCGCGACCCAGGCCGGAGCTTCCGCCGCCGACCACGGCCCGTCGACGGTTCACGAGGCGATCATCAGCGCGGCACGTTCGGGAACAAGCCCCACGCGATCGAGCACGTCGTCGAGCTCCCGCAGGGTGACGTCGTCCAGATGAGGTCGGAGAGCGCGGGTACGGGCGTCGCCGATGACCCCGCGACGACGGAGCACTTCCTTGCGAATGCCAAGACCCACGACCGGCTGGCCCTCGAACGCGATGTAGGGAAGGTACTTGTCGAACAGGCGCGCGGCGGATGACGCATCCTTGGACTCGATGCGCGTGCGCAGCTCACGCAGGATCTCGGGAAATGCGAACCCGGTCATGGTGCCCGCTGCTCCGCGGCTCAATTCGGCATACGCACTCACACCGCCCAGACCGCCGAAGACCGTGAGGCCCTCGCGCTGTGCAAGCAATCGGCTGATTTTCGGAGGCGTTGGTGGATCCTCGAGCTTGACGACGGCGCTCGACGCACCATCCAGCGCCGCCAGAAGCGCGGAGACCGGAAGGGACACCCCGGTGGCGGCAGGTTCATCCTGAACGATGATGGGAACCCCGGCATTGCGTGACGCCGCCTCGAAGAAATCCTTGATCTGGTCGGTGTCCTTAAGCAGTGTTGGAGCTGCCACCATTGCGGCGGAAGCACCGCGTGATACCGCGTGCGCGATTCGCTGCGCCGTCAGAACCGCGGATGGCGACGAGCACCCTACCGCGACCGGCAGATTGCCCTTCGCCGCGTCGAGAACGCTGCTCAGCACCGCGTCGCGCTCCTCATCGCTCAGTGAGGCCACCTCCCCCATCACGCCGAGAATCGTGATCCCATCGACGCCCCAGTCGGCCGACGCGTCGACAATTGACGCAAGGCCCCTGGTGTCGATCGAGCCCTCGCGGTTGAAGGGTGTGGGGCAGATAAACCAGGTGCCCCTAAGGGACGTAGTCATGTGTCAACTTTCATCTGGAACGGAGCATGGCAATTACTGAACGATCACACCGGGCAACCCTTCGACCTCAGAATCGAGTCGAACCGGCCGTGCTGGATCGTGCCGGCGTCCAGCACCGCGCGCAGTTCAAGTTCGTGGTCGACCACGGCACGAGCGGCGGCGAGAATCGCCTTGGCCTCGGCGCGCGGCACCACGACCGCTCCGTCCTGATCGCCGACAACGATGTCGCCGGGCAGAACAGCCATCCCCGCACATGAAATCGGCACGTTGATCTCGCCAGGTCCATCCTTGGCCGGTCCGCGGTGATTGACGCCCTTCGCCAGCGTGGGCAGCCCACCCTCAAGGAACTCGGCCACATCGCGAATCGCTCCGTCGACAATCACGCCAGAGAGACCTCGCTGAATCATCATCATTCGCATGTTTCCCCCGATGACGGCCTGCGAAATCGATGCGCCGGCATCGATGACCAGGACGTCGCCGGGGCGAACCAGATCGAGGGACTTGTGGATCATGAGATTGTCGCCCGGGCGCACGCGAACAGTCACCGCCGGCCCCGCCATGATTTGCGGACCGCCGTAGGACACGAGGCCGACGGCACCCGTGACCCGTCCGATGGCGTCGCTGATATTTGCCGTCGGTATGCTGCGGAATCCCTCCACGATTTCAGCAGACGGACCTTCTACCCGATCGTTGAGGACGAATCCTGCGGGCCACGAACCTGTTGTGGTTGTCATCTCTTCGAGAACCTTCCATTAGCGATTTATACACAGTGCGTTGGTGCGGTCAGGCGAGTTGCGCTTCCGCGACTCGACCGGGCGTGACCGCCTCCGGAACGTCGGAGGCAGTCGAATTGGAGTCGGAATACGCGCGAATGTTCTGCGGTGGAATGTGCACCCACACAGATCCGACCGAATCGGCGAAGGGTTCCTTGGTTCGGCACACGAATCGTGCGGAACCGACGCGAACGAATACGAGGGTGTAGTCGCCGTGGAACGACTGAAGCTCGATGGCTGCGTTCCACACATTGGTACTGAGGGCGGGCTTCTTGTCGTGCAGCTCGAGGTCCCCGGAGCGCACATAGGCGCTTGCCTTTGCACCCCTCGGCAACCTCGAGGGATTCTCGATGGTGAGCTCCAGGCCGTCCGCTTTGAGTGTTGTCGCCTCGCTGCCACCGCGCTGAACCGTTCCCTGAACGCGAGTGCTGGTACCGATGAATCCGGCGACAAATGACGTTGCGGGGTTGGCCCATACCTCGGCCGGCGTGTCGATCTGCTCAACCCGACCCTCGTTCATCACGACAATTCGGGACGAGAGGCTGAAAGCTTCATCCTGGTCGTGCGTCACGTAGATCGCGGTCAATCCGAGGTCGCGCTGCAGCTCGAGGATCTCGAGACGCATGGTGTCACGCAGCTTGACGTCGAGGTTGCTGAGCGGCTCATCGAACAAGACCACCTTGGGATCGGGCGCGATGGCGCGTGCGAGCGAAATTCGCTGCTGCTGCCCGCCGCTCAGCTGTCCGATCTGACGATCGCGCTGATCCCACAGGCGAACGCTCCGCAGCGCGCGCTCGGTTTTGCTCGAGACGTCCGCCTTCGAGAATTTTCTCGACTGCAGTCCGAACGCGACGTTCTCGAACACGTTCATGTGCGGCCAGAGGGCGTACTGCTGGAACACCATCGCGAGCCCACGACGCTCGGGTGGCACATCGATCGAGATGCCTGATCGATCGAAGACAACCGTGCCATCGATCTCGATGCGCCCGGAGTCCGGCTTCTCGAGCCCAGCGACACATCGGAGCGTGGTCGTCTTGCCGCATCCGCTCGGCCCCAGGAAGGTGACGAATTCGCCAGCGGCCACCTCGAGGGTGAAGTCGTCGACAGCTCGAGTTCCGTTCGGAAAGCTCTTGCGAACTGCGGTGAGCGAAAGCGCGGTCATGATTTGTCCAGCCTTTGAAGACGTGTGCGGTCGATGGAGTGGCGCTCAACTTGGAGCAGAAGAGAGGTCACAGTCGCTGATACCTCCGCGACAGGAACGTGCCGACCCCGACCATGACGAGGATGACGGCGATGTTCAGAATGCACAGGGCAAATAGCGAACCGTATATGCCTGCGCCAAATAGTCCCCAGATCGCAATGGGCATCACTTCGTTCCCCGGGCTATAGAGCAGCAACGACGCCGAAATCTCTCGCATCGCGTGATACATCACGATGGTGGCACCCGAGACCATTGCGGGCGCAAGTAGCGGAACCATGATCTTGCGTGTCACACGGAAACCGCTGGCGCCGCTCGTTCTGCCGGCCTCCTCAAGCGAATTGTCGATCTGACGGAACGCCGACACCACGACCCGCATGACAAGCGGCAGGAACATCCCGACGAAGGCCAACAGCAGTATCCACAGAGTTCCGTAGACCTGTAAGGGGATACCCACCCACAGCCATAGCAGGGCCAGACCAAAAACGACGTGCGGTACCGCGAGTGGCAACGCGGCAATCTGATCGACGATGCGGCCGAGCAGCCCGCCCCTGCGCACGACCAGGTAGCCGAGCGCGACCGAGAGGATTACCGCGATGATCGCGGCAAGCACCGCGAGGACGATGCTGTTGACGATGGAGGTCGTCGCGTTGGGGTACTGGAAAACTGCCGTGTAATTGTTGAGCGTCCAGCCGCTGCTGAGTGTGGGAGAGATGTAGGGCTGAAGGGATCCGATGATGAGGATCCCGACCGGAAGCACCAGGGCAGCAATGACGTAAATGAGGCAAAAGGCCAGGCCGATTCCACGAACCAGCTTGGAATGGGTCGCCTCACGACCACTGATCCGACCACCGACTGTGGTGAAGCTCTGGTTTCTCGTCAGCCGACTGTTCACGTAGAGCAGCGCCAGCGTGATGACGGCAAGAATCAGGCCGAGTACGGATGCCTGTCCCGGCTGGGATGGCGTCTTGGTCGTAGTGTCGATCAATACCTGGGTGGCAATGACATTCACGTTGGCCTGAGTGCCAAGGATGCCCGGTATTCCGAATTCGCCGATCGCGCTGATGAACAGGATCATGAGAGAGGCAAGCAGCGAGGGCTTCACAATCGGCAGAATCACACGCCTCATCGTCGCGAACGGAGATGCCCCGAAAACCCGAGCCGCCTCCTCCAGCGACGAGTCCATGGCGAGAAACGCGGGCCGCAGGTACAGATACGCGAGTGGAGCAGCGTACAGACCCATCACGAGGATGATGCCTTGAATCGAGTAGATCTGGAACGGCGGGATTCCGATGTTCCCCATCAGTTTGTTCAGAACACCAATTCGTGGAGACAGCAGGAAGACGAACGCGATGGCTCCGACGAACGGCGGGAGATACGCCGGCGTAACGATGACAGTGTCAAGCCAGCGAGCCCCGGGGATCTTGAAGCGGGTAACGCACAGGGCGAGAATCACCGCGATCACGAAGGCGAGAATCGTCGACCCAACGCCGACGATGAGGCTGTTCATGGCCAGCTGCGCGAAGCTCGCCGTAAGTACCGCCCGCCAGTTATCGAGGGTCCACGTGCCACCGAGGCCCGGCGCAGCGGAACGGAACGAGCCATATATGAGGTAGCCGATCGGGATGAGAACGATCGGGAGCAGCAGAACAGCAGGTGCTGCGGGTAGCACTCTGGCTACTGCCGACAATGCATTACGCGCTGACGATGGCGCACGTCTGCCCGGTGCCATGAGGCTTTCACTCTGGGTGGTCACAACTTCGACCGCTTCTTTCGTTCGCTCGCAATGTGGAAGAGTGCTGCAGCTGCCATTCGCCGATCAGTGTCGTGCGAATGGCAGCCACAGCAGTCTTGGGTCGGACTACTACTGCGTGGTTGTGGCGAGGCCGTATTGCTGCAGTTGGTTGAGGAACTGTGTCTGTACATCGAGCGCCTTGATCGTGTCCGCGGGGAAGAGATTTAGGCTCTTGAGCGCTGGCCGACCGGCCGGGGCCGCAGCAACCGAGGGCAACGGGCTGTAGGCGCCACCGGCGGCGAACAGTTTTCCGGTCGTCTCGGAAGCTAGGAACTCAAGGAAGGCCTTGGCGCCAGCCTGGTTGGGGCCGCCTTTCACCAGGGAGTTATAGTCCGTGTAGTCACCGACACCTTTCGACGGATAGACCATTTTTATCGGGGCGCCCGTTGCGATTTCCGGCCACACTGCGTCATCCGACGTGATCGCCGCGTACTCGTCCCCCGCAATAACGTTGTTGACCTGCTGACCGGAGTGGGCCACGATGGCGGGCTTCTGCGCGCCAAGCTTCTTTAGGAAGCTCAGTCCCAGACCCTTTGCCTGCGAGAGCTGCCAGTCGATGAAGTAGCCGGTCGTTGTCAGCTGCGGGTCCGTGATATTGAGCTTGCCTTTCCAGTACGGCTTAAGTAGGTCAGTCCATGTTTTGGGAACGTTGGAGCCCGTTACAAGCTGCGAGTTGTAGGCGAAGGCCATTACTGTGACGCGGGTTGCGAACCACTTGTTAGCGGGGTCGATGTCGGCCTTCGGAAAGGTCTTCGCAATCGAAGCGGGAAGCGGCGAGAAGTAGCCCTCATCTGTGGCGGCGCGAACGTTCGTACCGTTCGTGGTCGAGAACACGCTGGCCGTGTGACGACCACTCGCCTCTTCCTGCTCGAACTTCTGGAACAGGTCCGGTGTCGCTGCCGTGTAGAGGTTGACGGTGACGCCCGTCTTGGCCTTGAAGGCGTCAATGATTGGCTGGGCATCCTGAGCCTGGATGGTCGAGTACCACGTCAGGGAGGTACCGGATAGGTTAGGACCGCTCGACGCCGAGGCGGTTGTTTTCGATGCCGGCGTACCGGAGGAACAGGCGGCCAACAGCACCGCCACAGTTATGACGGCGGCCGAACTGGCCACCAGTCTCGGGAACTTGCGCTTCATGCTGGACTTCTCCAATTTCTCTGTGTGGGGATGGCGCTTACATTTCTCGTTCGGCACTGCCCGTGTAGATCGCTAGGGACGGGCGGATCTGTGTGTCGGTCTTGCTGCCTGCCTAGCGACACGCTGCAGCAAACTCGGTGAGGCGATTACCAATGATTTGCGGTGTACTGGCGAGGATGAGCCGGGCTCCTGCCGCGATCGCCTTCTGCGCAGCTTCCGGGGTGGCTGCGGGAGCGGAGAAGATCTGCTTTGCATCGGCGAGCGTTTTGACCGCGAGCTCATAGGCCTCAGTCACGCGGGGGTGTGTGGTCTGGCCCGAGAGACCCATCGACCCTGCGAGATCCGAAGTGCCGATGGAGTACAACTCCACGTCACCCGTCGCGATGATTGCGGGGAGGTTGTGAACTGCGCTCTCTTCTTCGATCATTGCCGCCGCCATGATGGCGGTATCGACGTCTTCCAGGTACTCCCTGGCAGTGTGGCCCAGACCATAGTTCGATGTCCGTGTATTGCCGGCAATGCCTCGCTTCCCCATCGGCGGGAAGCGGAGCGACGCCTTCAGGTCGACCGCATCCTCTGCGGTGATGAGGTGCGGAATCATTAGCGCGTTGACGCCCGTCTCCGCGAACGCGATGTGCGAGTGCACGTTTTTGGTGGATACGCGCACGACGGATGCCATACCGACGGCATCAGCAGCACGGACCAGGTCGTAGCAACCCTGCACGCTCGTTCCCAAGTGTTCGCCGTCGATGAAGATCCAATCGAAACCGCAGTAGGCCAGGAATTCGACGTATGCAGGATCGCTAAAAATGGCGTGGCCGCCGATGAGTGGCCGATCCTCGCGAAGGAGGTCGCGCATGCGATTAGGACGAAGCTTCATTGCTTTCCTTGATGTTTATCGGGCTGTAGTTCGCCGTCGTTTGCGGTCAGTGTGGCAATAGTATAGCGCTGACGATGGGTCGTCAACTCATTCCGCGGCTCTTCGACAAGGGGCATTCGTAACTGGGAACAAAGGAAGGTCAACTATGAAACTCGCGTTTATTGGCTTGGGCGCTATGGGCGCACCGATGGCCGAGAACCTGGTCCGTGGCGGGATCACTGTGACCGGATACAACCGCAGCCCCGAACCCACTCTCGAGCTCGAGCGCCGTGGCGGCCACGCTGCGCCCGACATCGCGACCGCCGTGCGGGATGCCGACATCGCGGTGACGATGCTTCCGGACACTCCGGATGTCCTGGCCGTAATGGAGGGACCGGATGGAGTGCTCGAAAACATGCGACCGGGCACGCTGGCGATCGACTTCTCGACCATCGCGCCGGCGGCATCGGTCCGGCTCGCGGCGGAGGCGCGACTCCATCATCTGGATGTGCTGGATGCGCCGGTGTCCGGTGGAGTGCAGGGCGCGCGCGACGGCTCTCTCGCGGTGATGGTCGGAGGCGAAGAGGACGCCTTCCGGCGTGCGCGCGACGTCCTCGATCTGGTTGGCAAGACCGTGGTTCGAGTCGGACGCTCCGGTAGCGGGCAAACGGTCAAGGCCGCAAATCAGATGATTGTCGGTGGTGCCATCGAGATCCTCGCTGAGGCGATCGTATTCCTCGGGGCACACGATGTTAACCTCGAAGCGGCCATCGAGGTTCTGTCAGGGGGGCTGGCCGCGAGCACTGTTCTCACCAGGAAAGCTAAGCCGATGCTCGATCGGACCTTCGCGCCGAGTTTCAGACTCGCGCTCCACGACAAAGACCTTGGAATCGCGCTTGCATCAGCGCGAACTGCGGGGCTCGCGCTGCCTGTCAGCGCCCTCGTGGCTCAACTGATGTCCTCGGCGCGAACCCGTGGATACGGTGAACTCGATCACGCCGCACTGTTCGAAGTGGTGCGCAGTCTCTCGGAGCCGGAACTCCTGTAGTCGAAGTGTTGCTGCCAATGTCAGTGCACGATTTCGTGCACTCCCGGATGTTCAAGCGCGCCAAGGTCCTTCAGGGCCCGTGTTCCGGCGTCACTGACGTGCCGGCGCATCTGCTCAGCCGCGTCCACCGGATCATTGCGTACAAAGGCATCGTAGATTCTGCGGTGTTCGATGGCCGCGAATCGGGCATCTGAGGTTCCCAGTTCGGCGAAAAGTCGGAATCGTTGCACCTGGCCCCCGAGGGCGGAGTACGCCATCGCGAGAAACTGATTGCCGGACTGTGCGGCAATCGCGGTGTGAAACTTCTCATCCGCAGACCAGAAGCGCGGAAACGTGCGCGTGTCGGTATTCGAACCGGACACGGCATCCAAAACCTCGATTGTCTCGAGCAACGTGTTGAGAAACGCCGCCGTCACGTTCCTGCCTGCCTCGACCGCCATCGCGGGCTCGAGTACTACGCGTGCGGCACGCAATGAAAGCAGATCGTTCTCCGTAAAGAGCGGCGCAACGCTGTAGCCCTTGAGCGCCTCGCGTCGAACCAGCCCGGTGTGCTCGAGGCGTGCCAAAGCCTCGCGAATGGGCGTCTGGCTCACGTCGAGTTCACGCGACAACGTTGCGATATTGAGTGGCTCGCCCGCTCCGCGGGTGCCATCCATGAACTGTTCAAGAAGAATCTCGTATACCTTGTCCGCCAACGGCAGTCTGGTAGAGCGCTCGCTAATGGTGCCTCCCTCGACGAACGGACTGCCTCTGGGCGTTACGGGTCGCGACGAGCAGGCATCGGTGAGTGGCTTGCGGCGTCGAACGCTGCTCGAACGTCCACACTCTACAACTCCCGTGGTGTTTCCCCCCACGACCGCGAGTGCGCAATGGTCTGAGGTTTCGGTTACCAATCGCGACAGTCATACGACCGTGAATTCCAGTCGACCCACCCCGTCTACCTCACCCACCACGTGGTCCCCGGGTGAAATCGGCCCAACGCCTGCCGGGGTCCCCGTAAAAATGAGATCGCCGGGAAGAAGTCGAACTGACATCGACAAGTGAGAGATGACCTCGCCCACCGACCATATCTGGTCGGCAAGGTCGCCGCGCTGTCGCATGTCACCATTGACGGAAAGCCAGATGGCTCCCACCGACGGATGTCCCAACGAGCCGGCGGGTACGACCTGCGTACACGGACCGGATGCGTCAAATCCCTTCGAAAGATCCCAAGGGCGCCGGGACTCCTTGGCGACGTTCTGCAGATCTCGTCGCGTGAGGTCGACACCTACGCTGTACCCCCAGACTGCGTCCAGGGCTTCGGCTGCCGAAACCGATTCCGCCGTGCGCCCGATCGCGACCACGAGTTCAATCTCGAACTGAAGGTCCCGGGTCTGCGGTGGATACGGAACCTCGCTCGGAGCGATGATCCCGCCTACTCCCTCGGAGACCGCAAAAACCGCGTCCGTGGGCTTCGAGAAGAAGAACGGCGGCTCGCGCATTGGATCCGCCCCCATCTCGACGGCGTGATCGGCATAGTTGCGTCCTACGCAATAGACGCGACGCACGGGGAATCGATCGTTGGAACCGGCCACGGGCAGGCTCGCCAGCCGGGGTGTGTCGAGCACGTATGCCACTGGAACCGCTCTTCCACAGATCATATTGTTTACCCGTTGACGGGTTTGCCAATACTATATCGACGTGGCGCGCCAGCGACACAGTGCGCCAGTCGCCGCTAACTCAAGACCGGGGCGTGGCTCTCCAGGAACTGGTACACGTCCGTGTTGTCGACGCCCGGAAACACACCAGTCGGCATGGCCGCAAGCAGTGAACTGTTGAGGCGAGCGCTCGGGATCGAATGACCCTCCCAGCGCGAGGCGAGGGACACCGGCGCCCGACGGCAGCAGTTCTCATCCGGGCAGGTCGACGTTAACCGGTTCGTCGTGTCGCGACCTCGGAACCACTTTACGTGCGCGAAGGGCGTACCAACGCTCACCGAGAAGGCCCCGCGAGAAGTCGACTGGATGCGTGACGTGCACCAGTAGGTTCCCGTCGGCTTGTCCGTGTACTGGTGGTACGGGCTGAACCGGTCCGCGATGTCGAACACCTGGCGCGCGCTCCAGTAGCGACAGACGAGCTGCCCCTCGATGGCTCCCAGCACATCGGTCGGGAACCGCACGTTGTCGTTCTCGTAGGCCTTCGAAATCGTGCCCGTCTCGTGCACCTTGAGAAAGTGCACCGGGATGCCGAGGTGCTGCGTCGCAAGGTTGGTGAACCGGTGGGCCGCTGTCTCGTAGGTCACCGCGAACGCGTCGCGCAGGTCCTCCACCGAGAGTTCGCGACGCTCCTTCGCCGCGGCCAGGAACTCGATCGCGCTCGACTCGGGCGCCATGAGGGCGCCGGCCAGGTAGTTCGTCTCGACGCGCTGCCGCAGGAATTCCTCGTAGTCGGCGGGTTCCGTGATTCCCAGTACCTGCGTCGCGAGCGCCTGGAGCAGGGTCGAACGCTGGTCGGTTCCACCCACCTCGGTAACCGGCAGGTAGATGCGCCCGTGCTCGAGGTCGGTGACACTGCGCGTCGACATGGGGAGGTCGCTCACGTAGTGCAGCGTGAAGCCGAGGTGGGTAGCGAGATCGGATGCGACTCGCTGAGAGAGCGGGCCGCCGTTGTGCCCCACTGCCGCGAGCAGCTCGCGCGCGGTCTGCTCCAGCTCGGGAAAGTAGTTGTTGCGGGCGCGCATCGTTCGACGCAGCGCGGTGTTAGCCCTACGGGCCTCCTCGGGGGTTGCCGCCCGCTGGCTGTGCAGGCGCTCGAGCTCCCCGTGCAGTTGAAGGATGGTCCGGATGGCGTCATCACTGAGGGACTTGCGCACGGGCAGCGACGGAAGGCGCAGCGACGCGTAGAGCGGACCGCGCTGGGCGCGTTCGAGCGCGATCTCCAGCGCTGCACGCTCGGTCGGCGCCTCCGCGGTGAGCAACTGGTCGACTGTGACGCCGAGCGCGCGGGACAGCTTTTGCAGCTCGCTGAGCTTGAGTTCACGCTTGCCGTTCTCGATGACCGACAACTGGGACGGCGCGCGATCGAGCGCCGAGGCGAGCTCGTCGAGCGTCATCCCGCGTTCCGTGCGCAGCGCTCGGATGCGACGACCGATCGTCAGTGAATCGAGCATGTCCTCAGCCTGATCGAGGGGAAGCGCGTCCGTACCCATACCTCCACTGTGTCATCCGCTGCTCTTTCGGGAAATAGAAGAAGACGGGTTTTTCTGGCGAGAAGTTTGGCGAAGAAAGGTTGCGACCGCCGCAGAGTGGGAAAAGGACGAACAAAAGGGAGAACTTCTCATGAGCACCAGGCCGGGCGACCAGACCCAGACCGCAACCGAACTCGAGACCGAGTGGAAGACATCCGCGCGGTGGAACGGCATCCAGCGGGACTACACAGCCGAGGATGTCGTCGGCCTGCGCGGCACGGTCGCCGA
>DASXCU010000124.1:0-10935 GCA_036491035.1 Galbitalea sp. | reverse complement strand
CCCCGGTGGCAAGTTGGCTTTGTTGAGCTAATCGCCCGGGCCAGATGACACAAATGGTTGGAATCCGGAAGCGGATACCAACCATTTGTGACAGTCGAGCCGAGCTGGCTAGTGCGCGGCGACCGGCTCCGGCTGCACGGTCACGCGGCCGGTGGCGGTCGTGTGCGCGTTGTGCAGCGCGAGGCCCTGGCTGCGGCGACGGAACAGCAGCGCCGTCAGTACCGCACCACCGGTGAACACTCCCGCGGCCACCCAGTACGCAAGCGCGTAGCTGTGGATGGCGGCCTGCGCGGCGACGGCGGGCGTCGCCGGGGCGTGGTCTGCGATGTAGGCCGTGACGGCGGAGGCCGCGAGCGTGTTGAGCAGCGCGGTTCCCACCGATCCACCCACCTGCTGGCTGGTGTTCACGAGCGCCGAGGCGACCCCGGCGTACTGGCGGTCGACACCGAGCGTGGCGGTCTGCATCGAGGCGGGCATGATCGTTCCCATCCCGAAGCCCATGATCATAAGCGGCACCATGACGTCCGGCACGTAGTTGCTCGTCAGGTCGAGCCGCGTGAGCAGCAGCATCCCGGTCGCTGCGAGCAACATTCCGATCGGGACAAGCACCTTCGGGCCGAACCGCGGCACGAAGAAGTTGGTTCCGAGCTGCGCCGCGATCACGAGCATCCCGACCATGGGCAGGAATGACAGGCCGGTCTGGATCGGTGTGTAGTGCAGGCCGGTCTGCAGGAAGTACGTCACGAAGAGGAATAGCGCGAACATTCCGACCGCGGCGAGGAGGATCGCCGAGTAGGCGGCCCCACGGTTGCGGTCCAGGATGACGGACAGGTGCAGAAGCGGGTGCCTCGCCCGGCTGATCCAGACAGCGAACCCGATCAGCAGCACGCCGGCCGCGACCAGCATTCCCCAGCTATCGAAGTTGCCCCAGCCGTCGGTGTACGCGTTCGAGAATCCGTAAACCAGGAAGAACAGGCCGCCCGACACCAGAACGGTTCCGGGGATGTCGAGCTTCGGACGCTCGCCGGTGCGGACCTGCGAGGGGACGAACGCAGCAGCACCGAGAAGGGCGACGATGGCAATGCCGACGTTGATGTAGAGATTCCAGCGCCAGTTGATGTCCTGGGTCAGGAATCCGCCGAGCAGAAGCCCGATCGCGCCGCCGGCTCCGGCGATAGCACCCCAGATGCCGAATGCGCGAGCGCGCTCCTTCGGGACGGTGAACGTCGTGGTGAGCACGGAGAGTGCGGTCGGTGCGAGCAGTGCGCCGAACGCTCCCTGCAGTGCCCGGGCGGCGACGAGAAGCCCGAAGTCCGGGGCGGCGCCACCGAGGGCGGATGCCGCGGCGAAGCCGATGAGGCCGATGACGAACGCGCGCTTACGACCGATCAGGTCGGCGATGCGGCCACCGAGCAGAAGGAGGCTGCCGAAGGCGAGCGAGTAGGCGGTGACGACCCACTGGCGGTCACCGTTACTGAAGCCGAGGTCGGCCTGGGCAGACGGGAGTGCGATATTCACGACGGTGGAGTCGAGGATGACCATGAGCTGCGCGAGTGCGACGGTCGTGAGGGTCAACCAGCGATTGGGTGCCATGCGGCCGGGTGCAGTGTTCTGCGAAATAGAAGACATGTGGGTACTATATACGGTACCGGACAGTTCCGGAACTTAAACGTTCCAGAAATGACCAGTCTCGAATTTAGCCCACGGCGAACAAGCGCACCGGAGAACCCCAGCGGTACAATTGGCTCATAACGAAAGGGAGAAAGCCGCAATGACGCAGCTCGACCTCGAAGAGCGGCCCGCCAACAAGCTGGGCCGTCCTCTAGATGTAACACGTGACGCCGACATTCTGGATGCCGCGCTCGACGTTCTCGCCGAAGTCGGCTACGAGGGCATGACCATCGACATGGTCGCCGCGCGAGCGAAGGCAGGCAAGGCGACGCTGTACCGCCGTTGGCCGTCCAAGACCGAACTGGTCATCGACGCCGTCGCGTGCATGAAGAACAGCGACATCGACTTCGATCGGCTGCCCGATACCGGCACGTTGCGCGGCGACTTCCTCTCCATGATGAAGCCGCCGACGATCCGGGATGTGGAGCACAAGATGCGCGTCATGGCAGGCCTCATCTCGCTGATCTCCCGCAATCCGGAGCTAGCCGAGGCTGCACGCGCGGCCGTCGTTGCACCGCGCGCGGAGGTCAACCGCCGATTCCTGCAGCGCGCGATCGATCGCGGCGAGATCCGCGCCGACATCGACATCCCGTTCGTGGCGAACATCAGCCCTTCGATGGTGACCTACCGCACGATGATGCTGGGCAGGCCGGTAGACCGCGACTTCCTGGTCAAGATCCTCGACCAGGTCGTGCTTCCCGCGGTCGGTCTCGGCCCGCACCACAAGGGCTGAGCCGGCACGCGAAACCTTTACGCCGCCGAGGTGTGCGCCGGTGCCAGAACCGGTTGTGACTGTGGTTGCACCAGCTCGGGCGGCGCGAACCGCGAGTTCTTCTCCACGCGCGGGGCTGCGGCGGATTTCAGGTACTTCTCGAGCTTGAACGTTCGAGCCGGAATGACCCGCACGAGCGCGGTCGCGATGTTGGCCGCTTCGTTTTCGCTGATCTGGTGGGTCATCACCAGTCCCGCCAGGAACGACGCATCCGCCCGCCGCGCGATGTCGTGGCGCGCGGGGATCGAGCAGAACGCGCGGGTGTCGTCGACGAATCCACTCGTCTTCGCGAAACCCGCGGTGTCGGTGACCGCCGCCCGGTAGCGAGCGATCCCCGCGGGGCTGTCGAGGAACCACCACGGTGTACCCGCAAACACGCTCGGGTAGATGCCGGCGAGCGGTCCGATTTCCCGGGAGAACGCGGCCTCATCGACCGTGTACAGCACCAGGTGCAGGTTCGGATGCGTCCCGAAGTCGTTCAGGAGTGGCTGCAGCGGACGGCTGTAGCTGGTGTAGTCCGGAAGGTCGTGCCCGTTGTCCGGGCCGTACTCGTCGTTCGTCGGCTGCGGGTGATTGCGCAGCACTCCGGGGTGCAGCTGCATGACGAGCCCGTCTTCGGTGGACATCTCCGCGAGGCGGTACAGCATGTTGCGGCGGTAGGCGACCGCGTCCGCGACGGAGATGGTGCCCTTGAGCCGCGCGGCGTGGATTCTTTCCGCGTCGGCGTTCGAGAGCGGCAGAGCCCCGGCATCCGGAAGACCGGAGTCGGTCGAGGTCGCTCCGTGCTCGATAAAGAACTCTCTCCGGTTGCGGAGCGCTGCCAGCAGGCCGAGGTACGTGTAGCAGTCGATGTTGCTGGCCTGCGCCAGCTCCAGCAGGTAGATGCGCCAGTCCGGGTTACCGGGATCCATGTACCGATCGGCCCGGAAGGTCGGCAGGACGTGGCCGGTGAAGGTCGGGTCTTCCGCGAGTTCCTCGTGCGCCTCGAGGTCGTCGGCGGGGTCATCCGTCGTCGCGAGTACGGAGATACCGAAGCGCTTGAACAGTGCCCGCGGTCGGAACGCCGGTGACTCGAGCGCCTCCGCGAGCGTGTCGTAGATGAGGTCCGACGTCTGGGCCGACGGAACGGCGTCGATCCCGAACACGTCAACGAGCTCGCTCTCGAGCCAGTGCCGCACCGGTGTGCCAGCGAACAGGTGCCAGCGGGTGGTCAGCTCGCGCCAGATCTCTCGCGGGTCGGCGGGTGCACGGAGTCGATCCGGCGCTACGCCGTTGGCGTGCAGCAGGCGGGTCACGTAGTGATCGGACGAAACGAGGAGTTCGGCGGGATCGGCGAACGGTCGGTCGTCGGCGAGCGCACGGGCGTCGACGTGGCCGTGCGGGGAAAGGATCGACTCCGCCTTGACGTGGTCGTAGAGCCGGCGCGCGACGGTGCGCGTGTAGTGATCCGGGGGAAGCAGCCTGTCGGGGTGCATTCTGCTCGTGTCCATCAGCCGGGCGGTCCGCTCGAGCCGGAAACCGATACGTGCGTGGGTGCCAACATGGTTCTTAGATTTTCGGGCACGGATACCCCCCGTTTGGGGAGGCGCGCCCGAACTGCTTTCGCGAATAATTCCGCGAAATGCTCAGTCCAAAAAGCGTTCGAGCTTGAATGTGCGGGCCGGGATGTCGCGAACGAGCTCCCGCGCGATCACCGCGGCTTCGTCCTCCTCGAGTTGCCCGGTCGTCACCAGCCCCGCGAGGAAGGCCGCGTCGGCCCTGCGCGACGTGTCGTGCCGCGCCGGTATAGAGCAGAACGCACGGGTGTCGTCGATGAATCCACTGGTCTTCGAGAACCCGGCGGAGTCGGTGATTGCGGCGCGATAGTGCGCGATCCCGGCCGGGCTGTCGAGGAACCACCACGGCGCCCCCGCGTACACCGTCGGATAGAACCCGGCGAGCGGGCCGATCTCGCGTGCGAATGCGGTCTCGTCCACCGTGAACAGAACCAGGTGCAGGTTGGGGTTCGTACCGAAGTCGCGCAGAAGCGGCTGCAGTGGCCGAGTGAAGGATGCGACGTCCGGCAGGTCGTGCCCGGTGTCCGGACCATACTTCTCGAGCGTCGGGGCGTGGTGGTTGCGGATCACGCCCGGGTGCAACTGCATCACCAGGCCGTCGTCGGTGGACATTTCCGCGAACCGGTAGAGGAGGTTACGACGGTAGGCGACCGCGTCCTCGTCGTTCAGGATGCCCGCGAGGGCCGCGGCGTGGATGCGCTCAGACACGGCGTCCGCGAGCGGCTCGCTGCCGGCATCCGCGACTCCGGAGTCGGTGGACGTGCCGCCGTTGTCGATAAAGAATCGCCGTCGGGCTCGGAGGGCATCCAGGAGCCCCGCATAGCTGCCGCAGTCGATGCCGCTCGCTGCGCTCAGCTCGTCGAGGGCTGCGGCCCAGGTGGGCAGCGCGGGATTCATGTAGCGGTCGGCCCGAAACGTGGGGACGACATGCCCCTCGAACGTCGGGTCGTCTCGAAGAGCTCGATGTGCCGCGAGGTCATCCGCCGGGTCGTCCGTTGTTGCCAGCACGCGGAGGCCCAACCGTTCGAACAGCGCGCGCGGACGGAATTCGTCGGTCGCGAGCTTCGCGGCCAGCTCGTCGTAGAGCTCGTTCGCGTTAGCGGCGCTCGGCGTCGCCGTTACGCCGAACAGATCGACGAGCTGGGTCTTCAGCCAGTAACGAACGGGCGTTCCGGCGAACAGGTGCCAGCGCGAGCAGAGCTCGGCCCAGATCTCACGGGAGGGTGTCGGAGGGCGCAACCGATCGAGACTCACGCCGTTCGCGTGCAGCAGTCGCGTTACGTAGTGGTCGGGCGTGACCAGCAGCGCGGCCGGGTCGGGGAACGGTTCGTTCGTCAGCAGCGTGTGGGCATCCACGTGGCCGTGCGGGGAGAGGATGGGCGCGCTCGCCACCGACTCGTACAGTCGGCGCGCGACGTCCCGGGTCGCGGGGTCGCTGGGGAACAGTCGGTCGGAAGAGATCATCGTCGGGGTCCTGTCGAGTCGCGCACGGTCAGGTGGGTGGGGAGCAGCACGGCGTCACGTCCGGCTCCTGGCCGCGACTCGATGGCGGCCAGGAGCAGGTTGACGGCCGCTCGCCCGGCCTGCTCGATCGGAGTGGTGACGGTGGTCAGCGAGGGGGACGTGAGGTCCGCGCCGAAGATGTCGTCACAGCCGACAACGCTGAGCTGGCCGGGAACCGGGATGCCTCGCTCGATCAGTCGCTCGATGACGCCGATTGCCAGCAGGTCGTTGAAGGCAATCGCAGCGGTTGCACCGGAGTTGACGAGCGCGTCGGCGGCCACCGGACCGGATTCGCGGGCCGGCGAGAACGGCCCGAGCTTGCGAAGCGTGATGCCGTGCGTGTCGGCCGCGACGGTCAGCGTCTTCCACCGGGCGGCGTTGGCCCAGGATCGCGTCGGACCCTCGAGATACACGATGTCGCGGTGCCCCAGGGAGACGAGGTGCTCGAGCGCCTGCGTCATCCCGGACCCGGTGTCCATTACGACGGTCGGAACGCCGGCGATGTGGCGGTTGATCACGACTAGGGGAAGTGTGTGCGCGAGTGCCGTGATCGCGCGGTCGGATTGCCGGGATGCGGCGAGGATGACCCCGTCGATGCCGGGGCGCATCCGTTCGACCAGATCCGCCTCCAGGTCGGTCGATTCCTCGGTGTCGAGCAGAATCTGCGTGTAGTCGGCAGCGCGCAACTGTCGATTGGTGCCCCGGATGACGTCGAAGTAGAACGGATTGCCGATGTCGGCGACCAGTACGGCCACGGCGCGGGTGCGGGTGCGTCGGGGCGCGATGTAGCCGAGCTGCCGCGCGACCTCTTCGACGTGGCGACGCGTCTCAGCACTGACGCGGTCGGGGTTGGTGAGCGCGCGAGACACGGTCGACGTGGCGACACCGGCTCGTTCAGCCACCATTGCGATCGTCGGTCCCGCCATGCGCCCAGCTAATCAGTGCTGGCAACATCTGGCAAACAATTGCCAGCAATTGCCATTCGCCCTAACCTGAGGCACATGACGCCCGTGAACTGGCAACTCTCCGGATTCGGCGACGAGATCGACGCCGACCCCGCGGTGCAGGTCGCGGTGTTGCAGTCACTCGGTGCGCGGGCGATCGAGGTGCGCAGTGCATGGGACACCAACGTCGTGGACTTCTCCCGAGATCAGCTGACCGAACTGAAGCGAGTCCTTGTCGAGCGCTCCATGACGGTCTCGGCGATCGCGTCTCCGATCTGCAAGGTGGATGTCGCGCTTCCGATCGAGCACGAGGTGGAGCGACTCGGACGAGCGATCGTGGCGGCGCACGAACTGGACGCGACGTACATCCGAATCTTCTCCTTCTACAACGCGCGGGACTCGCGCGACGCCGTCCTCGCTCGGATGCGGGCGCTCGCCAACCTGGCCGAGCGTGAAGGCGTCACGCTCGTGCACGAGAACGAGAAGGACATTTACGGCGATGTTCCGGAGCGCGTGCTCGACATCATCGAGTCCGTGGGCTCGTCCTCGTTGCAGGTGGCGTGGGACAGCGCCAACTACGTGCAGGTCGGTGTTCGCCCGTTCACCGACGGCTATGCGCTGCTGCGACCCCACCTCGTCTACCTGCAGGTGAAGGACGCCCTCGCCGAGACGGGCGAGGTGGTGCCGACCGGCGAGGGCGACGGGCAACTCAGGGAGACGCTCGCGGCGCTCCGCACCGACGGCTACAGCGGATTCGCCTCGCTCGAGCCCCACCTGGCCGAGGCCTCGGCGCTCGGCGGATTTTCCGGAGCCGCCGCGTTCGGTCGAGCCGCTCGCGCGTTCCGAGGGATGACCGACGAGTTGGGGATCGAGCTCGTATGACCGACGTCCTGTCCGTCGCGATCGTCGGCTGCGGCACGATCGCCTACACGCACGCGGACGCGATTGCGCGCATCCCCGACCTGTCGATCGTCGCGCTCGTGGATGTCGATGCGCCCGCATCCGATGCTCTCGCTGGGCACATCGAGACCCAGGGGCGACCGCGTCCATCCGTGTTCTCCTCACTTCCCGACGCAATCAGCGCCGGCCACATCGATCTGGTCGTGATCTGCACTCCGAGTGGTCTGCACGTCACGCTGGCCGAGCAGGCCCTCGCCGCCGGCGCGAACGTGTTCATCGAGAAACCAGTGGATGTCTCGCTACCGCGAGCACGCCAGATCCAGCGACTGGCGGATGAGGCCGCGTCGAACGGCCTGCTCGTCTCCGTGGTCAGCCAGCATCGCTTCGATCCGTCGAGCGTGGTGATCCGGAATGCCGTGGTGACGGGTGAGCTGGGCCGGTTGACGAGCGGCATCGCGTCGATCGCGTGGTGGCGCGATCAGGCGTACTACGACTCCGCCGGATGGCGCGGAACCTGGGAGCTGGATGGCGGCGGCGCCGCGATGAACCAGGGCGTTCACACGATCGACCTGCTGCTGTGGATCTTCGGTCGACCGGTCGAGGTGAGCGCTCGCACGGCGACGCTCGCTCACGAGCGCATCGAGGTCGAGGACACTCTGGTCGCCACGATCGGCTTCGAATCGGGTGCGCTCGGCATCGTCCACGCGACCACGGCCGCGTATCCCAATGTCGGCACTCGTCTGCAGGTGCACGGCTCGACGGGCTCGGCGATCATCGAGGAGGATCAACTCCTGTTTTTCGCGAGCGCGGCGAGCGAGCAGGAGGGCAACGTCGCGGCGGCCTTCGTGCCCGCCGAGGAGCTTCGCGGCAATCCGAAAGCCTCCGACGCATTCGTGCGCGGCCACTACCGGCAGTACGTCGATGTCACCGAGGCGATCCGCAACGGCCGGCCGCCGGGAGTGAGAGTCGAGGATGCGGTGCTCGCGCTCGCCGTCATCCGCGCGCTCTACGTGTCGGCCACGCTCGGCCGGCCGATCGCAGTAAGCGACGTCCTCGAGGGACTGCATGACGATGTCGTCGTGCGAACGGGGGAGAGCGCGTGAGGTTCTCGGTATTCACGGCGTCCACGCCGGAATGGAGTCCGGCGGAGGCCGCATCCATTCTCGCTGCGCAGGGCTGGGACGGCATCGAATGGCGCATCACCGACCAGGTTGCGGGCGATCCTCCCGGGTTCTGGGCGGGAAATCGCGCGAGCTGGCCGCTGACCGGGCTCGAAGAGTCCCTGCCCCGGATCGCGCAGATCACCCGCGATGCCGGCCTCGGGTTCTCGGGACTCGGTGGCTACGCGCGCTGCGACAACCACGAGGACGTCGAACGGATGCTCGCCGCCACGGCCGCTCTCGGCGCCGAACGTGTGCGAGTCACGATGCCGCACACCGACGAGGGCGACTACCGCGAGCTCTTCTCGGCGGCACGCGCCGACCTCGAATGGGTGGGGGGTCGTGCGGCAGAGCACGGCGTCACCGCGCTGGTCGAGCTGCACCACGAGACGATCACAGCATCGGCGTCGGCGGCGGTCCGGCTCGTGGACGGTCTCGATCCCGCGCATGTCGGCGTCATCCATGACCTTGGCAACCTCGTCATCGAGGGACAGGAGCGACACCGGAGCGCGTTCGAGTTGCTCGGGCCGTATCTCGCTCACGTGCACATCAAGAACGTGAGCTGGGTACGTGGCGCCGATGGTGCCTGGCACCACGAATGGGCGACGCTCCGGGATGGTCAGGCAGACGCCGCCGCGTATGTTCGCGACCTGGTCGAGTTCGGCTACGACGGCTGGATCACGCTCGAAGACTTCTCCACCGAGTTGCCGCTCGAAGAGCGTACGGCCGCCAACCTCGCCTTCGTGCGCGAGGCCTACGAGGCGGCCCGCGGATGACCAGGACAGCTCGCATCGCCCACCTCGGTCTCGGCGCTTTCGCGCGCTCGCATCAGGCCTGGTACACGCAGGCGGCGTCGGAGGACTGGGGGATTGTTGCGATGTCCGGTCGGATCGTTCCGCAGCTCGCTGAGCAGGGCTTTCGCTATGGCCTGATCGTCAGGGCGGCCGAGGCAGACGCCGTGACGCTCGTCGAAAGCGTCGTCGCATCCTCGCCCGACGCATTATCGGATCCCCAAATTGCTCTGGTCACCCTGACCGTCACGGAAGCGGGCTACCTCGCCGATGCGCGTCCGCCGAGGATCCTCACGGATGGCCTTGACGCTCGCCGCAACGCCGGCGGCGGACCGATCGCGATCGTGCCGTGCGACAACCTTCCAGCCAATGACCAGGTGATTCGGGACGCGGTCCTCGCTCTCGCCGATCCCGACCTCGCGACCTGGATCGGCGACAACGTCTCCTTCGTATCGACCATGGTTGATCGCATCACGCCGGCCACGACGGCGGCCGATATCGCCATTGCCGAGGACCTGCTCGGCTGGCACGACGCCGTTCCCGTCGTCACCGAGCCGTTCACCGAGTGGGTGCTGCAGGGCGACTTCCCGGCGGGGCGCCCGGAGTGGGAGAGGGCGGGCGCGCAGTTTGTCGACGATGTCGAACCGTACGAGCAGCGCAAACTGTGGATGTTGAACGGTGCACACTCGCTTCTCGCATACCGTGGCCTCGAGCTCGGCCTCGCGACCGTCTTCGACGCCTGGGGCGCGCTCGCGGCGGAGGTCGAACAGCTGTGGGCCGAGGCGCGGGAGGTACTGCCGCTCCCCGCCGCCGACGTGGACCACTGGCTGGACCAGCTGCGCATGCGCTGGCAGAATCCGCGCATCGAGCATCGACTCGAGCAGATCGCGCAGGGCGGCGGCCAGAAGATCCCCGCTCGCATCGGTGCGGTCGTCGAGAAACGTAAGGAAGCGGGACTGCCGCCCGGCACGGCAGAGTTAGAGACGATCGCCGCCTGGGAGCGGTACAAGGAGAACATTCAATGAAGATCGAATCCGCCGAGGTCATCGTCACCAGCCCCGACCGCAACTTCGTGACCCTCAAGCTCACGACCGATGACGGTCTCACCGGTCTCGGGGATGCGACGCTGAACGGTCGCGAGCTGTCCGTTGTGAGCTACCTGCGCGATCACGTTGTGCCGCTGCTGATCGGTCGCGATGCGCACCAGATCGAGGACACCTGGCAGTTCCTGTACCGCAGTGCATACTGGCGTCGCGGTCCGGTGACGATGGCCGCGATCGCCGCCGTGGATGTTGCGCTGTGGGACATCAAGGCGAAGGCCGCGAACATGCCGCTGTACCAGTTGCTCGGCGGCGCATCCCGAACCGGGCTGATGGCGTATGGTCACGCATCCGGACGCGACCTCCCCGAACTCTTCGACAACGTGCGGTCCTACCTCGACAAGGGCTACAAGGCCATCCGCATCCAGACGGCGGTGCCGGGCCTGCGCGCGATCTACGGCGTCGCCGGCAACGAGACCACGGTGGGCAACAAGGGCAAGCGGTACGACTACGAACCGGCGCAGCGCGCGCCGCTCCCGGTCGAGGAGGACTGGGACACCCGCAAGTACATGAACCACCTGCCCGGCGTATTCGAGGC